>JACYLR010000226.1 GCA_015272465.1 Gloeomargaritaceae cyanobacterium C42_A2020_066
CGCCCCAAGCCCTACCCCTTCGCCCACTGCCACCCCAACATCGACTGCTGCGCCAGCACCAACGCCATCCCCCCGGTAATCATTCAGAGATTGGCAATCAACTATCCGTCGGCCCCTACTAAAGCTGTAGTCCCGGGCGAGCGTGACTTCCCGTTCAGTCTGGGGAAAAGCCGCTACGGAGCACAACTTCTTCGTAACTCCCCGACCGGATTAAACGGCCCTGGTCGAGCACATGAATCACATCAGAGTGGCGAATGGTTTCCAGACGATGGGCAATCGTGATCGTCGTTTTGGTCTTGCCAAGCTGTCGTATGGCTTCAACTACACTCTGCTCCGTTTCCTGATCGAGCGCTGAAGTCGCCTCATCCAAAACAAGAATCTCCCGGTCGTGATAGAGGGCGCGGGCGATGCCAATGCGTTGTCGTTGCCCCCCGGAGAGACGCACCCCCCCCTCCCCGATATGAGTTTCCAGGCCGGCCGGTAGGTTCTTCACCAAATCACTAAGTTGTGCAGCCTCAGTCACAGTTTCCAACTTCTTGTAGTCGATCTGGTGATCCGCCACCCCGAAGGCAACATTGCGGGCCAGACTATCATCCATTAGAAAAAGCGATTGGGGAATGTAGCCAATGAGCTTATACCACTGGTTCAAATGGCTATAGATGGAAATCTGACCATCCACCCGTATGTCCCCTTCAGTAGGGGTAAGCAACCCTAAAATAAGGTCAACCAGTGTTGTCTTACCCGCCCCCGATCGACCGATGAAAGCAGTTGCACTCCCTTTCGGAATAGTTAGACAGATATTAGCCAGCGCATCACTTTCCATTTGCGGATATCTGTAAGAGAGGTTGGCAATCTCTATGAGGTCGCCGAAAAAGATCTCAATCTTTTCCTCAGTGTTTTGCTTGATCTTATTACCTGTTAAATTTTTAACTAAACCCTGATACTCCAAGACTGAACTAACCTGCAAGTCTCGATAGAGTTCGTGAATTGTGTGCCAAGATCCCCGCAACCGTGTCAGTCCCGAAGATACCCTGTTCAATGCTGGAATTAAACGAATAGAAACGAGGCCGAAAACACTTAAAGTTGCAATCAGGTTATTATTTTCGCCCACAGTGAAAAGAGTTAACGAGGTCAACCCAACAATAAAGGTCACGGCAATCATCTCGATGACCAGTTTGGGCTGTAGGGCTGATATACCCAGCGAGTTTGAATATTTAATGTACATAGCGCCCTGTTGACCAAATCTAGATTTGAGCTGATCTTCGCAGCCAATAATCTTTATTTCCTTAATGCCACCCAGTCCTTGATTAATAAGCCTGATCATGTCTGCATTAATCACAGATAGTCCTTTACCCCAGGTCGCCAGCCGTTTCTTCATCCCAAGAATAATGCCGAAGGTGATGATGAAAATTCCTGCCATAACAAGGAAATTAAAAGCATTTGAAATCACCAGGAGTGCAGATAAGAATAGGAGCATGGCCAAATTGGAAAACATATTAACCAGTTCCGTCAAGATTGTTCCTGAGAATATATCGGTCTCCCGTAATATGTTGTTGACAAGTTTTCCCCTGTCTGCCTCTAGATGGAACCCATAAGGGGCATCAAGATAAGCAGATAAAAGCTTGGCTTTGAGGTCGATTTGATTTCTTAAGATCAGTAAGCTAGTTAACCAAGTCGTATGGAGATTGACAGCTAATTTAATAGCATAAATAATGATAATTACGATTCCAATCAGAGCAACAAAGTAGGATGTTTTCTCTATCAGTAGGTACTTCTGGCTGTATCCATACAACTCGGCTAGAATTTTTTGACGCTGGATCAGGTCTGGCACACCTGCAAGCGCGATGAAGGAGCCTGTGATCCCAATGCCCACACTTTCCAGCAAAGAAGAGAAAAGGATGAGAAACTGTAGTTTCAGAATATCTAGCTTTTGATCTGAAATTAGGTAGTAAAGTTTCTGGAAGGATTTACTAATCAAGGGCTGTGTGACTCCTTGCAGGTATACCTAATACGTGAGCTGAATAACTTTGCTGGCGCTGAAGTTTAGGGCCTGAGTTGCTGAAGCCGCCTTGTCAGGATCTCAATCTGAGCCAGAATCTCTTGGTGCTGAGATTGGGTGGTAGCCAGGACATCGGCTGGGGCTTTGTTGACAAACCCTGGGTTGTTCAGCCGGCCGGCCAGGCTGCTGACTTGGGTCTGGAGTTTTTCCAGGTCTTTGGTGAGGCGGGTGTGCAGGAGATCAATATCGACGAGGCCACTTAGGGGGAGCAACACCTGGATGGTTCCGACCATGCCGACCAGGGTTTGGGCTAGGGGTGGTGGCTCGGTTGTCAGGGTTGCTTCACCCACCCGTGCCAAGTCCTTAAGGTACCCTACGCCCTGCTCCAGAAGGGCCATTTCCTTGGGGTCGGTGGTTTGCAAAATCAGGTTAATGCTGACACTGGGTTTGATGTCGGCCACAGCCCGCAGATTGCGCGCGGCGCGAATGACATCAATGAGTAGGGCAAATGCCTGCTCTAGTTGCGGGTCGATGGCCGCGGATTGAACCGTTGGGTAGGGTTGGCGGGCCAGACAAGCTTGGGCTTGGGCGTCCGTCAGGATTTGCCAGATTTCCTCGGTGATGTGAGGCATGAAGGGATGCAGCAACCGCAGACTCCCCTCCAGAACATGGGCCAGGGTTTGCTGGCCGGCCGGCCGGGTGGGGTCATCTCGATTCTGGAGCCGCGGCTTCACCAGTTCGATGTACCAGTCGCAGAAATCGCCCCAAAGGAATTCGTAGAGGCCGCGAGCTGCTTCCCCCAACCCTAGTCCCTGAAGATGGCGATGGGTTTGTTGAACCGTCTGGTGGTAGCGGGAGAGAATCCAGCGGTCACTCCAAGTGAGTTGATCCACATCCGGTAGCCCCAACTGGGCTGGGGTTTGGCCATCCAGGTAAAGCAAGGTGAATCGGGAGGCGTTCCACAACTTGTTGGCAAAGTTGCGCGCCGCTTCGACCGTACTGGACTCTTGGGTACGCCGGTTGTAATCAAGGCGAATGTCTTGGCCCGCACCGGTCACTTCTTTAACCAGGGCATAGCGGAGGGCGTCACAGCCATAGCGCTCCACCAAGACTAGGGGATCAATCCCGTTGCCAGCGGATTTAGACATTTTCTTGTTGTGTTCGTCCCGCACCAGCCCGTGAATATAGACAGTCTTGAAGGGCATCTGGCCAGTGAGCCAGGTTCCCATCATTGCCATCCGTGCCACCCAGAAGAAGATAATGTCGAACCCCGTAACCAGCGTGGTGGTGGGATAGAAGGTTTCCAAGTCGGGGGTCTCGGCCGGCCAACCCAGGGTCGAGAAGGGCCAGAGTCCCGATGAAAACCAGGTATCCAGGACATCCGGGTCTTGCTCAAGCTGAACCTCTGGCCCAAATTGAGCTTGGGCCTTAGCCAGCGCCTCCTCGGCATCGTGGGCAACCATGTAGGGGGTGGTGTCCGTAATGATCCCTGCGGTCTCACTGACGGCAAACCAGGCGGGTATGCGATGTCCCCACCACAGTTGACGCGAGATGCACCAATCCTGAAGCCGGACGAGCCAATCTCGGTAGACCTTGCTCCACCGTTCCGGGACGAAGGTGGGCTGTCCCTGGTGGTCGAGGGCCGCCAGGGTTTTCTCGGCCAGGGGGTTGATACGCACAAACCACTGGGTGGATAACAGTGGTTCGACGGGCACCTTGCCCCGGTCACTGTAGGGAACAGCGTGGCGGTGGGGTTCCACCTTGACGAGGAGGCCCGCAGTTTCTAGAGCGGCCACCAGGTTCTTGCGGGCGACGAATCGATCCTGGCCAGCGAAGGGGCCACCCTGGTCGTTGAGGGAACCATCCTTGTTGAGGATATTGATAAAGGGTAGGTTGTGGCGCTTGCCAATGGCAAAGTCATTCGGGTCGTGGGCCGGCGTCACCTTAACACAACCACTGCCAAACTCGGGATCGACAAATTCATCGGCAATGATCGGAATCGGCCGGCCGATCAAGGGCAGCAACACCGTCTGGCCAATCAGGTGCTGATAGCGACCGTCCTCTGGGTTAACCGCCACCGCCGTATCCCCCAGCAAGGTTTCGGGGCGGGTGGTCGCCACCTGGACAAACCCGGAGCCATCCGCCAGGGGATAACGGATGTGCCAGAGATGCCCTTCCACCTCCTGGGATTCCACCTCCAGATCCGAGACCGCGGACTGGGTGGCTGGGCACCAGTTCACCAGGTATTCGCCCCGATAGATTAGGCCCTGGTCATGGAGACGGACAAAAGCTTCCACCACCGCCTGGGAGAGGCCCTCATCCATCGTGAACCGTTCCCGCGACCAGTCCAGCGAAAGCCCCAACCGTCGTAGTTGCCCGACAATCGTGCCCCCTGACTCGGCCTTCCACTGCCAGGCGCGCTCCAGATAAGCTTCGCGACCGATGGTCTGACGGGTGGTACCTTCCGCCTTGAGTTGCTTATCCATCAGGGCACTGACGGCAATGCTGGCGTGGTCGGTGCCAGGCAACCAGAGGGTGTTGCGCCCCACCATGCGTTGGTAGCGAATGATCACATCAATCAGCGCGTGCTCAAAGGCATGGCCCATGTGCAGGCTGCCGGTGACATTGGGGGGGGGAATGACAATGCAATAGGGTTCTGCCGCGGATTGGGCATCAGCCACAAAAACACCCGCTTGCTCCCAATAGGACTGCCAATGGCTTTCCGTGGCGTGGGGTTCGTACTGGGGGGGCAGGTTCGGGGCACTCATGGCGCAGTGGACAGCGGCACGGGGTCAGCTCCCATTCTGACATGGGTGCCCGTACCCCTCGTGATAAGGGAGGGAGGGCTACTCGCAGAACTGAGGTGTTTACCCAGGGTCAGGGATTCATCATGGGTCATTCATACGGAGACAGTGCGTGCCTTAGGGCTGCGGCCGGCCGAACCCGCGGTTTACCCTCAACCCGTGGGCCTAGAGTCTTGAGACGGTTGACGCAGCGGAATCACAACCCCCTGATAAGCTTCACGGGCTGCCCGCACCAGAAAGCCAGCTAGCACAAGGCTGACGAGCAGGGAGTTGCCCCCGTAGCTGAAAAAGGGCAGCGGGAGGCCAGTCGTGGGGAGCGCTCCCGTAACCACACCGATATTGAGCAGGGATTGACCAATCAGAAAAACCGTGGCACCCGTCGCCACTAAGCGCTGCACCGGGTCTTGGAGACGTTGAGCCACCTGAATCCCTAGCGCGCAATAGGCGGCGAGGAGTGTGAGAAACAAGAGGCCCCCCACAAGCCCCCATTCCTCCGCAAACACGGCGAAGATAAAGTCCGTGTCCTGAATCGGCAGGTAGAACAGCTTTTGGTGGGAGAGGCCAAAGCCGCTGCCTAAGATACCGCCTGACCCTACTGCCATCAGGCTCTGGGTCAACTGATAGCCGTTGCCTAGGGGATCGGCCCAGGGGTCAAGGAAGGAAATCACCCGCAGGCGCTGATATTCCCGGAGGCTAATGCTGATCACGCCCGCGGCAGCCCCAACCACGGCAGACCCGCCCAGATACACCCCCGGCAGACCACCCGCCATGGCCATCAACCACAGACTGATCCCGGTGAGGGCCGCCATACTCAAGTTGGGCTGTTTGAGGATGGCCCCAATCACCAGAAGGAAAATGCCTAGCCATAGCCCCCGTGTGCCCCAGGAAAGCCGAGGCCAGCGACCAAACAGACGCGCCCCTTGAAGCACCAGAAAGGGCTTAACCAATTCTGAGGGTTGGATGAGCAGGGGGCCAAGGGCAATCCAGCGACTGGCTTCGTTGACTTCGGTACCAGCCAGGAGGGTGGTGAGCAGCAGTCCCAGGCAAGCCAGTAGTCCGAAAGCGGCAAACCGGAGCAGCGTCTTCAAGGGGCAGCGAATGACCCCGTGATAGAGCGCCAGACTAGCCGCGGCCCAAACTAATTGGCGTTTGATGATGTAGAACCCATCGCCGTTGGCATCCTGTACGGCGAAGGAGGCGGAGTAAAGCACCAGTAGGCCCGCCAACAGCCAGAGAAAGGTGAGGCGTTGCAGCCAGCGGGCAGGGGCGGCCCATTGGCTCACCTGGGGATGGGTGAAGGGCAGGAAGAAATGCCGCAGGGTGGTCAGGGTCTGGGTCAGCACGACGATGTGCTTGCGTTGGGTGAACGGTTGTCGCTAGTATAAGGGACGCTTTCCTCGGTAGCTCAGTGGTAGAGCGGTCGGCTGTTAACCGATTGGTCGTAGGTTCGAATCCTACCCGGGGAGTTGAAGGGGTACGTCACATGTGAAGAAGGTAGTAGGCGGGCCGTTGGGCGCTGGCTCCAAAAGCCTTTGGCCTGTCCCATACCCTTCATGTGGGGCTACTTCTCGCCGGCCGCTGAGCGGAAACAGGATGTCGACAGGGAGACTAGCACCCAGATAGCGACTAGGGGTTCACGCTGATTGAGCAGAGCCTTGGGCGGCCGAACCCCAGTGAAGATAGGGCAGTCGGCCGGCCGTTGCACGGATGGCATCGGTCTGGGCCACCAACTGGCCACAGGCATCCCAAGTTCCGGCACGCAGCATCTGACGGGGGCCTTCAGCCATATAGACAGAAACCTGCTGATTACCCCAGGTGAGGGTGAGATGGTCGAGATCGAGGCGGAGGGTCTGAGTAGGGTCAGTCTCTAGGGCTGTCTGGAGGCGCTGAATGATCTCCGGGCCGGCCGTGACGCAGGGGACGCCCATCGCCAGGCAGTTGCCCGCAAAGATTTCCGCAAAACTTTCCCCAATCAAGGCCCGAATACCCCAGCGAGCAATGGCTTGGGGGGCATGTTCACGGGAGGAACCACAGCCAAAGTTGGCGTTGACCACCAGCAGGCTGGCTCCCTGGTATTGGGGCTGATCGAAAGCATGGCGGCCGGCCGCCTGAGCACGGTCATCGGTAAACACATGTTCCCCCAAGCCCTCGAAGGTAATGCAGCGCAAAAACCGGGCGGGAATAATCCGGTCGGTATCAATATCATTGCCGGGGAGGGGCAGACCACGGCCCTGCAACAGGGAAACTGAGGACATGGGAATTCGCAGAGGGCGTCGTTTTCTACGCTACCATCTGGGCCAAGGGGATGCGGCATCTGACCATGGTCACGCCCGAAGCGATTGAAGCGGCCTTTGCCCCCCTAGTGGGTCAGACCCTAGTGGTGACTCTGCTGGCCCAGGCTCTGCTGCGCGACCGCTTGGCACCGGCCTACCTGATCCACGGTCCCGCCGGGATTGGCAAGCGGGTGGTGGCACGGGGCTTGATTCAGGTGCTGCTCGGCCGGCCGGACAACCATCCCGATCTGCTCTGGGTCAGTCCGACGGTGAAGGCCAAGGAATCGGGGCGTCTCAGTTTCCCCCAGATTCGGTTGGAGCAAGTGCGGGAAATCGGCCCGTTTGTCGGCCGGCCGCCCTGGCAAGCGCCCCAATCGGTGGTGGTGATCGAAGACGCCCAAGCCATGAACGAGGCCGCCCAGGATGCCCTGCTGAAAACCCTGGAGGAACCAGGTCGGGCCGTAATTATCCTCCTTGCGGATCAGGCGTCGGCATTGCTGCCCACCATTCGCTCCCGGTGCCAGATGCTGCCCTGTCGGCGCTTGAGCACGGCGCAGATGACCCAGGTACTCACCACCCTAGGGCAGACCGAACTCCTCGGCCGGCCGGACTTGCTGCGGCTGGCGCGGGGATCGCCGGGGGTGGCCCTTAGTCATTGGCAGTTCTGGCAAGCCCTGCCCGATGATTTGGTGGCAGCCCTCACCCAGGGCCAGATGAGTGTCGCCGAAGCGCTGGACACGGGCCGGCGGATCGCCCAGGATCTAGACGCAGAAACCCAGGTATGGCTAGTAGATTATCTCCAGCGGTATGCCTGGGACACCCGCCACCAGATACCGACACTCTCGATCCTGGAGAAGGCCCACCAGGCGCTGCTCGCCTACTGTCAACCCCGACTGGTTTGGGAAGCCACGCTGGTTGCCCTGACCCAGCAGTGAATCGCGTTCGCGGCAATTTGCTGCTCATTCGTCCACCCTCAGCGCCCCGATGGCACTGATGCGGCGGCCTCATTAGGAAGCGGGTCGCTATACTAGCTTGGGCGGGTTAATGCGGAACGGGTTTCCGCCCCCTGCAACGCTTTCCTACCACCCCTGCCATGATTGCCACACCGAGCGCGCCGACCCGGCGAGTGGGTCAAAATGCCGGGGCGCGTATCCAGCCCTGCGATTTGACAACCCTGGTGGCCGCCTGTGCGGAACTGGAACGGGGCTGGTTGCCCGCGCGCCTGGAACAGGTTTACCAGGTCGATAAGCACACGGTTTTGCTCCATCTCCGCACCCTGGAACAGCGGGGTTGGCTGGCCCTCTCCTGGCACCCCCAGGCGGCCCGCCTGGCCTGGGCCGATCCGCCGCCCCGCCAACCAGACACCTTTACCTTCAGTCAGCAACTCTGGCACCAGTTGGGGAATCTGGCCCTGACAGAACTGCGTTTCCTCGACCCCTGGGAGCGGGTAGTGGCCCTTGGGTTTAGCCGCCGGCCGGCCGATCCACCCCAGGCCTACCTCTATGTGGAAGTCATGGGCCGCTATAGCAACGTGATCCTCACGGATGCTACCGGCACGATCATCACCTGTGCCCACCAAGTCAGCGCCCAAGAGTCCCGCGTCCGGCCCCTGCTCACGGGCGAACCCTACCAGCCCCCCCCGGCTCTCACCCAACGAATCCCCACCCTCAGTGAATCGCTGATCGCCTGGCGCGACCAGGTTGCCCTCATTCCCCAGCCCCTAGGCAAGGCACTCCTGGGAGCCTACCGCGGCCTGAGCACGGCGTTGGTACAGGCCATGACCCAAGCGGCCGGCCTTGATGCCACCACCACAACCCCCGACCTGACCCCTGTGGAGTGGACGCATCTGTATACCTGCTGGCAAACCTGGCTGACCTGCGTGCAGCAGCGGGATTTCCAACCCGGCTGGACACCCAGTGGCTACACCGTCCTCGGCTGGGGCATCACCCGGCCGGCCGCCAGTGTCCACGACCTATTGCGCGCCTACTACATCGAACGGCTCCAGCACCAAGCCACCCAGCATCTCCACCAACAGTTGAGCCAAAAAGTCAGCCACCACCTCCTCAAACTCCACCAGAAACGGGAAACCTTTCAACTCCGCCTCGCCGAAGCCGACCGCGCCCACCACACCAGTGCCCAAGCCGACCTGCTGATGGCCCATCCCCAGGTACGCACCCTCGGTTTCACCCAGATCGAACTGCCCGACTTTCACACCGGCCGGCCGGTTGCCATTCCCCTCAACCCCGACAAAACCGCCATCCAAAACGCCCAAGCCCTCTACAAGCGCGCCCAGAAACTCAAGCGTGCCCACCAAGCCGTCCAACCCCTCCTCGCCCAGGTTGAAGCCGAACGGTACTACTGGGAACAACTCGACACCGCCCTCCAGGATCTGTGCGACACCGCCGACCTAGCCCTACTCCAGGACATCCAGGAGGAACTGCGCGCCCAAGGCCATCTGCCCACGCCCCCCGGTTGGCGCAAACCCAGTGACAAAACCGACAAATCCGGCGACAGTCCCCACTTCCTCCACTACACCAGTCCCAACGGCCACCCAATCCTAGTTGGCCGCAACAACCGCCAGAACGAAATCCTCACCTTCCGCCTCGCCACCGACTACGACCTCTGGTTCCACACCCTAGAAATCCCCGGTAGCCACGTCCTGCTGCGGTTGCCCCCCGGCCGGCCGGCCGAAGACAGCGACCTGCAAACAGCTGCCCACATTGCCGCCTACCACAGCCGCGCCCGCCACAGCCAGCAGGTACCCGTCGTCTACACCCGGCCCAGCCACGTCCATCGGCCCCGCGGCAATCCCCCCGGCTTAGTCACCTACCAACGAGAAACCCTGATTTGGGGCCGTCCCAGTGCCTGCCCCTAATTCCCCCCTCTCCCGTTCTGGGAGAGGGGCCGGGGGTGAGGGCCTCCTAGGCTTTCTCGACCCAACATGATGAGCTTCATCGAAGCAAGCTTCAGCATGGGCGCGTGGGGTGATGGACGCCCAAGCTTCACTCCCAACCTTACCCCTTACTGCATCAACCAAGCCGTTGGTGTGGAGGACATACTTCTGTAGACTGCGGGTCGCCCCACGAGTCACTCAATCCAGGTGGGCCAGATCGAGACTGTGCGAGGACAACGGGTCGCGGGGGGCATGGGCACTCCAAGACCATGTACAGATTAGGCCAAGCGAATACTCTACACACTCAGGCACGACTCAAGATCGGGCTTGAGTAGACGCCACCGGGCATCCTCACCCCCGGCCCCTCTCCCGTTCTGGGAGAGGGGCCGGGGGTGAGGGAAAATCTTCCCCCCAGGTGATCGCTCCCTGAAAAGGGGCGGGTAACATAAGTTCCGAAGGGTTCCCTGACCTAATACCTCAATTCCAAGGAGTTACTCATGAGTTTCGATCTGAAGGCCAAGCTCCTCCAGCACCTTGCCAAGAAGAAGTCCAACGAAGGCTTCACCCTGGTTGAACTGCTGGTGGTCATCGTGATCATCGGTATCCTCTCCGCCATCGCCCTGCCCGCCTTCTTGAACCAAACCGCCAAGGCCAAGCAGTCCGAAGCCAAGAACTTCGGTCAAGCTTGGGTCAAGGGCGAAAAGACCTACCGGGCTGAGTTCAGCCGCTTTGGCTCCATCCAAGAACTGGCTCTGGGTCTGCCCACCCAAACCGCCAACTACAAGTACAACGACGCTGGCGTAACCGATGACGAAGTCACCGCCACCGGTGAATCCCTCGACACCTCCCTGAAGCCCTACAGCTATGGTGTAGAGCGGGATGTGACCATCGTGACCGTCCAGCGGGGTGGTGTAAACGTCACCGAAGAGCAAGTCCTCTTCCAAGAAGCCATCTGCGAAGCCCTCCAGCCTGCCGAAGCTAATGGGACTGCTCCTACCATGTCTCCTGGCGACAGCGTTGCGCCCGTTTGCACCGGCCAGTTGAACATCACCAAGGGTGTTGTTGAATAGACCGCAACCTTTGCTGACTGAAGTCTGACTCAACGGCTTCAGTTTCCTGAGTGGCTCTCCTTGGGGCCACTTTTTTATGTCTGCGGCTCGGCTAGTCGAGGGATTCCGGGGAACAGGTCGGGGCGTCGAGCTAGGTTGTACGTCCCCCCCGTATCCCTCCAGGCGCGCCTCAGAACTGCCCCAGCAGCTAAAATCAATACACAGTAGACAATGTACTCCTCACTGCCGATCAGAGATGTTTAGAAGACTGTACGGAAAACTGGATGCCTGTTGAGGTTTCATATGACCCTAACCCTTAACCTGCCACTGGAACTAGAACAGTGCCTTATACAGCAGGCCAATCAACAGGGACTCTCTGTAGAGGCATTGGCCTTGCAGCTTTTAACCGATTCGCTTGTATCCCAACACAAGCCACAGCAGGCAGTGGGTTTAATCTCAGAAATGGCTCAGCAAGAAGCTGATCTTATGAAACCAGGGGAGTCTTATCCGGTGTGGTCGCCCTATGACGCCACGCAAGCAGCAAATGTGCTACTCAAGATGCTGAATACCTCACACACTTAGGGTTATGTTTGAGGGTGAACGATACGCTTTTAGTTCCCGTAAATCCACCCAAGGTCAAGCTGCTTCTTATCCCTAGCTACCTCTGACCCTAGTTCGGCAGCAGGTTGCGACCGCAACCTTGGGTTTACTCGATACTGGAGCCAGGATCAATGTAATGCCTTATGACCTAGGGGTTCAGCTAGGCTATGCGTGGGAACAGGAGACAATAAACCTCACATTAACAGGCAACTAGGCAACGGTTGGTTTACACCGCCGGGCGGAGCAGCAGCAGTTTGCCAGCGGTAGAGGCTCAAGGCGTTGAGCACCACACTCAAGGAACTAAAGGTCATCAGGCCGGCCGCCATCCCAGGGGTGAGAAATCCCCCGGTTACGGGCCAGAGAACCCCGGCCGCGGCGGGCAATCCCAGGAGGTTGTAGGCCAAAGCCCAGCCTAGGTTCCAGCGAATGGTACGCACCGTCGCCCGACCTAAAGTCAGGGCTGTGACCACATCCGCCAAGTGGTTCCGCGTCAGGACAACCTGAGCACTTTCCACCGCCAAGTCCGTGCCACTGGCCATGGCCATGCCTACATCGGCTTGGGTGAGGGCGGGACCATCGTTGAGACCATCGCCCACCATGACCACCTGCTCACCCTGGGCCTGGAACTGGGCAATGACGGCCGCCTTCTCCACAGGCAAAACTCCCCCCTGCACCGCCGTGGTGGGTAAGCCTAGGGTAGACGCCAGCGCCTCAACTGCGGCCGGCCGATCGCCACTCAGCACCCGTACCCGGAGGCCCTGCTGCGCCAAATCACGGATCACAGCCATCGCTTCGGGCCGGAGGAGGTCTGCAACTGTCACTAATCCGGCCGGCCGGCCGTCCACCTCCACCGCCAGGGTTGTCTGCCCCGCCCGATCCCAGGTGATGATGGGTTCTTGATCAGCCCAGTCTGCCAACCCCAACCAATCCAGAGCACCGACCCGAACCTGATGCCCCGCCACCCAAGCCGTCACCCCCCGGCCGGCCGCGGTTTCGTGGGCTGTCGCGGGTGGCAGGGGAGCCGTGGCAGCCTCCCCGATCGCCTGGGCCAAAGGATGACAGGTGCCCTGTTCACAGGCGGCCGCCAGCTTGAGTAAGGCATCGGAGGTGGGCACCGCAGGATGGGGCGGATTCGGCAACCAGGTGGCGACGACCTGCGGCCGGCCGGTTGTCAGGGTACCGGTTTTATCGAAAACGACCGTCGTCACCCCTTGCAGTCGCTCCAGCACCGCCCCATTCCGAAACAGCAGTCCCCGCCGCGCCCCCACGGTGAGGCCCACCAGCAGCGCCGTTGGCGTCGCCAAACCCAGGGCGCAGGGACAGGCCACCACCAGCACGGCAATAGCCAATTGGATGGCTAGCAACGTTGGAGCCGCCGGTAACCCCCAGCCCAAGCGCGGCGCCAGCCCAGCCCAAAACCCAAAGGTGAGCAGGGCCAAGGCCACTACGCCCCAGGCAAAGACCGAAGCGACCCGATCGACCAGGCGTTGGACTGGTATCTGGTGCAGTTGGGCTGTGGTTACCCAGGACACGATTTGGCCTAGACTGGTGGCGGCTCCGGCGTGAGTCGTCTGGATCACAATGCGGCCGGCCTGATTGAGGGTGCCCGCCTGAACCTCATCCCCCTCCGCTTTAGGCACGGGCAGGGCTTCTCCAGTCAACAGGGACGTATCCACCGCGGTGCGGCCGGCCACCACCACCCCATCCACAGGGATTTTCTCGCCAGGCAACACCTGAACCCACTGGCCAGCTAGCACCGTCGCGGCGGGTACTGTCCAGCCCTCCCCGCTTTGGGGACTGGGGAGCAGACAGGCGGTGGTCGGTTGCAGGGCGATCAGCACTTCCAGCGCTTGGCGCGCTCGCCCCTGGGCCAGGATTTCCAGGGTTTTGCCCAGCAGCATCAGGCCCGTAATCATCACCGGCTCATCGAAAAAGCAGGCCCAGCCCCGCGCTGGCCACAGGACCGCCAGCCAACTGGTGGCATAGGAGAGGATCAGCCCCAAGCCCACGAGGCTGTACATCGTCGGTACGCCCCGCAGCCAGCCTCGTGCCCCATCCACCAGGATCGAGCGGCCCGGCCCCAGCAAGCTGAGGGTGGCCAGGGCAGCATGGAAGGCCATACTGCTCAGCCCCGGCAGGTGGATGCCCCAATGGTGCAGGTGGCCTAGGCCAGAAAGCAGCACCAAAACCAGGGCCACACTGAGATTCCAAGCCACGGATGGGGCGAGGGCCGGCCGGCCGGCCGGGTTTGGCGCATCCAGGGTGAGGGGCTGGCTGGGAAACCCCCCCTGAGTGAGAAAGCCCGCTAGTTCGTCCGGGGTGGCATCAGCCTCACAGATCACCTGGGCCTGGTGGGTGGCCAAATTGACCACAGCTTCCAGAACCCCGGGATAGGCTTTCAGTCGCCGGGTCGCTGCCTGGACACAGGCCCCACACTTGAGACCCTCGACCTGCAACTGGATCACGGTCGCTGGGGGGTAGGGCGTGGAGGTTGGGGCCGCCGTCATCGGGTTTATCCTATGTACTGGCTTAGGGAGAAACCCCCGCAGTCGGGGTCACTTCCAGGGTTTGCATCGGGCCTTCCAGACTGGCACTCAGAAACTGGCGGACGTAGGGATTGTCAGTATGATCCAGGTCAACGGCCGGCCCTTGCCAGCGAATCTGGCCACCGTAGAGAAACACCACCCAGTCCACCGTGCGCCGGATCGTGCTCTCCTGGTGGGTGACCACCACGTAGGTCGGGGGAGAGCCTACCGAAGTGGTGTAAAGATTACGCATCACATCCTCAATCAGCGTCGAGGCTACCGGGTCGAGGCCGGCCGTCGGCTCATCGTAGAGGACAATATCCGGATCATCCAGGGTCGTTGCCGGATCTTCGAGAATCGCCCGCGCCAAGCTCACCCGTCGCCGCATCCCCCCCGACAATTCGGACGGGTAGCGATCTTCAATGCCCTGTAACCCGACGCGGGTCAAGGTGTAGGTCACCAATTCCTGGATGCGTGCCGGGGATAACTGGGAGTGTTGGTAGAGGTAAAAACCGACGTTTTCCCCCACCGTGAGTGAATCAAACAGGGCGGATTGCTGAAACACCATCGCCACCCGGGCCGGATGGTCGTCATCCTGGAGCAGCCCCCGTCGCGGCCGGCCTTGGATGATCACATCACCCTGATCAGGGGTCAAGAGTCCGGCAATCAGCCGCAGAATGGTGGATTTACCGGTGCCCGATGGCCCGATAATCCCCACCGCCTGCCCCGGTTGGATAGCCAGGCTCACCCCTTGAAGCACCGGCCGGCCGCCCAGGGACTTGTGAACATCATGGAGGACAATAATCGGGTCAGTCATCGGCGGGGTCTGTATCAGGACTAGGCTCCCAGTCGGGGAGTTTGCTAGAGTCAGAACCGTTCTGCCCTCCCATGCTAAGGCGTGGGCAACGTACTATTGTTTCGCCTGCCCTCCCGCCTCAAGTTTCGGTACCGCAGCGGCCAGAGGCGGGCACGCCTCCGCCAGTGGTCTAAGTGGCTACTGCCCGGACTCCTGGTGAAGCGCTGGTTATTCATCAGCACCATCGGCCTGCTGCTGCTCATTCTAGGGGCCGCGATTTCTCTGCGCCTGACGCCTATCTACAATACCCTCCAGTTTGTGGAAACCACACTGGGGTGGATTACCAGCCGGGTACCCGCCCATCTCTCCGGGCCGGCCGCCATTTTGGCTGGCATCGGTCTTGTGGTCTGGGGCCAGTCTCGTTCCATGAACGCCCTCACCGAAGTCCTGATGCCCCAAGGTGAAGGGGAACTGGTGGACGTGCTGTTGGCCCATCGGCGACGCACCCGTGGCCCCCGGATTGTGGCCTTGGGCGGCGGGACGGGCCTCTCCACGCTACTCCGGGGCCTGAAAGCCTACAGTTCCAACATCACGGCTATTGTCACTGTGGCCGACGATGGCGGTTCCTCCGGTCGGTTGCGCCAGGAATTTGGGGTCTTGCCGCCGGGGGATATCCGCAACTGTTTAGCCGCGCTCGCCGATTCAGAACGGTTGCTCACCGATCTCTTCCAGTACCGGTTCACCACGGGCGAAGGCTTAAGCGGCCACAGTTTTGGCAATCTTTACCTGACGGCCCTGACCGAGATTACCGGAAACCTAGAGCAGGCCATTGCCGCCAGTTCCCGCATTTTGGCAGTACGCGGCCAGGTATTGCCAGCCACCCTAGATCACGTGCACCTCTGGGCCGAGATGGCCGATGGCCGACGGATCGAGGGGGAGTCCCAAATCCCCAAGGCTGGTGGTGAGATTGTCCGGGTGGGTTGCACCCCTAGCTATCCCCAGGCCCTGCCCCGTGCCCTGGAAGCCCTAGCGGACGCGGACTTGATTTTGGTGGGGCCGGGAAGCCTTTACACCAGCGTCATCCCCAACCTACTGGTGCCCGAAATTACCGAGGCTATCCGCCAGTCCACTGCCCCCAAGATTTATATCTGCAACGCCATGACCGAGCCGGGGGAAACCCAAAATTACACAGTTTCGAGGCACCTCCAGGCCATTGAAGCGGTGGCGGGCGAACGGCTCTGTGACGCGGTGCTAGTGCAGAAATCCGCCCCCTCGCCCCCGATTTTGGCCCACTACGCCCAGGCGGGAGCGGGTTTTGTCGAACTCGATCGACCACAGGTGTTGGAAATGGGGTATCGCATTCTCCTCGCGCAACTGCTGGAAGAGGATACCCACACCGGTCGTGTCCGTCACAATTCCCAGCGCCTGGCCCAGGTGATCCTCCGCTGGTTCGGCCGTACCCAGAATCTCTGGTAACCATGCAGGTCTGGCTCCCATCCCCCCACGCTACCTGGTCTCTGGGGTATCGCTTGGCTGGGTGTCTGCCAGCGGGGACAGTGTTGCAGTTGTCTGGGCCGTTGGGCAGTGGCAAAACCACCCTGGTGCAGGGGCTGGCGGCCGGCCTGGGGATTGCAGATGACGTGGTCAGTCCCACCTTTACCCTGGCTCAGGAATTTCCAGAGGGCCGTCTGCCCCTCTACCACCTGGATCTCTACCGCCTTGATCCCGATGAGGTGGAAGCCCTCCACCCCGAACTCTACTGGCAGGAGATGCCGGCCGGCCTCGTGGCGATTGAATGGCCGGAGCGCCTCAGAACCCCACCCCCGGAAGGCATGGGGGTTGTCCTAGAAATGGTTGACCAAGGGCGACGTGCCACCATCACAGGGCCGGCTGTCTCAGCTTGTCTTACCAGCCTGGACGGGCTAACTGGGCCTCAATCCCAGGGCAAGACCTGACTCAGGACTCCGGCCGGCCGGCCGTGGGGCAGGGTCGCTCCCTCCAGGTAGGCACCCCGCAGATACCCACCCAAGAGTTGCGCCTGGGACAGGTTAGCGTCCCGCAGGTCAGCCTTCTTGAGATTGGCCATCGTCCGGTTGCGTACCAAGCCAAAGAGTACAGCCAGAAACCCTAGACCACCCAGCAGACCCATCAACTGGCCCTTGATAGCCATTGCCAGGGCCAGCAGGAACCCCAACAGACTGGCCCCCAGAAACAGCCAGCGGGGCAAATGCCAGGCCGGGAAGCTAAAACTGGCCCGCCGCAGCGTCGCCTGCCGCAAATTAGCCCCTTCAAAGTCTGCCCAGGCTAGGTTGCAGTCATCCAGGTTCGCCTGACTCAAATTGGCCCCCCGCAAATTGGCCATCGTCAAGACGGCGCCATGTAAGTCCACCCCCTGAAGATTACAGCGGCTCAAATTGGCTTGGTGCAGATTGGCCCGCGCCAGTTGACAGCCCTTGAGGCTGACGCCGGCCAACACCACCCCCTGGAGGTTGAGACCCCGCAGGTCAAGGTCATGAAAGTTCTTCTGCCCTGCGGCATAGCGCTGCATGAGCTGCTTGGCATCCATATCGGTTCAGGTCACGGCAATAACAGGGTTGGAACCGTTCAGGGTTCGGATCGGCTTCAGCATATCGCACCCCGATGGGCACCCTAGAGCCAGCCCTCCTGCTCCAACTCTTCGATCCGTTGCAGGCCCTTGGGATGCCCCAACTTCACCAGGGCCGCCCGGGCATCCTCCCGCACCCCCATATCTGCGTCTTCTAGGGCAGCCATCAGCGCTGTGATGAGCTGGTGGTAGGCATCCCCCATCGGCAAGTCCAGTCCCAGTTGCCCCAAGGCCCAGGCACAGTTACTCCGAATAGCAGGCACTGGATCCATCTCTAGGGTTTTCTGCAAGGCGGTACTCACCCCGACGCGAGCCTCCGCATCCAGGTGCTCTGTCTGGGTGAGGGCGCTGGCGGCCCACAGACGCACCGCAGCAATATCTGTTTGCAGGGCAGTGATCAGGGACGGCAAGACGCGGGAATCCCGGCAATTCCCTAAGGCCCAGACTAACCCCTTACGAACGTAGCCGTTCCAGTCCTCATCCAATTGCTGGATCAGGGGGTCTATGGCCTCAGGGGTGGGATTACGACCCAGGGCATAGGCAGCACTGACCCGAACGAGGGGGCAGGCATCTTGAAGGAGTGGAATCAACCGAAGTCCTGCCCGGCCATCCTGGAGTTCGCAGAAGGCACGGGCAGCCTGCATACGCTTCAGGACATCGCTATCCTCAAGCAGGGCCAACATGAGGTCAGGATCCGGCTGTTCAGGTTCCGGCTCCGGGGGCTGATCCAGGGGGTTAATCCACGTGCCCTGGCCATTGAGACTGAAAAGCTCGTCGTCCATACAGGCCCATGGTACCAGGCTGTTCCTTGCCCTGATGGCTCTTTACTCCTAGACGCGCGTTCCTGCGGCATCCTCTACGTTGGCGTGGGCTTCCTTGATGGCAAAGATCTTGGCAATTACGTCAGAGACGGCCCGGTCAGGGGTCGATGCTCCGGAGGTAATGCCGACGGTGATTCGGCCGGCCGGCAGCCAGTTTTCCTGAATCTCCAAATAGTTCAGGTCATGGCTGAGGGGTTTGTGAACCACCCGGTTGCCAGGGCCAATCCGCTCGGCGCTGTCGATGTGGTAGGAGGGAATGTTGTACTCAATGGCAATTTCCTGGAGATGGGTGGTGTTAGAAGAATTGAAGCCACCGATCACCACCATCAAGTCCAGTTTTTCCTTGACTAGGTCAAACATGGCGTCTTGGCGTTCTTGGGTGGCGTCGCAAATGGTGTTGAAGCTCAGGAACCGCTCGTAGAGGTTATTGGGGCCGTACTTACGCATCATGGTGCGCTCGAACAGCTTGCCAATCGCCTCGGTTTCGCCCTTGAGCATGGTGGTCTGGTTAGCGATGCCAATGTGCGCCAAGTCCTGATCCGGATCGAATCCTGGGGAACAGGCAGCCTGGAAGCGTGTTAAAAACGCCTCCCGATCCCCGCCGTGGAGGATGTAGTCGGCAACGTATTCGGCTTCTTCCAGGTTGAGGACGATCAGATACTTGTCCGTATGGGAGCTGGTGGCGATGGTTTCCTCGTGTTTGTACTTGCCGTGGATGATCGAGGTATAGCCGCCCTTCTGGTGCTTGCCCACCCGGTTCCAGACCTTGGACACCCAGGGGCAGGTGGTATCTACAATTACGCACTCCTTGCGGTGCAGCAGCTCCATTTCCTGGACACTGGCCCCGAAGGCCGGCAGAATCACCACATCCCCTTCACCGACCACGGAGAAGTCTTTCTGGCCCTGATCGAGGACAGGGATAAACTGAACCCCCATCTGGCGCAGGTTGTCGTTAACTGAGGGGTTGTGGATGATTTCGTTGGTGATCCAGATCGGCTCGGCAGGAAATTGGCGGCGGGTTTCGTAGGCCATCGCAATCGCCCGCTCGACGCCCCAGCAAAACCCGAAGGCTTCGGCCAGATGAATGGTGACGTCCCCCCGCACCATCCGAAACTGCTGCGCCCGAATCTGCTGCACCAGATGTCCCTGGTACTCGTCCTGAAGGATGGGGGTCACTTCCGCATCCCGCCCGAAGCCGCGGCGGAAATAGCGATCGGAATCCCGCAGGTTTTGGCGGAGAACTCGGGTATCCATAGGTCAGCGCGCCTCCCAGGGCCACAGGCGGGTGCTCATTGATTCCCCTACACTGTAGGCCCGGCCGGCCGGCCGCGGCAAGGCTAAGACCCCGATCCTCCACCCAGATTAGGCCAAGCGATACCGCCGCAGCACCTCTTCCAGGTAGGTCACCAGGGTGGTGGCGAACTGTTGGGGATGAGCGGCATTCAGGTACAACTCCTTACTGAGGCTAAAGGGATGCTCTAGGTTTTGAAAGCTCGCTTCCGGCCGGCCGAGGTTGACAAGGCGTACCTGGTGCGGAGCCTTGGCCATCAGGGCATAGCCGGCTGCTAAACACACACTGGAACTGGGCAAACCCTGCCCTCCAAGGACGGCAACGGGAGTCACATCAGCAATCACCACCGGGGCCTGCCGAATACGCCGCCGCAACTCCGTGTCTAGGCGAATCCCGCCGGCGGCCGGCCGGGGTAAGGTCTGGAGCCTAAGGTTTACTGAGTCAACCTGCTTCACCTGGACGATGGCCTGGGTCAATAGGGTACCCAAGGTTTGACTGGAAGCCAGATAGTCAGTCTGGTCACAGAGAAAAATGCTTGGGGGAGCGACCGGGGGCAGCGGTGCCCGCACCAAATAGACCTCCTGGCTCACGCAGCCCATGTTGGCAAGGTGATAAACCCCACTCCCTTGCACATAAAACCTCACCTCTTCCCCTGCTAAAAAGGCCCGGAACCACGGGACTTGACCAATGAGATCTCGGTCCTCGACAAAAAAAGCCCGTAGCCCCGCCTTCAACAAACTTTTCTTCTGTAAACGTAGGTCGGCCGGCCGAGACTCGATCTCCTCCGGCAACGGGACTTATCCAGGTGCCAAGCCTTAAGAATCAACATGGGGGTGATCCATCCAGCGGGCCTCAAGTGTATCAAGCCCAGATGGTTGCGTCAGCCCACACGTCTCAATACCCCTAAGGCGGCGGCGGGGTGGGGCACGTCAGGTTCACAAAGTCGCAGGAGTAGACAAAAGGTTCCTGCCAACTCAGAGGAATTTCCAGGAGGTCACGGGTGCCCGTCATTGCCTGACCCACAAACAAAACCAGTGCCAGGCAGTTCAAGCCAATATGCACCTTTCGCCAGGTTTGAGAACGATCTTGATAGATTTCCTGGATGATCGCCAATGAAACAATCATTAGAACTGTAACCAGAGTGCCAAAGTAAAAGTGGGAAAGGTACCACTCATTATCCCGCCGAAAAACTGCCCCAAATCCTGTTCTCCCCAAGACCGAATCCTGGAAACCAAGAATGACGACGCCCAGGCTACTGAGTCCCGCAAAAATCCCTCGCCACTGCCCTTCCCTGGCCCGATATAGACAAACCAGACACGCGATTGTGGCCGCCAGCATCAGGAGCAGGAACACCACTTGAAACG
>JACYLR010000051.1 GCA_015272465.1 Gloeomargaritaceae cyanobacterium C42_A2020_066
GACATGTGGTTCTATTTCTACCAAGCTATTCACCAGACCTCAACGACATTGAACACGACTTCAGTGCATTGAAGCGGTTAAGGATGAATTCTCCTGCCGACACTAGTATAGATGAGATTGTCCGTGCTTACTGTGGAAATAGAGTGTCGTATTCCTAATCTAATCGGCTATATCCATAATAGAGAGCCTACCTAATAATGCCTCTACTCAAGGATATGGTCCTTAAAACGAAACAGGCTATGGGGCAACCTCGGTCGAAGGGGTTATACCTTATCAACAACCTCTTACCGATTTGAATAATCTGGCCTTGACCTAGTGATTGAAAACTAACTGAGTAGCTCAGCGCCTAGAAGCCTCTCTAGTAATCCCGCTCATCTTCGTATTCGGGCATCCGTTGGCGTTCAGTTAAGTTCACTTTGGGGGCTTGGTATTCGGTTTCAGCCCAGGCATCTGCCTCAAGGTCGGTTTCCTCGTAAAGCGGCTCACGGGCCAGTGGCTCTGGGCGACGGGGGGGCGGACTCCAGACTTCAACCGGCTCAACCTCCTCCAGCGCCAGGGGTTCCGGTTCGAGGGGAATAGGTTCGGGGCGGGGCCGCGCTGTGCGCCGGGGTGGAGGCGCAACTTCTTCTTCCCAGGTTTCCTGAGGCTGCCAGGTACGGGCAGTGGCGGGTCGGCGGCGGGCCGGACTGGGGACACCGCTTCCTAACTGGTTTTCAGTGCCAATGGGCGGTGGCAGGTAGTCCTCGTCCTCTCGCTCCCAGGGCGGCCGGCCGATGCCCAGGTTTTCCAGGAGGCCGCGGGTGAGTTGATTGAGACGCTCTTCCGCCCCTTCAAATACGATCAGCTTGTCGCTGCCTACGCTGACGATCTCGTCAATCGATAGCTCGTAGGTACTCAGGAAGCGAGAGGGCAACCGGGGAACCCCAAAGGTATCGATGACAATGTGGGTGACCCGGCCGTCATTGCCCGTGAACTCGAAGTCCCGCACCTTACCCAAGGGTTCACCGGTTTCCGTGACGACCTCACAGCCGACGAGCTTACTAAAGGGACTGAGGTTCAGGTCTTCAATCACCTGTTCATCGTCCACGAGCACCACATCGCCAATCTGGCGCACCTTCTTTAGGGAAACTGACCCATCCGACTCGCCGGGGAGGTAATTGCTCAATAGGTTGCCCTTCAGTTCAAAGGCAACCACCTCCCACCGATCCACATCCACCCACAGCTGACTCACGACCCCAAGCCGACGGCCGCTTCCCCGGGTGATCACTTGGGTGTCGATCAGGCCCGAACGGAATCGCACCTGTGCCGCTGTCCTCATGGTGTGGTCAACCCTCAAGTGGCAAAACAAGCCTGGGAGAACAGTACCCCCTTGCCTCAACCATAGCAGTTTCCCTTGGAGAGGGACTTAGCAAAGTACTGGGGGTCAGGAACCGGTGGTTTGGGCCAAAAGCATATCCTTGAGTTTTTGCAACTCCTGCGCCCAGCGGGGATCGGGTTCGACACTGCTGGCCCGATCTTCCTGGGGCCGGCCGGCCGGCCGAGCCTTTTTGGCGTTGGTGGCGCCCTTCTCCCGCACCTTGGGGGTGGGGGCGGGGGTTGCCTGTTCGGGGGCAGACGCTTCTGTTTCCGGCGCGTCACCCTCTTCACCTTTAGCGCGAGGGAGGGCAATCTCCACCTTGAGCGCCGCATCCCGAAAGGCGAACCCATTGAACTGGGCCACTAGAGCTTCAGCTTCCTCGTCCGTTTTGACCGTGATAAAGCCAAAGCCACGGCATTTGCCCGTTTTACGGTTGGTGACCAACTTTAGGGACTGAATGGCGGGCTCGACTCCGCTGAAGACAACTTCTAACTCCTGCCGTTCGATCTCCTCAGGCAGGTTGCCGACATAAATGCGCACAGACATGGCAATCTTCCTCCATGGCAAACTGTCTTATCCTGACCTGAGGGGCAGGGGTTGCCGATACGTAGGACACCATTTTTTAGGCTACCATGTGAACTGCTCTCTAGCACATCGACATCTGCACGATAAGCCCACCCTTTTCTTTGGGATCGGGGTGAACTGGGGAAGATGCGGGGGATGGCCGTACTGCCACGCCAAGGATGACACCACACCCTATGCAGGATTCGGAGAATACGCGCCCGACCCCACCTCCTGAGCTTGGAATAGAGGAGACTGAGGATTTACGCTTGGCGGTGGAGCGACCGGGTGGACGACATCGCTTGATTCGGGCGGCCCTCTGGGTGCCCCGGCCGGCCGAAGCCATCTGGCAGATTTTGTCCGATTACGAAACCCTGCCGGAGTTTATACCCAACTTGGCGGTTAGCCGCCGCTTACCCCATCCTGAGGGCGGGATTCGCCTGGAACAGGTGGGCCTCCAGCCGGTGCTCAAGGTCAACTTTCGGGCACGGGTGGTGCTGGACTTAATTGAGTGCTGCCCAGAGCGGATTGAGTTCAAGCTTGTGGAAGGGGATTTCCAGGTGTTTGCGGGGTTCTGGGCCTTGGAACCGCAGGGAGGGGGCACTGACGTCATCTACCAGGTGCAGGTTTGTCCTAAGGTCACACTGCCGGTGGGCTTGGTGGAGCGCCGCCTCACCCGTGACCTACACACCAACCTGACGGCTCTGCGGCAGCAGGTGCTGGAGGTGTGTCCAGAGGTGCCCATTCCCTGAATCCCTAATTTCCCGATCGTGGAGGTTATAACCCATGTTCGATGCCCTCTCGGAGCAGTTGGAAGCGGCCTGGAAGAAACTGCGGGGCCAAGACAAGCTCACTGCTAGCAACATGCAGCCTGCTCTCCAAGTGGTGCGCCGGGCGCTGCTGGAGGCGGATGTCAATCTCCAGGTAGTGCGCGCCTTTATGGCGGAGGTGGAGAAACGGGCGGAGGGCATTGCTGTGTTGCCGGGTGTCCGCCCGGATCAGCAGTTGATCAAGGTGGTCTACGACGAGTTGGTGGCGGTGATGGGGGAAACCCATACCCCCCTAGCTCAGGCGGAAACAGCGCCCACCGTGGTGCTGATGGCGGGGTTGCAGGGGACAGGCAAAACCACGGCTACGGCTAAGCTGGCCCTCTACCTGAAGAAACAAAACCAGACTGCCCTGCTGGTGGCTACGGATGTCTATCGGCCGGCCGCCATTGATCAGTTGATCACCCTGGGGCAGCAGATTGACGTGCCGGTATTTTCCCTGGGGACAGATGCCGATCCGGTGGAGATTGCCCGCCAGGGGGTGGCCCAGGGCCGGGCAGCCGGGGTGGATGTGGTGATTGTCGATACGGCCGGCCGACTGCAAATTGATCCGCAGATGATGGCGGAACTGGCCCGCATCAAAGAGGCGATCCAGCCCCAAGAGGTGCTGCTGGTGGTGGACGCCATGACCGGGCAAGAGGCTGCCAATCTCACCCAGGTGTTCCATGAACAAATCGGCGTGACGGGCGCTATCCTCACCAAAACCGACGGTGACAGTCGCGGCGGCGCAGCCCTGTCGGTGCGCCAAGTCTCCGGTCAACCCATCAAGTTCATCGGCACCGGCGAGAAGGTTGAGGCCCTCCAACCCTTTTATCCCGACCGGATCGCCTCGCGCATTCTGGGGATGGGGGATGTTCTCACCCTGGTGGAAAAGGCCCAAGAGGAAGTAGACCTGGCCGATGCGGAGCGGATGCAGCGCAAGATCCTAGAGGCCCAGTTCGACTTCACGGACTTTGTCAAGCAACTGCGCCTGCTCAAAACCATGGGTTCCCTCGGTGGCATCCTCAAGATGATTCCGGGAATGAACAAGTTGGGGGCGGATCAGATTCAGCAGGCCGAAAAGCAATTAAAGCGCGCCGAAGCAATGATCGGCTCGATGACGAGCGAAGAACGCCGCAATCCCGATCTACTCTCCAGCTCCCCCAGCCGGCGGCGGCGGATTGCCCGCGGTTCGGGTCACAGCGAGGCGGATGTCACCAAACTGGTGGGGGATTTCAAAACCATGCGCACGATGATGCAGCAGTTGGGGCGAGGCCAAATGCCAGGAATGCCTGGCTTGCCGGGTGGAATGCCAGGCGCAGGTGCAGGGGTCGGTGCCCGCGCTGCCCGGCGTAAGCAGCAGTCCAAAAAGAAAAAGGGCTTTGGTCAACTGTAGGGGGCTATGCTCCCTTAGCTGCTCTGGGGGGTGTCGCCTTGCCGACAGCTTTGGGGGCGGAGTCTTTTAAGTTTGAGACACTTGCTCTCACCCCTATTGCCGCTGCACACGGCCCACAAGCTACATCCAGAGTGGGCAAAACCAGAAAGTTGTCTCGTTGTCATTAAAAATGACTGTATTGTGCCCTCGTCTCCAGTAATTGAGAGCTAACGTTCCCAATAACCCGTCGTAGACAACCTTAAATGACCAACAGACAACCTATTGGCGGTCGGGTGCATTGGGGTTGTTGTGCGGCGTTTCTACGGTGCTTGGAATCACCTGTGGTTGGATTTACCAACTCCCCCTCACGGTTCATACGCTTCACTACGATGGGCGATCGCCACAACAAACACCTGAACCAACTCATCATCCACCGAATAGATCATCCTGTAGTCTCCGATACGGTAGCGATAGTAGCCTGCGTAATCTCCTTTGAGAGCTTTGATGTTGGGATGGGATCGGGGAGTTTGCTCTAGCTGCTGCAAACATCGGGCAATCTTCTTGGCTAAGGCTTTGTCAGCATTGACGTAAACTTTTTGGGCATCAGGGTGGAGAAGAACTTCATACATCGGAGCGAAGAGTTCTCCAACTGCTGTACTGGGCTTTAGAGGTTGCTTGATTTTGTTTGACACGCTCTAGCAAGCCAGGAATTGCCAGAAGTTCTTGAGTTGCAGCTTCACTTTCAGCATTTGCCAAGTAAGCCGCAAAATCAGCAAGCACCTGTAGGCGCTCTAGTGACAGATGCTTGAGTGAGTCATTGAGTTGACGCTGCAACTCGGTTACAGATACCAAAATCGACGACTCCATATCTTCCATTGGGGAATTATCCGTAGTGTTCATACCCTGCTTCACTCTTTCAAGGGCTAATATTCATTGTAAGGTAGCCAATTGTAGGCAAATGCTATCTGCTTGCCCAAAAGTTTACGCGATCGCCCTCGTCCATCTCAAAGCCCATTATCATAGGCGACTTATGTATCAGCGAGTTCAAATGCGGCTACAACATGAGATGAATTTATAGAAATTTTAGTGCGTGAAGTAGGAGCCAAGAATAGCTTATGTCCATTGATATCTTCTACACCAAATCGAGAATCGAGTAAGGTAGCATCCAACCAAAGATTACCACTAGCATCTTTGGTGATACTACTAATGTTTTCAATTGCGATGACATCTCCCGTAATCATCAATAACCCAAAAGACCAAACATCGCTCATCATCCTTTCAGTGAACCAAGCTGGTAACAACTCAGCGGGTTCTGTGAAGTCAACATCACTCGGCTGTTGATTTACCATTCAAAATCCCTCATGAAATCAATATAAGTACTTCAAGATTCAGGATGATCAGATGTTTTTCACCGACCCTGACTCTAAACATCAACGGAGAATCGCAAGTACAATCCCCGCAGAGAACTGAGTCGCATAACGCCCAGCATCAGCGGCGGCGCGTAGCGCCGTCCGCTGCATGCTGTTGTTAGGCATCAGACCCGTCACCCTCAATGGCTCGTGCTGGCCGGCTTCTGCTTGAAGAGCATAATGCAAGCAACAATGAACACCAGCAGCACCGCCGTTGCGGAATAGCGGCTCAAGGCGAGGCCGCCAGACGCGACCGGCTTGTCAAGAAAATCGCCGACTACAGCGCCAAGCGGACGTGTCAACACGAAGGCTGCCCAGAACAGCACTGTGTGCGAGATGCGGGTCCAAAAGTATGTGCCGGCGACAAGTGCCAGCAGCGCCCCGAAGACCGCTGCTGCCCCTAAGTAACCCAGGCCGGCCGTGTCTGCAGTCCAGTCGCCGAGCGCGGTACCCAATGTTTGTGAGAACATGATCGTTGCCCAGTAGAACATTTCAGACCTAGGCGTGCTCACCGACTCCACCGATACCGTGCCCATCGCGCGATACCACACTGCGAGCGATGCGAGCAAGAGAACTAACAGGAGTGAGCTACCACCCGCGTAGCCGATACCGAGGGAGCGTGTCGCAAAATCGGCGAGCGTCGTGCCAACGGTAGTGGTCGCGATGATGGTGGCCCAGTATACGTACGGGTGAAAGCGCTTGGCGGCGATCTGCATGCCTACAGCGGCGACAAACAGCGCGGCGAAGATGCCAGTTGCCGCGAGGTAACCGAGGTTCATCGACATGGACACCGCATCGCCGCCGGTTTCGCCAAGCGTAGTGGCAGCAATTTTGATGATCCAGAAGAGCAGCGTAACTTCCGGCACCTTGCTGGTCGTCTGGCCCTGGATAGCGTTCATCTCGTTTCCTTAAGGTCGGAATTAATGATGCCTAACTATGTGTTATGCGGCGGGTGGCTGCATAACACTCTGGGTCGTTGCCGTATAACTCTCTTTGTGAAGCCTCCCCAAGTCCTATTGCGTATAGCTCCTGGAATATCCTAAACCCACGACCACCGCATAACAAGCCCCACCTTATCTCAGTTAACAACGTTGCCTTAAGCCTTGCTAAGATTATCCCCTTGCCGTTACCCTGCTCCACGATAATCGATGTCCGAAACCGCCCCATAGCGATAATGTCTGGATCGCTTGCGAAACCTTTTACGGGCCAAGCATTATAGCCACAACACCAAGGAGATCTAGGTCAACTGGGTTAGGGGATACATCCTCTAGTCCTCAGGTTGCCAAAGGAATGCGAGGCCGCAATAGGGGGGCGATGCAATCCCCGCAGTGGACAGCAGCATAGGTGACCCCGGCCGGCCGTACCTTGGTTGTAGTTGTCCAGCGGTTGAGCCAACCCCGCCATGACCCACCTCAGCCAGCAACGGTGCACCGCCTGTCATGCCGATGCCGAGCGGCCGGCCGCCCAGGAACTGGCCACCTGGTTGGCCGAACTGCCCCAGTGGCAGGTGATCCAGGAGCAAGGCATTCCCCAACTGGAGCAGACCTACCGTTTCCCCGACTTTCTCACCGCCCTCGCCTTTACCCAAGCCGTGGGACAAGCCGCCGAAGCCACAGGCCACCATCCCTGCCTGATCACCGAGTGGGGCCAGGTCACCGTGCGCTGGTGGACCCATGCGATCCGGGGCCTGCACCGCAACGACTTCATCATGGCCGCCCAGACCGACGAACTCTATCACCGCGACTTCGGTTCAGCCGTACCGTCCTCCAGCCCCCAGGGTTAGCCCCAAAATATTAAACAAGTTCACAGGCCCAGCAGCGGCCGGCCGGCCGTGGCCGACAATAGCTAGCGTGTCTGCCCCCAACCTGATCCCAGTGACTATGGATCCCACCATTGAATCCGTCCTATCTGAACATCGGGTTTTCCCTCCCCCGGACGGATTTCGCGCCCAGGCCCGTATTCAGTCCCTGGAGGATTATCAGCGGTTGTGCGCGGCGGCCGAAGCGGATTTAGAGGGTTTCTGGGCAACCCTAGCCCGCCAGGAACTGACCTGGCTCCAGCCTTGGGACAGGGTGCTGGACTGGCAGCCACCCCAGGCCCAGTGGTTTGTGGGCGGCAAACTGAACATCACCGTCAACTGCTTGGATCGGCACCTGCTCACCCCCCGCCGCGATAAGCCCGCCCTGATCTGGGAAGGGGAACCGGGGGATATCCGTGTCCTGACCTACGCTGACTTGCACCGGGAAGTCTGTCAGATGGCCTCGGCGCTCAAAACCCTGGGGGTGACCAAGGGTGACCGGGTCGGGATTTATATGCCCATGATCCCCGAGGCAGCCATTGCCATGCTGGCCTGTGCCCGGATTGGTGCACCCCACACCGTAGTCTTTGGGGGGTTCAGTGCTGAGGCCCTGCGGGGTCGGCTCCAGGATGCGGCTGCCAAGGTGGTGATCACTGCCGATGGAGGCTGGCGCAAGGATGCGGTGGTGTCCCTCAAAACCCAAGTGGATTTGGCCCTCGCCGATGGGGCCGTGCCCAGTGTGGCCCATGTTTTGGTAGTGCGGCGGGCGGGAACCTGTGAGATGACGGCCGGCCGGGATATGTGGTGGCATGACCTGCAAGCCCAAGTCAGCGCTGACTGTCCTGCGGAACCCATGGACAGCGAAGATCTGCTCTTTATCCTCTACACCTCCGGCACCACCGGCAAACCCAAGGGTGTTGTCCACACCACCGCCGGCTACAACCTCTACACCCACATGACCACCCAATGGGTCTTTGACCTGCGGGAAGAGGATGTCTATTGGTGTACAGCAGACATCGGCTGGATCACAGGGCACAGCTACGTGGTCTATGGCCCCCTCTCCAACGGGGCGACGGTGCTCATGTACGAAGGCGCTCCCCGTCCCAGCAATCCCGGCTGTATGTGGGATCTGATCGAGCGGCACCGGGTCACCCTTTTCTACACCGCCCCCACGGCCATTCGCGCCTGGATGAAAACCGGCGACGCCCTGCCCCTAGCGCGGGATCTCTCCTCCCTGCGGTTATTGGGCACCGTCGGGGAACCGATTAACCCGGAAGCCTGGATGTGGTACCACCGGGTGATTGGCGGGGAGCGCTGCCCCATTGTGGATACCTGGTGGCAAACCGAAACGGGGGGGATTTTGATTGCACCCCTGCCGGGCGCGACACCGACTAAACCCGGTTCCGCCACCCTGCCCCTGCCCGGTATCGCGGCCGACGTGGTGGACATGGCCGGCAACCCAGTGCCTCCGGATCAAGGGGGCTACCTGGTGGTGCGTCGTCCCTGGCCGAGCATGATGCGCACGGTCTACGGCGATCCAGAACGATTCCGCCGCAGCTACTGGGAGTTCATTCGGCCGGCCGATAGTCAGCCCGTTTACTTTGCTGGCGATGGGGCGCGCCGGGATGCGGACGGCTATTTCTGGGTGATGGGGCGCGTCGATGATGTGATCAACACGGCCGGCCACCGGTTAGGCACGATGGAAATTGAGTCAGCCCTTGTCTCCCATCCCGCTGTTGCTGAGGCGGCCGTGGTCGGCCGGCCGGATGACCTGAAGGGGGAAGCCATTGTGGCCTTTGTCACCCTGGACAACACCTACACCCCCAGCGATGAGCTTAACCAGGTCCTCAAACGCCACGTGGCGTCAGAGATTGGCCCCATTGCCCGCCCCGACGCCATCCATTTCACCGATGCCCTGCCCAAAACCCGCTCCGGTAAGATCATGCGGCGCCTGCTGCGCGCCCTGGCGGCCGGCCAGGAGGTGGGCGGTGACACCTCCACCCTGGAAGACCGCACCGTTCTGGAAAAGCTGCGCCAGGGAGCCTAATGTTTCCCCACGAATACCGGCAGTTTGCCCCCCAGCCAGCACTCATTAACTATTGGCTCGAAAGCCATGCCCTGGCGGCCCGCTTCCGCCATGAGGTCGAGGTGCGCCAGGAACACGAACGCTACTGCCGCTGGTATCACCAAGTCGCTGCGGAGCATCGCCGGGAGATGGGATGGCCCGGCCGGCCGGGATAAGCCCCGACGGACGCAATCTCCCCCAGCGTGACCTCCAACACCCAGGGATTCTGCGAATAGGCTTAAGATTTGTTTGAGAAGTGACTGATCCAGTCGCGTCCGCACGTCTTAGCCCTCATCGCGCCCCCCCTATGGCCACTCTGAACGGTACTGCCGGCAACGACACCCTCATTGGCACGGGCCAGGGCGATGTCATCAATGGGTTAGACGGCAACGATAGCTTGAGCGGCCTGGGTGGCAATGACTTTATCGACGGCGGACTGGGCAACGACACGATTGATTCAGGCGTAGGCGACGATAACATTGCGGGTGGAGACGGCAACGACCTTCTCATCGTCAACTATTCGGGATCAACGACCTCCGTCACAGCCAACAGCTTCGGGCTGGTTACCAACAACCTCAATAGCTCGGTGAATTTCACAGGCATCGAGCGTATTTCTGTAACCGGGGGAAGTGGGGATGATTCCTTCCTGGGGGGATTTGGCATCTTCGACAGTTTTAATGGCGGTGGCGGTAGCGATACGGTCAATGGGGTGGACTTTAGTTCCCTAACAACGAACATCACTATCGTTGAGGGCACGAGTCAGACCCTTGCCAGTAGCATCGACTCCGTTACCAATATCGAACGCTTCCAAAACATCACCCTGGGGAGTGGTAACGATAGTTTTGTCTCCAGCGGCCTCTTTGACAATGGCATCATCAACACGGGTGCAGGCAACGACACCGTCAATCCGGGCTTAGGGTCGGATAATGTCAGCGGTGGAGCCGGTAACGACCTGCTCATTGTCGATTATTCCAGTTCCGCCACGCCAGTTACTGCAAACGGCCCCAGTCGTTTCATCAGTAATGGAGCCGGTAGTGCCGTCAGTTACTCTGAATTCGAGTGGGTCTCGGTCACAGGTGGCAGCGCCAACGACTCGTTTACGGGTGCCAGTGGCGTCATTGAAAATTTCCAGGGTGGCGGTGGGGTTGATACCGTTAATGGGGCAGACTTCAGCAGTTCCGTTACAGTGATAACCCTGATTGATGGCAGTAGCAATACCGTTACTAGCTCGACCGATTCCATTGTCAACATTGAGCGTCTGATCAATCCCACTCTGGGCGCTGGCAACGATACGTTTACGTCCACTGATCTGTTTAGTAACGGCACCATTAGAGGCGGTGCTGGCGACGACTCCATCAATGCCGGTCTTGGGATCGACACGGTGTTTGGTGGAACTGGCAATGACTTCCTGATTATCGATTACTCAGCAGCAACCACGAGCGTTACGGTCAACACAACCGCAGGTTCGGCGGCCAATGGTCAAGGCAGTACAACCAGCTTCTTTGAGTTCGAACGGGTTTCTGTTTTAGGGGGGAGTGGCAACGACAGTTTCACGGGTAGCAGCAGTGTCAACGACACTTTTCATGGGGGTGCTGGTAATGATATTGCCAGTCAGGTTGATTTTAGCAGCCTTACTACTGCCCTCAGCATCACAGATGGCACCTCTACCACACTGAGTAGTAGCAAAGACTCGGTTGTCAGCATTGAACGGTTCCGCTCGATTACCCTCGGCACAGGTAACGATAGTTTTATCTCCAGTGGTGCTTTTGATAGCACCCTTGTGGGCAATGCGGGGAACGATACCATCAACCCTGGCCTAGGGTTTGATAGCGTCATTGGTGGTACCGGAAATGACCTGTTAGTCATTGACTATTCCAGTGCTACCGGAGTTGTCACCTCTAGCGGTACGTTTGTTACAAACAATCCCAGCAGCACCGTACAGTTCACAGAGTTTGAGCGTATTTCCATCTTGGCCGGTAGCGGCAATGACATCCTCACCAGTGCTGATGGGCTGATAGCCGTCTTCCAGGGAAACGCTGGCAATGACTCTCTTACGGGGGCCAGTGCACAGGATAGTCTCGTCGGTGGGACTGGCAACGACCGGCTGGACGGGGGACTCGGCAACGACACCCTGATCGGCGGCAGCGGGAATGATACCTACATTCTTGACTCTCTAGGCGATGTCCTTATCGAAAACCCCGCTGAGGGTACGGATGTTGTCCAGACATCTATCAGTTTCGCTCTCGCTGCCAATCTGGAAAACCTGGTTCTGACTGGAACCAATGCCATTAATGGCACGGGGAATACCCTTAACAATTCCATCACAGGCAACACTGCTGCCAATGTCTTGGACGGTGGCACAGGCAATGACACGCTAATTGGCGGAACGGGCAATGACACCTACAAGGTTGATAGTTCCACGGATGTCGTCACGGAAACCTCAACCCTAGCCACCGAAATCGATACTGTTCATGCTTCAGCAAGCTTCACGTTGGGGTCAAACTTAGAAATTCTTATTCTGACTGGGTCGGCAGCCATTAACGGCACAGGAAATACCCTGAAGAATACGATCACTGGGAATAGTGGGGCCAATCTTCTCGATGGGAGTAGCGGTGACGATACGCTGAACGGTAGTGGTGGGGATGATACCCTCAACGGCGGCACAGGAAATGACCAACATATCGGCGGAATTGGTAATGATACCTACATCATCAACAGTGTGGGGGATGTAATTGTCGAAAATGCCAGTGAAGGTACCGATGGTGTGCAATCCTCGATTACTTATACTTTGGGAGTCAACCTGGAGAATCTCGTTTTAACAGGAACTTCTGCCCTCAGTGGTACCGGCAATAACCTGAATAACCGGATAACGGGGAATACTGGTGTTAACACGCTGGTAGGCGGTATAGGCAGTGACACCCTGATTGGCGGTGGAGCGAATGATGTCCTGACGGGTGGAACTGAGAATGACTTCTTCCAGTTCTCTAGTACCGCGGACAAGATTGATACCATTACAGACTTCTCTAAGGTATCGGGCAATCAGGACAAGATTCAGGTTTCCGCGAGCGGCTTCGGGGGAGGGCTAACAGTCGGCACCCTGACATCCTCTCGATTTGTTCAGGGGATTGGTGCTACCAATACTAGTCAGCGTTTTATCTATGACCCAGGTACAGGAAACCTATTTTTTGACATCGATGGTTTGGGCGGAGCCACTCAGGTTCAGATTGCTATTCTCGCGACAAAGCCAAACTTGGCGGCCGCTGATATCGTGGTGCTTTAGAGCTGTGGATGTCCAGCCTCAAAGCCAGGCCGCGTCAGAGGCTACCAGAGTCCTTGGAGAATAGGTGAATCAACTACGTTTGGATCCTTTTCCGAGCCACTCAGAGATGAGTCACCTCATGGTCAATGAACCGGAGTCTTGCTCAAACACCCACGATTGGACGTGGCAGACGGCGGCCGGCCGGCCGTATCTCACCTGTACGCTCTTGGCGCCTTGGCAGCACGGTTTTTTTACCCGCCATTTCCCGGAACTTCCCGGTCATCTTTTCGGCACGGAACAGAACTATCGGCTGCAACAGGTGCATGGAGCAGTGGTGCATAGGGCTGGAGAAAATGAGGGCCGGCCGGCCGGGGATGCCCTCGTTTCTACTGAAGCTGATCAGGGGGTTTGGGTGTGTAGTGCCGATTGTGTGCCGCTGCTGGTGGGTGATTGCCAGACGGGTCGGGTGGCCGCAATCCATGCGGGCTGGCGAGGCACAGCGGCCCAGATACTTAAGGAGACCCTCCTCACCCTTGAAGGAGCCGGCAGTCAATTGGCGGATCTGCGGGTGGCGCTTGGCCCAGCGATCAGCGGAACCCACTATCCAGTGGAATGGCCTGTGGCGAAGGTCGTGCTCCAAACCTTGGTAGGGCCGGCCGGCCGGGAGGCGTGGCTGGCGTTGCCCGATTCCCCCCTGCTTCCCGATCCGCAGCCTACCCATGTGCGTCTGGATCTGCGGCGAGTTCAGGTACGTCAACTGCTGGCTCTGGGTTTGCAGGCCGACCAGATCAGCCTCTGCCCTGCCTGTACATTCCAGGACGTTGCTCGGTTCTGCTCCTATCGCCGCACCCGACAAAAGGCTGTGCAGTGGTCGGGGATTGTCAGTGGCTAGAGTGCCAGAACCTGCGCCAGAGTGACCAAATGGGGGTCGATCAGTTTGCAGCTACAGGCAGCAATCTCCAGGGGTGTGAAGTGGATTTGATGGTTGACGACCCCAACTGCCAGGCCCGCTTTCCCATCCAAAAGGGCTTCTACAGCTGCGGTACCGAGACGACTGGCGAGCACCCGATCCTTGGCGGTAGGACTGCCTCCCCGTTGGATGTGCCCCAGGATGGTCACCCAACTTTTGACCCCCAGGAGGGGATGAACCGCCTGCATCAGGGCCTGAGCACCGCCCGGAAAGGCCCCCTCAGCGACCACGACAATAGCTGACAGCTTGCCGCGCGCCTGGGCATCCCGAATCGTGCGGGCCACCTGTTCGGGCTGGGGCACACGCTCCGGCAGGGCAATCACTTCAGCACCGCCAGCAATCCCCACCGCTAGGGCAATAAACCCAGTGTGGCGACCCATGACTTCAATGAAAAAGACGCGTTCGTGGCTGGCGGCGGTGTCGCGTATCCGGTCGATGGCTTCTGTGGCCACATTCACGGCTGTATCAAAGCCGATGGTTTCGTCAGTGCCACATAGGTCGTTATCGATCGTGCCGGGGGCGCAGATCACCGGGATCTGATGCTCCTCCCACAACCGCCAGGCTCCCTGGTAGGTGCCGTCGCCACCAATAGCCACCAAACCCTCAATGCCAGCCGCGTGGGCATTGGCCGCCGCTTGGGCACGGCCGGCCGGGGTGTAGAAGTCGAGGCTCCGGGCACTGAGCAGGACGGTACCCCCGCGCTGGATGGTGTTGGCCACATCCCGCGGCCCCAACGGCACAAAGTCTCCGCTGATTAGGCCCGCATAGCCGTGGCGAATCCCGATCACCTCAACCCCATAGGCCGTCGAGCCGCGCACCACGGCCCGGATCGCTGCATTCATGCCTGGCGCGTCGCCACCACTGGTCAGGACTCCAATCCGCCGCATCATCTGCCCCTGGGTAAGAGGGTGGGCGAGGCCAGGACAACCGGCCGGCCGCTTCCCCAGCAACCTACCAGAGACGGTAGACGAAAAACGGCCCATTAACCTTTAGTTACGCAACTCGTCCCAGCAGACTCGCAGATCAATGTCGGGGCAATGTAACGAAGTGTTAAGCTGGGTTCATTACGGCTAGGACTGCCATGATCGTTCATTTTCTGGGACTGACGGTTCCCCTCGACGCTGCGGATATTGCCGGGGCTGGCCTGTGGGCAGTTGCCCTGTCTTTGGGGTTTTCCCCTCTCAATCAGCGTCTCACCGAAGGGCTGGCCCAGGGATTGGCCCGGTTGAAGCCGTCCCGCCCCGGCCGGCCGGCCGGAGATTTTGCCCCCTTCGACCTGGTGGCCTCCTTGGCGACCGGTGGACTCTTTTTGGGGATCGGTGCCCTATGTAATTGGGCCGTCGATGCCGGGCTTGGCCATAGCTGGGCCGTCAGCATGGGGTTGATGGCCTGCGTCGGGTGCGGCGTCTACGAACTGGGCCGCCAAGACGGGGAGCGCCATCGAGAAGAGTGACTGGAGCAGACCCACCCCCCTGAGTAGAATGGGGGTCAGCCTGCCCTGGGCTAGCTTGGCGTTCCTATGGATGTTCCCCGTCTCCACCCCGATACCCTCGATCAGGTTCGCCAGCGGGCGGATCTGGTGGAAGTGGTGGCGAGCCATGTGGTATTGCGCCGTCAGGGCAAAGACTTGGTGGGCCTCTGCCCCTTCCACGAGGATCGCAACCCCAGCCTCCACGTCAGTCCCCATAAACAGCTTTACCACTGCTTCAGTTGCGGGGCGGGTGGAGACGTCATCAAATTCCTGACGGAGATCAAAAAAACCTCCTTTAGCGAGGCCGTGCTGGATCTGGCCCAGCGCTACCAGGTGCCGGTACGCACCCTGGCCCCGGAACAACAGCAGCAACTCCAGCGACAACTCACCCAGCGGCAGCAACTCTATGAGATTCTTGCCCTGGCCAGTCATTTCTATGCGTTCGCCCTCGAACAGCCCACCGCGACCGCCGTCCGAGACTACGTTACCCAGACCCGGGGCCTAAACCCGGAAACGATTCGCGACTTCCAACTGGGGTATGCGCCCCCCGGTTGGCAGACCCTATACACTTACTTGGTCGAGCAAAAATCCTACCCAGTGGACTTGGTGGTCAAAGCCGGCCTGCTGGTGCCGCGCCCCGATGGAGGCTGCTACGACCGGTTTCGCAATCGGCTGATCATCCCGATCCGGGATAGCCAGGGACGGGTGGTAGGTTTTGGTGGCCGCAGTCTAGACGGCGAAGACCCCAAATACCTGAACAGCCCCGAAACTGAATTGTTTAACAAAGGCCACCTGTTGTTTGGTCTGGATCGGGCCAAGGAGGCCATTGTCCGCGCCGACCAAGCGGTGGTCGTCGAGGGCTACTTCGACGCCATTGCCCTCCACCAAGCGGGTTTGAGACAGGTGGTGGCCGTATTGGGCACAGCTCTCAGTGCGGCTCAAGTCAAGCTTCTGTTGCGATATACCGACTCTAAGCAGATCGTCCTCAACTTCGACGCAGACTCGGCCGGCCGGCGGGCAGTGGCGCGGGGTTTGGGGGAAGTGGAGGACTTGGCGTTCACAGGTCAGGTTCACATCCGGGTTTTAGAACTACCGGCGGGTAAGGATGCGGCCGAGTTCCTCCAGCACCAGGGCATTACAGCCTATCGCCACCTCCTGGAGCATAGCCCCCTGTGGGTGGAGTGGCAGATTCAGCAAATCCTCGCCCAGCGTGACCCCCAACGTCCCGACCAATTTCAGGAATTGCTCCAGGCCCTTGCCCAACTCTTGCGGCGACTCCCAAATCCAGCGGTTCAGGATCACTATGCCCGCACCTGTGTCAATGCTCTAGGCCAAGGAAACAGCCGTCTGATCGTTCAATTAGAGGGCCATCTCGGTCGTCTGTTACGCAACCCCAAGCCACTCAGCCGACCGCTGGCCACCGTCACCCCCACGAACCTCCTGGAAGCTGCCGAGGCCCAACTCTTGCGGGTATACCTCCATTGCCCTGCCTATCGTCAGACCGTGATCGACGGCTTGGAGGAGTGGGATCTGGCCTTTTGTAGTGCGCCCTATCGCTGGCTGTGGCAATGGCTTCAGGCGCACCCCACCACCAATTCCACTGACCAAGGGGAACTCCAGGAAGCCCTTAACGAGGCTGACCTGCCTCAGGAAAGCACCCAAAAACTCTTGGGCCTGATTTACCTGGATGAAATGGCGGAGCGGGATTTGCATCAGCCCAGTCTCGTTGTCCAGTCCGCTATTGCTACCCTGGCCCGCGTCATTCGGGGTAAGCACTACCGCCACCTGTTGCAGCTTTGGCAAGAGCGGAGCCTGCAACTGGCAGAGACGAGGGACTCCGTTGCTCAGCAAGCTCTCCTGGAGGAACTCCAGCGACTGCAAACCTCGATCACCAGTGAGAAGAATTACCTGGAGGGACTGGATCGGCAACGTTGCCTACACCCCTGGCGGCCGGCCGGCCCAGCGATCGCCGAGGTGTCTGAGGAAGAGGAGGCTGCCCCTGCATGGCCCTCAGCAACGGTTGAGTTTGCCGAAGACACAACAGCACTTCTGTCCTCCGACCCTTGGCCCCATGGCACTCAGAAATGAAAAAAACAAAACCCCCAGAAGTTCCAGGGGTTTTATGAAACACGAATGCCACTAGCTCAGAAGGGAACCCGCACGAGTTTAAACCTCAAGGGTAGCTACCTGCTGGGCCAGCCATAGCCTAAAACTTGTTCAGATTAATTCCGGCTTCCTTGGCCATTGCCTCTAAGCCTTTAGTCTGCAAAGTCTTGATGGCAGTGGTCGAAAGGCGCAATCGGACAAACCGTTGGCCGGCCGGCCACCAAACCCGCTTCCATTGCAGGTTGACTTCCTGAATACGTTTAGTACGACGGTGGGAGTGGGAAACAGCGTAGGCATTATTAGCCTGCTTCCCCGTGAGTTGGCAACGACGGCTCATGGCGGTGGAGTTAACCTGGAAAGGACTGGAAAAACTTAGAGATGCTTATTCAGCGTGTCGGCCAAGGAGGTTTTCGGAACCGCACCCACCAGGGTGTCAACCTTTTGACCGCCCTTAAAAACCATCAGAGTGGGGATGCTACGAATGCCGTACTCAGAAGCCACCTTGGGGTTCTCGTCGGTGTTCAGCTTGACCACCTTAACTTTTCCCGCGTACTCTTGGGCAATTTCATCTACCACCGGAGCCACGATCCGGCAGGGGCCACACCAGGGCGCCCAGAAGTCCACTAGAACCGGAACCGCGCTGTCGAGCACTTCGCCCTGAAAGGACGCATCCGTAACGGCTGCCGCTGCCGACATAATCCGTACCCTTCGATTCTTAACCGCATCGCTCAGAATACCACAGATTTGAGCTACGTCCTAGCGCTGCTCGGGGTCTCCAGGGGCAGACGGTGGGCGATTAGGGATTTTGGTTGGCCAACCCGGTCACTCGACAAAAAAAAGCCTAAGCACAAGCCTAGGCCCAAGTGTGGTGTGAGGAGTGAACGGAAACTTGCGTCTCCGCACTCCTTATTTTAATCCATAGAACCTTAAACCTGCATGAAGATTGGCCGGCTCGGGCCTATTTGCCCATCCCTAGGCGTTGGGCTTTTTGGTAGACTTTGCCCTCGGTCAGCAGGGAGGGCGCAATCACCACCTCCACCTGCTGCATTTCACGAAGGGTGCGCGCTCCCAATGTCCCCATGCTGGTTTTCAGAGCACCGAGCAGGTTATGGGTGCCATCATCTAGCTGGGCTGGACCCCGCAGGATTTGCTCCAGAGTGCCGGTGGTGCCCACCCGAATGCGCGTGCCCCGGGGCAAAACGGGGCTAGGGGTAGCCATTCCCCAGTGATAGCCGCGGCCCGGTGCTTCTTGGGCACGAGCCAAGGGCGATCCAATCATGACGGCGTCAGCCCCACAGGCAATACATTTGCAGATGTCGCCGCCGGTCACCAAGCCCCCGTCAGCAATCACAGGCACATACCGCCCCGTTTCCTGGAAATAGTCGTCGCGGGCCGCCGCACAATCAGCCACAGCTGTGGCCTGGGGAACACCGACGCCCAGTACGCCTCGTGAGGTACAAGCTGCACCTGGCCCAATGCCGACCAGCACCGCAGCGGCTCCGGCAGCCATCAATTTGTGGGTGACGTCGTAGGTGACGCAGTTCCCCAAGACCACGGGAATGGGCATATCCTGGCAGAACTGAGCCAGATCAAGGGTGGGCAGGTCGGGGGCCCCCAGATAGTCGGTCGAAACCACGGTGGCTTGGACAAAAAACAGGTGGGCACCTGCTTCTGCGGCTAGTCGGCCAAACTGTAGGGCACGGGCAGGGGTGGCACTCACCGCGGCGATTCCCCCTAGGCTGCGTATCTCTTGAATCCGTTGGCGAATCAGTTCGGGCTGGATCGGTTCGCTGTAAAGCTGCTGCATCAGGGGAACAAAGTCTTCGTTGCCCACTGAGGCGATCTTGTCCAAAATAGGTTGGGGATCGGCATAGCGGGTTTGGATGCCCTCCAGGTTGAGCACGCCCAAGGCACCCAATTGACTGAGCCGGCCGGCCGTAGTCACATCCACCACACCGTCCATGGCGCTGGCGATGATCGGAATCTCCAAGCGGAGGTCACCCAGGCCCCAAGCCGTGTCGGTGATCGCCGGATCAATGGTTCGAGCCCCGGGTACAAGGGCAATTTCATCAATGCCGTAGGCGCGCCGGGCGGCCTTCCCTCTACCAATCTGAATCGTCATCAAACCCCCGATACCGCCTGCGGCCAGGCGACTTGCGTCGTTCCTCCCAATCTAACAAAGTTAGGGGTTGTTAAGAAGGACTAAGGAGCGGCCGGCCGGTCTGGGGATTGCACCGTAAGCCTGAGTTCAAGGACTTCGTCCTCCGGAGAGTGAACGGTGACCCGCAAGCCCGGCCCGAAAAAGCTAGCCATTTTAGGACATTTGGCCTGCCACTGGGCCAGGGGGGTACCAGGCACTTGGAAGACCAGGACGAGGCTGTAGGCTCCCTGATCGTTTTCTTCGCGCAGTGCTCGCAGGCGGGGCCGGGTTTCGGGGTCACCCGCCAAACCGAGGCGCTCTAAGGCTTCCTCCAGATGAAAAGATGGCCCATAGCGGTATCGAGTAACATCCAGGCGGACTTGGGTTTGGGTGGCAGTTGCCTGTTGTTCACGCAGGGTGAGGACTTCTGGGGATGGGGGAGGGGTGATCGCCACTGGCTTCAGTTCGGCTGCCTTCAGGGCGAGGCCGCCCAGCAACAGGGGAATTCCATAAAAAAAACCGGCCAAGTTCAGGGTGGCCAGATCGGCGAAGTAGGCCCCAGTCCCGATGACAGTCAGGATACTGCCGATGGTCAGACCAACGGTGCCGAGGGAGATTTGACGGAGAGGGTTCATAGTCTGGATTGAGGGGGGGGCCAGTCATCGGAGTCCTCCAGATTTTTGTCTGAAGGCACTGGCGTGAACGCAGGTTCAGCAGTTTCCTCGTGGACAGGAGCGGGATCTGAGGCAACGCCGTCAGTGGGAGAGTCCGCGACTGGCGCTGGCACCTCTCCAGTCGATTCTGGTGCAGGGGTCGGGAGTTCTGGGGAGGTAGCCACCGCATCCACCCTGTCTGGAGACTCTGCTGGTACGGGCGGGGGGGGTGGTTCTGGTGGTGCAGATGATTCGAGAGCGGCTTCAGAAGCCTGTACGGCAGCTACATCTGGCGGTGTGGTCTCGGCCACCATCACGACGATGTCCTCAGACGGAACCAGAGGAGACTCGGCCGGCCGGGGGGCGCGCCGAACAAGGCTCTGGAAAAATCCAATCAGGCTGGTGAGGGAGTTACTGGTAGTTGGGGGCGCGACGGGTTCTGGCTCCAGTTCCCGCACTGGCTCGGCCGGCTGGGTTTCCAGGGAGATCTCGACGTCCAGGCCAGATTGGGGCGATGACTCGGTCTCGGTTGGGGGCGGAACTGCGGATTCTGGGGGGGCCACGGCTTGGGGCGCTTCCTCCGCAGCCGGTTTGGGGGTCGAGATGGGGGATTCAGTTGCAGGGCCGGCCGGCCGAGGGGCTTGCAGTTGCTGGGCCAGTTTGGCTACCGCCCGGATCAGATCGAGAAGGGCCACCCGCTGTCCCGCTTCCACCTGCCGCAGTCGCCACACCTGGGTACCCAGCCAGACCAGCAGGGCCACACTGGCCACCTGCCCGGCCAGGAGTCCACCCTGGAGTCGGTCACCTTCAATCCAGAGCACGAGGCCATAGAACAGCCCCACCCCGCTCCAGATCAGATCATTGGGCCGTTGGAGGGGGGTCAAGGCTAGGGCTTCCAGGTACAGCGCTAGGCTGCCCACAATCACCACCAGAGCCAGGAGATTTGCAATC
>JACYLR010000182.1 GCA_015272465.1 Gloeomargaritaceae cyanobacterium C42_A2020_066
CCGCTCTGGGCATCAGCACCATGGCGTTCAACCTGAATGGTTTCAACTTCAACCAATCTGTGGTTGACAGCCAAGGCCGTGTCATCAACACCTGGGCTGATGTGATCAACCGGGCCAACCTGGGTATGGAAGTCATGCACGAGCGCAATGCTCACAACTTCCCCCTCGACCTGGCTGCCGGCGAGCCTGTTCAAGCTCCCGCCATCAACGGTTAGTCTCAAAAGCTAGTTCTCTAGCAACGGGGGCGCTCCTAGGGGGTGCCCCTTTTTCGTGCGTTGACATACCGCTGTTTTAGGGACAGTCACCTAGGACATAAGTTGGGATTTTATAATGACTGGAGTTCCTCTAAGCTGCTGCCGTGACTACGACTCCCCTCGCGCCTGGTTCAACCTCTGCCTACGCAGCCCCCGATGCTCTGGGGCGTTTTGGCGTTTTTGGGGGGAAGTATGTACCAGAGACGCTGATGCCAGCTTTAGCAGAGTTGGAGGCGGCTTACCAGCGGTATCGCCAGGAGGAGGGGTTCCAGCAAGAACTCCAGGGGTTGCTGCGGGATTACGTCGGCCGGCCGAGTCCGTTGTATTTTGCGGAGCGGTTAACGGCTCACTACCGGCAGCCATCGGGGGCAGGGCCAGAGATCTATCTGAAGCGGGAAGACCTGAACCACACGGGTGCCCACAAGATTAACAATGCCCTGGGGCAGGTGCTCTTGGCGTTGCGGATGGGTAAGCGGCGGATCATTGCCGAGACGGGGGCGGGTCAACACGGGGTGGCGACGGCGACGGTATGTGCCCGATTTGGTCTGGACTGCGTGATTTATATGGGCGTCCACGACATGGAGCGCCAGGCCCTCAATGTGTTTCGGATGCGACTGATGGGGGCGGAGGTGCGGGGTGTGGCGGCGGGCACTGGCACCCTGAAGGACGCTACGTCTGAGGCGATTCGCGACTGGGTGACAAATGTGGAAACCACCCACTACATTTTGGGTTCGGTGGCTGGCCCCCATCCCTATCCGATGATTGTCCGAGACTTCCAGGCGATTATTGGCCAGGAAACCCGTCGCCAATGTCAGGAGAAGTGGGGCGGCCTCCCGGATATTCTGCTGGCCTGTGTAGGGGGCGGCTCCAATGCGATGGGCCTGTTTTACGAGTTTGTGGCTGAGCCGACGGTGCGTCTGATTGGGGTGGAGGCGGCGGGCGAGGGGGTAAGCACGGGCAAGCACGCGGCAACCCTGACCCAGGGACGGATTGGTGTGCTACACGGGGCAATGAGCTACTTGTTGCAGGATAGTCAGGGGCAGGTGGTGGAACCTCACTCCATCAGTGCTGGGCTGGACTATCCGGGGGTGGGGCCGGAGCACAGTTATCTCAAGGATTTGGGGCGAGCGGAATACTACAGTGTGACGGATGGAGAGGCGCTGGCGGCGTTTGAGCGGGTCAGTCGGTTGGAGGGGATTATTCCAGCGTTGGAGACGGCCCATGCGTTTGCGTTGTTGGAATCCCTGAGTCAGCAGTTGGTGGGGAATCCTCGGTTGGTGATCAATTGTTCGGGCCGGGGGGATAAGGATGTGCAGACGGTGATGCGGGCGCTGGGGTAGAAGAATTAAGGGTGGATTGAGCCATCGGGCATAATCGTGCCAGTTAAGTCCTTGCCAGAATCCCAGTTAGGCGGTAGGGAAGCTCCGGCACTGATATACTTGACACACCAAGGCTGAGGAATTAGACTAAAAGGGTGGTCAATCACCTGTTATAGCCGATTAGATTAGAAATACGACACTCTATTTCCACAGTAAGCACGGACAATCTCATCTATACTAGTGTCGGCAGGAGAATTCATCCTTAACCGCTTCAATGCACTGAAGTCATGTTCAATGTCGTTGAGGTCTGGTGAATAGCTTGGTAGAAATAGAACCACATGCC
>JACYLR010000205.1 GCA_015272465.1 Gloeomargaritaceae cyanobacterium C42_A2020_066
CCAGGGACGGGTGTGGGGAACGTGGTTGGCGCGCACCGTAGGGGAGGGCTACCTGGTGTTGGGGGAATGCGTGGTCGGGGGGACGACGACGGCGCTGGCGGTGCTGACGGGCTTGGGGATTGAGGCCCGCAACCGGGTGAACAGCAGCCATCCCCACTGCAACCATGACCAGAAATGGGCGGTGGTCTGTCAGGGGTTAGCGGCGGCGGAGTTAACGGACGATCCGCTGAGTGTGGTGGCGGCGGTGGGCGACCCGATGCAGGTGGTGGCGGCCGGCCTGGCTCTGGCAGTGAGTGGTTTAGGGCGGGGGGTGTTGCTGGCGGGGGGCACCCAAATGTTGGCGGTATGGGCCTTGGCCAAGGCACTGGCGGATTACTACGGTTTGCCCTGGCGGCCGGAGGAGCTAATGGTGGGGACAACCCGCTGGGTGGCGGCTGATCCGACCGGGGATACGCCAGGACTGGCGGCCGCCGTGGGCGCACCTTTGATTGCCGCGGACTTGAACTTTAGTTCCTCCCGGTATGCCAGTTTGCGGGCCTATGAACAGGGTTTTGTCAAAGAGGGCGTAGCCGCTGGGGGGTGCGCGCTGGCGGCCCATCTGACAGCGAATTGGTCAGCCGGGGATCTCCTCGCCCGTGTCGAGGCGCTCTTGCCAACTGTATCAACCCCACCCCTGAGTCAGCGATTATGACCTTGGTTTTGCCCACCTACAGGGACGTGGCGGCGGCGGCCGGCCGGCTGGCGGGGGTGGCCCATGAGACACCGGTACTCACCTGTGAGTCTGTGAATGCGGCGACGGGAGCAACGGTGTTTTTCAAGGCGGAGAATTTTCAGCGCACAGGTTCGTTCAAGTTTCGGGGGGCCTACAATGCCCTAGCCCAACTGACTCCAGCCCAACGACAGCAGGGGGTGATTACCTATTCCTCCGGCAACCACGCCCAGGCCCTAGCGGCGGCCGGCCGGCGGTTGGGGGTGGCGGTGACGGTGGTGATGCCCCAGGATGCGCCGGCGGTGAAACGGGCAGCCACGGAAGCCTATGGGGCCGAGGTGATTCCCTACGACCGGGCCACGGTGCGCCGGGAAGTCTTGGGGGAAACGCTGGCGGCCGGCCGGGGCTTGACCCTGATTCCGCCCTACGACCATCCCTGGGTGATTGCCGGACAGGGCACGGCCGGCCGGGAACTGTGTCAGCAGGTGGCGGATTTGGATTTTGTGCTGGTCTGTTGTGGAGGCGGTGGGTTGCTGTCGGGGATCGCCTTGGCGGTGCGCGCCCTCCAACCCCGTTGTCAGGTGATTGGGGTGGAACCGGCGGTGGCGGATGATGCGACGCGCTCGTTTTATAGTGGGGTGTTGCAACAGGTAGAAAATCCCGACACATTGGCGGATGGGGCGCGCAGTACCTGTTTAGGGGACTACACGTTTCCCCTGATCTGTCAGCAGGTGGATGGGATGGTGACCGTATCGGAAACGGCAATTCTGGACGCGGTGATGTTTCTCTGGACGCGGCTGAAGGTGGTAGTGGAACCGACGGGTGTGCTAGGGGCAGCGGCACTGTTGACGGGACAGGTGGCGGCGGCCGGCCGGCGGGTGGGGGTGATTCTCAGTGGTGGCAATGCGGATTTGCCTGCTTTGGCACGGCGGTTGAATGGGGGTTAGGGGTAGGTGTGGAATGGTTCCACGCGGCCGGCCGAAAGACGCCACGGGTTACATGGTGCAAGACCTGACTGACCTTTAGGCCCCCTTCACTATGCCCCCGATACTCCTCTTCCTAGTCGCCCATCTCTTGGGAATGTCTTTGTGTTTTGGAAGAGGATAACCGCCAGAAGCGTTGAAAACAGACACAAAACTTTACATCTTATCCGACAAGGGTCTCTGGTAGCAGATCATAGCTCCAATGGATGATTGT
>JACYLR010000185.1 GCA_015272465.1 Gloeomargaritaceae cyanobacterium C42_A2020_066
CCAGTAACCGATTGTCTCGAATCCAGATGGCTCCATCGTGGAGGGGAGTGGCCCGCTGGAAAATAGTCAGGATCAGCTCGGTGGAGAGGGCTGCATCCAGACGCACGCCGGCCGCCGGTAGCAGGCGCTCATCCAGACTGCTGCTCCAGTCCAGGACGATCAGGGCACCGATATGGCGCTGGGAGAGTTCCTTGACCGCCTCAATCAGGTCATCCCGGCCGGCCGGCCCCAGCATGACGGTCGCCTGAACTGCGAGCGGCGGTTCCAGTCGGCGTTCCTGGGCTTCTATCCAGCGGCGAATCCGACCCACGTAGAGATTGGCCAGCACCACCGTCATGCCGATCAGCAGGGTTTGGAGGATCAACCCCGTCCACGCTAGGTTGAGTCGCCACACCAGGGTCGTGAGCAGGGTCAGGAGTGCCCAGCCCCGCATCAGACCGCCATAGCGAGCATCTTGGCCCCAGACCAGCACCAGCCCCAGGACGCCGAGACCCAAGAGCACATCAAGACCCGCGTGGGTGGGCAACCCCAACGCCAGACCGCCGAGCCGGAGGGTCGATGCCAGATGCTCGGAAATCACAGGCCAGTAACCCTAGCGTTAGGGGGCCAAACGACTGGGCAAACAGTCTTGCCGCAGGAGGTCGGTATAGGTTTCCCGCCGCACAATCAGTGATGCTTCGCTCGCATGTACGAGAACCGCGGCCGGCCGGGGGACGCGGTTATAGTTAGAGGCCATGCTGGCGTTGTAGGCTCCCGTGGCCAGCACCACGAGGACATCCCCAGGGACGGTGGGGGGCAGGTGGGCTGTCTGGATTAAAATATCCCCCGATTCGCAGTGCTTGCCCGCCACGGTGACGGTTTCGGTCGCGGCGGCCCCCAGACGATTGGCGAGCACCGCCTCGTACTCGGCCTGGTAGGTGATCGGCCGCGGGTTGTCCGACATGCCCCCATCGACGGCGACGTAGGTACGCACACCCGGAATCACCTTGGAGCTGCCCACGGTATAGGCGGTGACCACGGCCGGCCCGATGATCGAACGACCGGGTTCACACAGCAACTTGGGCAGGGGCAGTTGGCGCTGCTGGCAGGCAGACGCAACGCCCTTGGCGACCGTCTGCACCCAGGCTGCAATCGAGGGTGGGTCATCGGCGGTGGTGTAGCGGATACCCAGACCACCTCCCACATTCAGTTCCGTCAGGGGTAACCCGTAGGCCATACCCTTGGCCATCCAGTCCACCAGAATGCCTGCCAAGTCCTGGGGATGCTCTAGGGCAAAAATCTGGGAGCCGTTGTGGGCATGGAGACCGACACACTGGACGGCCGGCCGCTGGGCGAGGCGCTGAAACACCCCTGCCAGAGCATCCAGGTCGAAGCCAAACTTGCTGTCCCGCTGGCCCGTGCGAATGTAGGCGTGGGTATGGCAGTCCAACCCAGGGGTAAAGCGCACCATGATCCGCACGGGCGCGTGCTCAGCACCCCGGCAGACCTGCTCCAGTTCCCAGTCGTTGTCCACCACCAGAGTGACTCCGGTGCGGATAGCTAGGTCAATCTCAGGAGCCGACTTGTTGTTGCCGTGGAAGTAAATGCGCGCCGGATCAACCCCTGCCTGGAGTGCCGTCACCAGTTCTCCCCCCGAGACCACATCTAAGCCCAAGCCCTCCTGGCTGACTAGGGCACAGATGGCCAGGCAACTCCACGCTTTGGAGGCGTACAGCACCTGAAAAGGGCCGGGATAGTACTGCTCAAACGCAGCTTGGTACTGCTGACAGGCGGTGCGCAGGGTCACCTCATCGACGATATACAGGGGTGACCCAAACCGAGCGACCAGCTCCACCACATCACAACCACCGATTTCCAAGTGATCGAGGGCGTTGGCCTGGGCAGTCAGGGGTAACAGTTGCTGGTTGGGGGACAGGGTGTCCTGGCCGGCCGGCCGCTGGGTCAGCAGGGTCATAGGGGATAAAGGGATAGCCTAATTCAATAGCCCGTTCATCAGTGTATCCCAGGTGACGGGGCCTCTGGGGGGCAGGGGTGTGGCGGCGTTACTCCTCCAGCCCAGACCAGATCGAGTGCAAGGGTCCAAGTGTCGCCTTGGCGGTGCAGCCACACGCGCCGCAGAAACTCTCGAAAGAAAAAACGCCGCTCCGGCTCAGACAGATCTAGCCAGAACTGGGGGATGGCCACCGCCTGGGCCAGTTCCTGGAGGTTAACGGGGGGGAGTTGGGCCTGCTGGGCTTGGAGGGAACTGGTGCGAGTTTGCCACTGGTAGCACTGCCAGCGACCAATATCAGCATCGAGGACGCCCGCTTCAACCAGGGTAGTGACTTGGGTCTGAGCCGTAGCCTGGGCCTGAAGAGCGTCCTCCAACTCCTGCTGGCGAGAGGCTAGGACGGTGGTATTCACCTGGGCGGCGGCCTGGGGCAGGGACTGGCAAACCTGGTGAATCAGCGCGTGGAGGATGTCCTCATAGGCCAGGGCGCGGCAGCGGGGCTTGCGGGGACAGGCTTTGGCCACCAGGTAGGTGTAGCGAACAGGGGATTGGCGTGGGCTGGCGCTGGTCACCTGAAGCCGTTGTTGACAGGCTCCGCAATAGACAAGGCCCGCCAGGGAGCGGGGGGCACTGGCGGTTTTGGGCGGTAGAGTACGATTACGCCGCAGCAGTCGGTCAATTTGAGCCGCTTCCTCCCGGTCAAGCAGGGCGGGATGGGTGTGGCGAACCACCTGTCCACGGTGGGCCAGATCACCCCGGTAGACCGGATGGGTGAGCCAGCGTCGTCCAGTGGTCACAGAGACCGTCTTGCCGTAACGATCCGCCATGTGCCGCACGGCACCCCGCAGGCTGCCGAAGAGGAGAAAGTGTTCGAAGAAAGCGCGCAGGATGGGGCCAGCTATGGGATCGATCTGGTACTGATTCTCCTGCCGCTGATAGCCATAGGGAGCCGGGCCGGGTGGAGGATGGTGCTGCGCGCGGTGCTGGGCGTGACCCCTGCGAATCTGACGGCTGCGGAGTTGGCGCGCCAAAACCTGGGCTGTAAGGGCATCCCAGGGTCGGCCGGCCGGGTCAGCCCCTGCAATCTGTACGGCAATGCCCATCTGACCGAGTTGCTGCACGACCCCAAAGATGGCCGGCAGGGTGTCTCCCAAGTCTGCCCAGTCCCGCAGTAACACCGCGTTGGGGGGATGGTGTTGGCATCTTTCCAGCAGTTGGGCCAAGGCCGGCCGGCCGGCGTCCCAGTCCTGGAAGGTTGCCTCTACCGGCTGACCCCACGCTGGAGGGGTCAGGGTATCGCCGATGAGAGGATAGGTATACCAGTAGGCGAGGGTGACCACAGGGGCAGGGCATGGCTTCGGTACCCCAACGATGGTAGCGGGCTGTGTTATGCTATGTGGCTGGCATGAATGCCTGGGTCGCTAGCTCAGCGGTAGAGCACTCGGCTTTTAACCGATTGGTCTCGGGTTCGAATCCCGGGCGACCCATTCCCAAACCACAGGCTCCCTAGTCCCCTCAGTGCAGCACTTTTGACGGAGTGGTTCTGGTGGAGGTTATAGCGGTTTTAAACGGGAGTCAGGCACTTTTTGGGTTTACCAGCACTCCTCATGCGCCTCGGAAGTTGATGATAGGCTGGATGCAGCGAGGATAGAGGTGGGAATGCGTATCTCGTTCCTAAGTTCCTAACTCAAGTGACTATGTTTGCTTAGCTCCCAGCACAGCACAAGAGGGCTAACTACGTGTGCAGATGAGGTTCCAATTTAGGGGGCGCCACCAAGCTTGAAGTAGGAGAATAACAGACGGCTGAATCCTAGTATTACGCTTGGGGGCACGCCCGACTCAAGATATCCCAACTATGCGAAAGGGGGCACACAGTACCCCCTCGACTGACTCAAATTGAACTGAATCAGGCCGCTCAGCTTGTCCAGCAACTTGCCATGTGCTCAGCCAAGTCAACCACACGCTGGCTGTAGCCCCACTCGTTGTCGTACCAAGCCACTACCTTGAGCATGTTGCCATCCATGACCATGGTCAGTTCAGCATCGACGATGGAGGAGGCGTCACTACCCCGATAATCGCAGGAAACCAAAGGTTCTTCACTCACTTGGAGAATGCCCTTCAGGGGGCCATTCGCGGCGGCCTTGAGGGCTTCATTGACTTCCTGGGCAATGGTTGGTTTTTCCACTTGCACCACCAAGTCCGCTAGGGACACGTTAGGGGTGGGGACGCGGAACGCAATCCCGTTTAGTTTGCCATTCAACTCTGGCAGCACCAAGCCAACAGCCTTAGCAGCCCCTGTGGAGGTGGGTACGATATTCACCCCGGCTGCTCTGGCCCGTCGCGGGTCGCGGTGGCTAGAATCCAGCAGGCGCTGGTCACCGGTGTAGCTGTGGGTGGTCGTCATCATGCCCTTGACAATACCGAAGTGCTCGTGAAGCACTTTGACCACAGGGGCCAGACAATTGGTGGTGCAACTGGCATTGCTAACAACGTTGTACTTGTGGTGGTCGTACTTGTCGTGGTTGACACCCATGACAAAGGTGCCGACCCCTGGTCCCTTGCCCGGCGCCGTAATTAAAACTTTTTTCGCCCCGGCATTAATATGCTTGCCGGCCCCCTCTTCGCTGATGAAAACCCCAGTCGCTTCGATGATCAGATCAATACCCATCGCTGCCCAAGGCAGGTTCTCTGGGTTTCGATCCGAAACACATTTGAAGGTTTTGCCATTGACGATGATCGAATTCTCGTCATGCTGAATGTCGGCCTCCAATCGGCCCAGCATGGAGTCGTATTTCAGGAGGTGAGCATTCGTCTTGGGGTCGGAGGTGTCGTTGATGGCGACTAGGTCTAACCCTGAAGACTGCCGGCCCAGCCAGCAGCGCATGAAGTTACGCCCAATGCGGCCAAATCCGTTAATGGCTACCTTAATCACAGCGTTGCGCCCTCTACACGGTGAGTCCAGGGGATGGTTTGTGCCCCTGATCATACCACTGGGGGGTTACCGCGCTTTGGACTTTCTTTAGACGCGCTGTGGCGGAGGGTTGCCTGTCGGGTTCTAAGGGCGATACCGTCGCCGACAAAGGGGATTCGGTAACGCTGGGGATTCCTGCTATGATAGCGCGTGTTATTGGGTGTGTGGGGTGAAAGGAGTTCCAATGCCGGAGTGTCCCGTGGATTTGACCGGCCGGCCCTTCCATTTTATTGGGGTGGGTGGCATCGGTATGTCAGCCTTGGCCTATGTCCTTGCCCGGCGAGCTTTGCCGATTTCTGGATCGGATGCCCATTTGAATGGGATCACGGAAAAACTCCAGGATTTGGGAGTGCATGTTTTTCAGAACCAGAGCGCTGGGAATTTGGCGGCCTGGCAACAGGTGCCCCCGTCCGGCCGGCCGCAGGTGGTCTGTTCAACGGCTATTGGGGCGGGTAACGCCGAGTACCAGGCTGCGGTGGAACTGGGCTGTCCAATTTTGCACCGCTCCGATGTCCTCGCGGCTCTAACTTGTGAGTACGAAAGTTTGTTGGTGGCTGGCACCCACGGCAAAACCACCACCAGTAGCCTGCTCGGCTACACCCTGTTGGAGGTCGGCCTCGATCCAACGATCGTCGTGGGGGGGGAGGTGACGGCCTGGGGGGGGAACGCCCGTGTAGGCGCAGGGCCGCATCTGGTGGCGGAGGCGGATGAATCGGATGGATCGCTGGTCAAGTTCACCGGCAGTCTGGGCATCATTACCAATATTGAATTGGATCACACCAACCACTTCCAGGATTTGGCCCAGGTGGTGGACACCTTCCAGCAGTTTGCCCAACGCTGTCAGCACTTGGTGGTCTGCTGGGACTGCCCCACGATTCGGCAACATTTCACCGGGGCCATCACCTACGGTTTAGGGCCGGATGCAGCCTATCGGGCTACGGAGATTCACTACGGGGCAACGGGCACAACGGCCCGGATTTGGGAGCGGGGTGTGTTACTCGGCACCCTGCATCTGCAACTCTTAGGGGAACACAACCTACGCAACGCCCTGGCGGTGGTGGCGGCCGGCCGTCAGTTGGGGCTAGCCTTTGCCGATCTGGCCCAGGCAATGGAGGGCTTTACGGGAGCCAAACGGCGCTTTGAACGGCGGGGCCAAGCCGGAGACATCGATTTTATTGATGACTACGCCCACCATCCCAGCGAGATTCGCGCCACTTTGAATGCGGCGCGCCAACGGTTGCAAACCCCCCGTGCCCACGGTGGCCGGGTGGTGGCCGTGTTTCAACCCCACCGCTACAGTCGCACCGTCAGCTTTTTTGAGGAGTTTGCCCAAGCCTTCACCGAGGCTGATCTGGTGGTGCTGACCGACATCTACAGCGCTGGGGAAACCAACACCTGGGGCATTACGGGCGAAACCTTGGCCCAACAGGTGGCGAACCATCACCCAGCAGTCCACTACGCCGCCACCCTGGGGGATTTGGAAACCCGTTTGCCCTCCCTGCTGCGGCCGGGGGATCTGGTGCTGTTTCTGGGGGCAGGCAACGTCAATCGCGCCATCCCCAGCTTGGTGCGCTTTTTTCAAGAACAGGAAGCCAGTGTTGCCGCGCCCGTGGCCGCCCGAGTGGGAGGGTTCTGATGTCTGCGGACCTCCCCCCTGGGATTAGGGCTGGGGTTTCCCTGGCGGGCTGGACTACCTACCGGGTGGGAGGGCCGGCCGAATGGTTGGCGACCCCCCGCACCTTTGCAGACCTGAAACGGGCGCTCGACTGGGGCCAAGACCAGGGACTGCCCGTCACCCTGATCGGCTGCGGCTCCAACCTACTGATCAGTGATCAGGGCTTGCCGGGCCTGGTGATCAGCACCCGCTATCTGCGCGAAGTGATCTTTGATGAGGCGGCCGGCCGGGTCTGGGCGGCGGCCGGGGTGCCACTCCCCCACCTGGCTAAAGAGGCGGCGCGGCGCGGCTGGCAAGGCTTGGAGTGGGCCGTTGGCATTCCCGGTACGGTGGGTGGGGCCGTGGTCATGAATGCGGGTGCTCATCAGCGCTGTGTCGCAGACCTGCTCGTTGCCGTCGATGCTCTGACGCCCACAGGTATGGGCATGGGTCTGACGGCGGATCAGATGGATTTTGCCTATCGCTACTCCCGCTTCCAGAGTGAAACGGCCTGGGTAGCCGGGGCTACCCTCCAACTGCAACCTGGTGGTGACCCGGTGGATGTTCTGGCTGCCACCGAAGCCCAACTTGCCCATCGCCGCCAGTCCCAGCCCTACGATCTCCCCAGTTGCGGCAGTGTGTTTCGCAACCCCTCCCCCCGGCCGGCCGGCTGGCTGATTGAACAGTCGGGTCTTAAAGGCTATCAGATTGGCCAAGCCCAGGTGGCCCATCGCCACGCCAACTTCATTGTCAATTTGGGGGGAGCGACCGCCCAGGATGTGTTGCGCCTGATCCACCACGTCCAGGCCGAGGTCGAGCGTTGTTGGGCTTTAGCACTCCACCCAGAGGTCAAAGTCCTGGGCACCTTTCAGCCTGTCTGAGCCTGTGCCAGCCCCAACCCTAGACCAAAGTGCTCGGCCGGCCGGCCCACTCCGGTTGGGGGATTGTAGGAAGTAGGCCATGAATCAAAGGGAGGACTTCCCGACTAAAGGTTTCTGCCGCCTTTGACTGATAGCGGCTGGGATTGAGGATTACTGAGAGGGGCCGCTTGATCAAGGCATTTTCAATTCTCATCTGATGGATACTGCCTAGATTGAGTTCCTTGCCAATGGCGGAGGCAGAGACGAAGGCAGCACCGAGACCCGACTGGACAGCATTTTTAATGGCCTCAATGGAGTTCAGTTCCATTTCAATCCGGAACCGGCTGCTGTCAATACCGTGCTGAGCCAGCACCTTGTCAATGACCTTGCGAATCGTCGATTGGGCATCCAGGGCAATAAACTGCAACTGGTAAAGATCGTTGTGGGAAAGGGTATCTCCCTGGGCCAGGGCATGACTGCGGGGGAGCACCAACACCAGCTCGTCTTCCGCGTAGGGGGTAATGGTCAGCATCTCCTGGAGTTCGGCGGGCACCTCCCCACCAATCACCGCCAAATCCACCTGACCGTTGGCCACACTCCAGGAAATCCGCCGAGTGGAGTGGACGTGCAATTGAACCGCCACCTGGGGATATTTCTGGCGAAACAGGCCAATGAGCTTGGGCATCAGGTAGGTGCCCGTGGTCTGGCTAGCGCCGATAATCAGGGTGCCCCCCTGGAGATTTTGCAAGTCCTCCAGGGCACGACAGGTTTCCTCGCACAGCGCCAGGATGCGGTCGCCGTAGTGAAGCAGCATGTGGCCCGCTTCGGTGAGCTGGGCGCGCCGCCCCCCCCGGTCAAACAGGGGCACACTCAACTGCCGTTCCAGGTTTTGCACCTGAAGGCTGACCGCCGGTTGGGACACGTACAAACTGTCGGCAGCCCGCTTGAAGCTGCCCTCGGCCGCAATGGCCTTGAGAATACGGAGCTGATCCAGGGAAAAGGGAATCTCGCCCATGGTCAAGGTGTGGAGGAGGGGGCAGCGCAGTGGCTTTTCTGGAGGGAGCGGCCAACTTGCCTTGAGTGTAGCAGGTGCCGTCCCCGCACACCGCGGCCGGCCGGGGTTTGGCTGTTCTACATGCGCTCAACTACTGGGATGCCCAGGAGATCCAGCCCCAGGTTGAGGGTTTGGGCCGTCAAGTGGGCCAGACCCAGACGGGAGGTGCGCCAGGGTTCCTCAGCTCCCAGCACCGGGCAGCGGTCGTAGAACTGGTTGAACTTTTGGCTGAGTTCAAATAGGTAGGTACAGAGTCGGTGGGGCAGCAAGTCCTGGGCGACGCTTTGGATCACGTCTGGGAATTGCAGCAGGTGCTTGGCCAAGACCAGTTCTGTCTCCTCGGCCAGATCAAACGCTGGGATGAGGCTCTGCCAATCCACTTGGCCCTTGCGGCTGATGCCCTGGACACGCACGTAGGCGTAGAGCATGTACGGGGCGGTATTGCCTTGGAGGGCTAGCATCCGATCAAAACTGAAGACGTAGTTGCTGGTCAGGTTCTGGCTGAGGTCGGCGTACTTGACGGCGCTAATGCCCACCACTTGGGCGATGTGGTCGATGAACTCCGCAGACTCCTGCCGATCCTCCGCAACCAGTCGCTGTGTCAGATCAGTCTTGGCCCGCTGAATCGCCTCATCTAAGAGATCCCGCAGCCGCACCGTATCCCCTGATCGGGTGCGAAACTTTTTGCCGTCTTCGCCCAGAACCAGTCCGAAGGGAATGTGAACCAGTTGGACATCCTCTGGCACCCACCCGGCCCGGCGCGCCACCTGAAACACCTGGGCGAAATGGCTGGCCTGACCGGCGTCGGTAATGTAAACCAAACGCTGGGCACCATCCTGGGTAATCCGGTAGCGGAGGGCGGCGAGGTCGGTGGTGGCGTAGTTGTACCCCCCGTCGGATTTTTGGATGATCAGCGGTTGCGGCCGGCCGTCCTTGTTGGTGAATCCGTCGAGAAAGACGCAAATAGCGCCCTGATCCTCCACTGCTAGACCAGCGGTTTGCAGGTCAGCCACCACCTCGGCCAGGTAGGGGTTGTAGAAGGACTCACCTCGCTCGGTCAGCGTGATGCCCAAGAGGCTGTAAATCTCCTGGAAGGCCAAGCGGGACTGGTCACACAACAACCGCCACGCCTGGAGAGCGACCGGATCGCCAGCCTGCAACCGGACGACAGCTTGGCGGGCCATCTCCTGGAACACGGGATCGGCATCAAACCGGGCCTTGGCCTGCTTATAAAAACTGGTCAAATCCCCCAGCGCTAGTACATTGGCGGTTTGGAGGGCCTCCGGGTAAGCCTCCTGGAGGTGGGTGATCAGCATGCCAAACTGGGTGCCCCAATCCCCCACATGGTTGAGACGCAGCACCTCATGGCCCAGAAAACTCAGGAGCCGGGCCAGGGCATCCCCCAGGATGGTCGAGCGCAGGTGGCCGACGTGCATCTCCTTAGCAATGTTGGGGCTGGAAAAGTCCACTATCACCCGCTGGGGCTGGGCCGCGGGCGACACTCCGAGACGGGGATCGGCAAAGCGGGCCGCCAGTTCGCGGGCCACGGCAGCCGGCCGCAATCGCAGGTTGATGAAGCCCGGTCCGGCAATCTCGGGAGCCTCACACAGATCCTCGAGGTGTAGGAGTTGCACCAAAGCTTCTGCCACCGCCCGCGGGGATCGCCCTAGGGGTTTGGCCAGAGTAAGGGCCAGGTTGGATTGGAAATCCCCAAACTGGGGCTGACTGGCGAGTGCCACCCGCGGCCCGGCCGGCCGGGGGAGATCGGGGGGCAACAGCACAGCTAGAGCTTGGTTAAACCGCTCTTCCAGTTCACGCAGCATGGGGAAATAGTGAACAGCAAAACAGGACTTAGAAGTTGAGCAGCGAAACTTCCGACAACTCCAACAGTTCTGCTGGATTAATCGGGGGTTGTCGGCTGTCCGTAATCAGCCAGTCGAGGGAGGCTTCCTGGACATCCAGCGACACTCCCGTTTTGTCCACACAGTAGCGTCCAAACACCAGCTTATCCACAAGCCGTACCCCTGGCCCCAACCGGGAATACTCAAAAATCACACTGCGTTCGACATTGGCGCCATAGCAGAGGTGGCAATTCGGGCCAATCATCGCCGGCCCCACAATCCGCACCCCCGGCTCAATCCGGGTCATACCCCCAATGTAGACCGGCCCTTGAATGTCCACCTGATCCCAGTCCACGGCTACGTTTAGCCCGGTGTGGATGCCGGGACGCACCTCCTGGCCCGGAATCCCCACTTGGGGAACCTCCCCCAACAGAACGCGCTGGAGGGTGTGCCAGTAATCGGGCACCTTGCCAATGTCAATCCAGCTAAACTCCATGTCCAGGGCAAAGAAGGGTAGGCCCAGTTCCACCAGTTTGGGGAATAACTGGCTGCCGATGTCGTAGGTTTGACCTGGCGGAATGTGCTCAAAAATCGCCGGTTCAAAAATATAAATCCCCGTATTGATCTGGTTGCTGAGGGCCTCCTCCACCTTGGGCTTTTCCTGGAAGGCGCGGATACGTTTCTGGGCATCCGTCACCACCACGCCGTAGCTGGAGACCTCGTGAGGAGCCACGGACTTGGTAATCACAGTGGCAATCGCCCCCTGTTGCCGATGCCAAGCCACTGCTGCTGTTAGATCGAGGTCAATCAGCGCATCCCCGCAGAGCACCACAAAGGTGTCGTCGAAAAAGGGATTAAAATCCTGAATGCGCCGCAGCCCTCCCGCTGAGCCAAAGGCCTCGCCAATCAGTTCGCCATCAACGATCCGCCCCTCAAAGGAGTAGGCCAATTCCACCCCGAACCGCTGGCCGTCCCGAAAGTAGTTCTCAATCTGGTGGGCAAGGTGGCTGACATTCACCATGATCTGGGTGAAGCCGTGGCGGCGCAGCAACTCCACCAAAAACTCCATCACCGGTTTCTCCAGGATGGGAATCATGGGCTTGGGAGTAGTGTAGGTAATCGGCCGGATGCGGGTACCTTTACCGGCGGCTAAGATCATCGCCTTCATCAACCAAACCTCCCCACAGGAGCAGAATCAATGCTGAGGCGTTGGCGCCAGAAAAAGCCCAGCAGGCCATGGAGTCGGCCGGCCGCTGTATTCACAGTCGCGCTCCAGAAGCGCGTTCCTCTTCAAGCGGCCGAACTCGACTCGGTGGATGGGGATGCGGGAGGCAGAGAGGGCTGAGTCGTGAGGTCAGCTTTGTAGCGGGCAATGTCCTGTTCCAGCGTCTCAATCTTTTTGTCTCGCTGCCGCACATCGCGCCGGGTCAGCATGCGTTGGAACTGACTCCAGAGGCTAAACAGCCAGGTGAGACCGGCGCCAATCCCCATGGCCACCACCAGTTCAATGGCGAGGGGCAAGCTGACGGTTTGGCCGCCGACCAAGTGAATCGTCACCGACTCCATGTTCAGGGCACTGAAAATCACCAGGGCCAGACAAAAGATAAAGATCAGGGCAAGGTTGATGGGAAACATGCACCACCCAAGGGAGGGGACGTAGAGTCAACACTGAGCCGGTCGCATTATACCACTAGCCCTAGGGGCGGCCGGCCGGCTGCTCCAGACCTACGGCCGCCGCAAGATTGGGGAGGCTCGCGGCCTGAAGTCGCTGACTCAACCCTGTGAGCATCTCTCGGACACCCCAAGGGCCGGTGTAGACCCAGCCGGTGTAGGTTTGGAGGAGGCTGGCCCCGGCAGTGACCTTTTCCCAGGCATCCGCCGCCGTGAAAATGCCCCCAACGCCAATGATGGGAATGCGCCCTTGGGTGTGGTGGTAGAGCTGACGAATCACCTCGGTTGACCTAGCCCGCAGGGGTGCCCCACTAAGACCCCCTGTTTCCTCGGCGGCCGGCCGGCCGGTGGCTTGGATGACCTGGGTTTTGAGGGTGGGGCGGGTGATGGTGGTATTGGTGGCGATCAGGCCCAGACGGTAATCCACGGCCAGATCAGCAATTTCGACGAGGGCGGCGTCATCCAAGTCAGGGGCGACTTTGACCAACAGGGGTTTGGCGCGTCCATTGAGGCGTTGCAGAGCCTCCAGGATCGGTTCTAGGGCCGGCCGGGTCTGGAGTTGACGGAGACCAGGGGTGTTGGGGGAACTGACATTGATCACAAAGTAGTCGCCCCAGGGTTCCAGCACCCGGAAACTGGCTTCATAATCCTGCACCGCCTCTGCGAGAGGTGTGATCTTGGACTTGCCCAGGTTGATGCCCACGGGCACCGTCAGGGTGGTTCGCTGGCGCAGGTGGGCTAGGCGCTGGGCCAAGGCCGTCGCTCCCTGGTTGTTGAAGCCCATGCGGTTGATCACGGCCTGGTCGGCGGGGAGGCGAAACAGGCGGGGCCGCGGATTGCCCGGCTGGGGATGCCAGGTGACCGTACCCAGTTCAATAAAGCCAAAGCCGAGGCAGGGCCACAAAGCTGCCCCCTGACCGTCCTTGTCAAATCCGGCGGCAAGGCCCAGGGGATTGGGAAACCTCAGGCCCCAGAGGGATTGCTCTAAGCTCGGATCTGGGGCTGCAAACCAGCGGCGGCCGGCCGCCTGCACCCAGGCCATGCCCCCATCCGAGACCCGTTCCGCCAGACTCAACACCCGCCGATGCAGGGCTTCCGCATCCCCCAGGGCACCGGAAAACAGCAGGGGCCGCACCCAGGCGTAGGGGTTGACCATCACCCCCAGCGACAGATGGCCGCGCCCAGGGTCAGACCCGCGCCAAAACCTGCAAGGGCCAGCACCTGCCCCGGTTGCAGTCGGCCGGCCGCCGCTAAGTGTTCTAGGGCTAGGGGAATTGAAGCCGCCGAGGTGTTGCCGTGTTCCGCCACCGTGCTCACCACCCGCTCTGGAGGAATGCCCAGCCGCTCGGCCACCGCGTCGAGGATACGCTGGTTGGCTTGGTGCAGGATCAGCCAATCCACCTGATCCTGGGTACAGCCTGCTCGAAACAGGGCCTTTTCAATGATCTCCGGCACTTGACGCACTGCAAACTGGTAGACCTTTTGCCCCTGCATGGCGATCGGCTGAAACTGGCCTGGCCCCACCGTCAAATCTTCCACAAGCGGACGGGGGCTGGGCTGAAACCGCAGGGTGAGGCAACTATTTTGGGGGCCATCATTGTGGAGAGCGAACCCCAGGAGACCTCCGGGATCGCCGGCCTGGAGCACTACCGCCCCTGCCCCATCCCCAAACAGGATGCAGGTACCCCGGTCTGTCCAATCGACCCAGCGGGAGAGCATATCCGCACCGACCACCACGGCGGTGCGGTAGGCCCCGGTGGCCAGAAACTGGCTGGCCGTCACCAGGCCAAACACAAAGCCGGAGCAGGCCGCCGTCAGATCGAAACCCACCGCTTGGGGCGCGCCCAATTCCGCTAAGACCAAACTCGCCGTGCCAAACAGGTCATCCGGGGTGGAGGTGGCCAGTACCAACAGGTCAATCTGGCTCGGTTCCAGGCCGGCCGCTCCCAGGGCTTGGCGCACTGCACTCACGGCCAACTGGGTCAGGGTCACCTCTGGCCCTGCCAACGCCCGCTGCTGCATGCCAGTGCGCGTCCGAATCCACTCGTCATTGGTATCCACCAGTTGGGCGAGGTGGTCGTTGGTCAGCCGGCCGTCCGGCAGGGCACCCCCTACCCCTACGAACCGCACCCCTTGACTGCCGAGCATGGGCTCAGGCCCCATCCGCCGCGGGGCTTAAGCTGCCCTGAATCCGGTCGAGAACCTGGTTATCGACTGCCTCTTTGGCGAGGCGAACCGCACTGAAAATTGACGGTGCTTGGGCACTGCCGTGACTGATGATGCATACACCCGCCACCCCCAGGAGCAGAGCACCACCGTGCTCAGCGTCATCCATGCGTTGCTTAACCCGCTTCAGGTTGGGCTTGAGCAGCGTCACCCCCACCTGACCATGGAGACCACGGGGGAGCTCCTCCCGCAAAATGTGAAGGGCTGCGCGGCCTACCCCTTCGGCAAACTTGAGCAGAATGTTGCCCACAAAGCCATCACAAACCAGGACATCAAAGCCGCCCTTGAGCAAGTCCCGACCCTCCGCATTGCCAAGGAAGGCAATGCGGTCATTCTGCTGCAACAACTGATGAGCCTGAACCGCCAAGTCGTTGCCCTTGCAAGTTTCCTCACCAATGTTAATCAAGCCCACCTTCGGCTCAGCGACCCCCAGCACGTACTGGCTGTAGATCGACCCCATAGTGGCGAACTGATCCAAAAATCGGGGCCGACAGTCCACATTGGCTCCCACATCCAGGAGCAACACAGACTTGTTGGGCACCATCGTCGGCAGTAGGGCACCAATGGCCGGCCGCTCAATCCCTTTCAGCCGACCCAACCGCAACAAGGCTGAGGCCATCGCAGCCCCGGTGTGACCGGCAGAAACCACCGCGTCGGCCCGATTCTGGCGCACCAAGTCCATTGCCACATTGATCGAAGCCTTGGGTTTGCGCTTCAGGCCAGTGAGGGGTTCTTCATGCATTTCCACCACCCCCTCTGCTGGAATGATCTCAAGGGGGCTGGTGACGGTATGGCGCTTGAGGGATGCCCGAATCCGTTCTGGGTCTCCCACTAGGAGGATTTCAGCATCCAGTTCGGCCTGGGCACGCAGGGCACCGGTGACAATCTCCTCAGGGGCGTGATCCCCACCCATGGCATCCACAGCAATACGAGCCTGCTTTGCAACCATGTCGGCCAACTCGGAGAAACCTACAGGATCTTATCAGAATTCCCCCCCCCACTCGGCCTAGCCTAGGAGCCTGGGTAGATTTCTGTGTCGGCCCCCTGTACCTGGATCACCTGCTGCTGCAAATTGCCCTGGGCAGCTCGGCCAGCGACGGCCATGGGGGGACGAGTCTGGCGGTATCGGACGTTTCCCTGGGCACTAAAAGCCTGGGTGGGGATCGTCCACTGCACCTGATCCGCTTGGAGTTGAGCTTGATTATTCAGCCGCCGAACCTGTACACCGCTGCTGAGGTCGATGACCTCCCGGCGCAAGTCCACAGCCCCCCGCCCGGCATTCACTTGAATCTGAGCGGTTTGGTGGATGACCTGCACCGGCTGGGACGCTTCGAGGCGTTCGGCTCCCCAGCGCCAGTCGAGGGCCTCGCCGCGGATGTCCATGACCGGTTTTTGGGTACGCACCTGCACGGCCCGCCGCAGGGCAACCCGTTGCAGGGCCGTCTGGATCAGGGCTTCCTGGGCTTTGACCTCCAAGGCCGGCTGCTTGAGAACCAAGTTGCCTAACAGCGTCAGTTCGTTCTTCTCTGGCTGCCAGCGCAGTTCCCGACCGGTAATCACGGTCTTGTCCTGGAGGTTTTCGGCGATAAACTGGCCCTGAATGCGAATTTCGCCTGCGGATTGCAGCACCTGGCCTTGGGCACCCGTGATCCGGTAGAGGGGTTTGCCATCCCGAAACAGTTCCCCTGATAGGTCTTTGACTGTGGCTGTGCGGGTTTTGGGATCCACCACGGCTTGATTGGAGCGCAACCGCCACCACGGCCGGCCGGTGGGATCGGACTGTTGCAGATCGAGCTTAGAGAATCGCAGCGGCGGCAGTGACGGCTCTGGCGTGGGTTGAGGGGGAGGGCCTCCCTGGCAGCCACTCAACAGGAGCCATACGCTGGCCGCGCCCAGTCCCCAGGTTGCTAGCGGGTGAGCGCGGCGTCTAATCATGGATGCTTGCTGGGTCGGGGGGCACAGGGTGGCGGGATTGGGCACGGGGGGCTTTGCGAATCTCATCCCGAATGGCATCCAGGTCGATATAACGGTCGGCGACGTTGATCAAACTATCACTGGTCATCGAGCGCAGGCTCACCACCTCCACCCGCACCCCCCGGTAGCTAACCACATCGACGGCGTAGGCCAGATCCCCGTCACCGCTCACGAGCACCGCCGTGTCATAGGATTCCGCCAGGGACATCATATCTACGGCAATTTCCACATCGAGGTTGGCCTTCTTAGACCCGTCAGGGAGTTGTACGAGGTCTTTGTGCACCACCCGATAGCCGTTGCGCCGCATCCAGAGCAAAAAACCCTGTTGTTTCTCATTGCTGGGGTCAACACCCGTGTAGAAAAAAGCCCGCAGCAATCGTGAACCGGCGGTCAAATAGCACAACAGCTTGGTGTAATCGATTTCAATTCCCAATTGTAAAGCCGCGTAAAAAAGATTAGAGCCATCGATGAAAATAGCGACGCGCCCGCGGTTTTCCAAGACCTGTTGGGGAGTAAACAGGCTGGAAGTTTCAATTCCAGACATGGAAGCACCTCATAAAACCGTATTAAAAGTCAGGGACTGGAGTTTGTTAAAGGCACGGAGAGGAAACTAAGAATCGGCCGGCCGCCGGAGTATAGCCTCAGGGTAAACCAGAGTCCTGACTTTAGGTAAAAATACGTGGAATGCCTATAGATTTCCGTAGTGTAGACGGGCTGCAATGGTTCAGGAGGACGGTAGGGCGGGGGCCGTTAACCGCTGGAACACCGGCTGCGCCTGACCCAGCACCTGGCCGGCCGGGAGGACACCCCACTGACTGTGGCGGTCGTAGGCGGGCAGAGGGGGTTCCCCCAAGCTCACCGGAAACCCGAGCTGGCGGTACATGGCCGTGCTGGTGGTGGGGATGAGGGGGGACAGCAGGTAGGCACAGAGGCGCACCGACTCGAGGACACTGTAGAGAATCTGGGCCACGGCAGGGTGGTCACCCTGTTTATAGCGGCTCCAAGGGGCCTGCTCGTCGATGTATTTATTGGCAGCTTGGGCCAAGGTCAAGATTCGGCCGGCCGCTCGACTGAAGGCCAGTTGGGTGTAGTCTTCTGCCACCTGTTCTCCTAGGGTACGTCCCACACGGGCCAGGGGATGGTCATCAGCTAAGCTGTGGGGATTTACCGCGGGTACCTGGCCCTGGCAGTAGCGCACCGTCATGTTCAGGGTGCGGTTGAGCAAGTTGCCCACATCGTTGGCCAAGTCGGCATTGACCACTTGGACAAAACGCTCCTCGTTGAAGTCTCCATCCCGGCCAAACTCGATTTCCTTGAGGAAGTAATAGCGCACAGCATCGGCCCCATACTGCTGCACCAAGGCCAGGGGGTCGAGGGTATTGCCTAGGGTCTTACCCATCTTTTGGCCATCCTTGGTTAGGAAGCCGTGGCCATAGACCTGCTGGGGCAAGGGCAGTCCAGCGGAGATCAGCATGGCAGGCCAGTAGACAGCATGGAAGCGGAGGATGTCCTTGCCGATCAGATGCAAACTGGCGGGCCAACCCTGGGCCACCACCGTCTCTAGGGTGGCGGGCTGATCCGGTGGCACGAGGGCCGAGAGGTATCCCACTAGGGCATCAAACCAGACGTAGAGGGTTTGCTGCGGGTCGGCAGGAACAGGAATCCCCCAGTCGATCAATCGGGAGATGGAGAAATCCTGGAGGCCCTGGCGAACAAACTGGAGCACCTCGTTGCGCCGAGTGTCTGGCTGGATAAAACTGGGCTGGGCCGCGTAAAGATCTTCCAGGGCGGTCTGGTAGCGCGACAGACGGAAAAAGTAATTGGTTTCATCGCGCCACTCCACTGCCTGGTTAGTGTGGATCGGGCAAACCTGACCGGGGAGTAGCTCCCGCTCCTCCTTGAATTCTTCGCAGGCCACACAGTACCACCCCTGTTGGCGGCCCTGGTAGATGTCCCCCTTATCCCAGACCCGCTGAAAAAACGCGTGGACAATGGAGTGGTGCGTGGGGGCGGTGGTGCGAATGAAGCGGTCGTAGCGGATGTCCAGTTTTGCCCAGAGTTCCGTAAAGCTCTGGACAATGGCGTCGCAATGGGCCTGGGGGCTGAGACCGCGGGATTGAGCGGTGCGTTGGATTTTCTGGCCGTGTTCATCTGTGCCCGTAATCAACACCACCGGCCGGCCGCAGAGGCGCTCGAACCGAGCACGGGCATCGGCTGCCATCGTGGTATAGGCACTGCCCATGTGGGGCAAGCCATTGACGTAGTAGAGGGGTGTCGTCAGCACAAAGGCCGCAGACTGGGGCATGGTCGCGTGCACAGGAGATTTCCCCATCCTATCCCAGCTACTGCCGGGGTTTGGGCCGCCCTTGGAAGGGATACCCTGGTAATCAGTCTCCCTTTGTCAATGGGCTTTGTTAATGGTTGCCCCACACCCCCTCCAGCTGTTTTTGTTTATCGATCGTCTAGCCAGTGGCCGAGAGTCCCTGAAACAACTCCAGACCCAATTACTCCACTTCCAAGCCGAGTGTCCCTTCGATCTGGATGTGATTGATGTTGCGGAAAAGCCTTACTTGGTCGAGCACTTCCGGATTGTGGCCACCCCCGCTTTGGTAAAAACCCAACCCGCGCCGCGCCAAACCCTGGCGGGTCACGATCTCCTGGGCCAACTGCACCACTGGTGGCCTGAGTGGCAACGACAACTCCAAGCCGGCCGGCCGGCCGAGATGACGGCCGCGCCCCTCGCCGATTCCCTCACCTGCACCACGGAAATTGTGCGCTTGCAAGATCAGATTTTCCAGTTGGAGCAGGAAAAGAAACAGCTACAGGGGCAGGTGCGGTTTCGGGATCAGATCCTGGGGATGCTTGCCCACGACCTGCGGAACCCCCTGACAGCCATCGGCATCGCCCTGGAAACCCTAGAACTGAGCCAGGAATCCCGCCAGGAGGATGGGGAACCGCGTCTCACCCCTGCACTATTCCAGCAGTTGGTGTTTCAGGCACGTCGTAACACGCGGGTTATGGATCGGCTGATCACCGAACTACTTCAGGCTTCCAAAGACGGAGTGGCCCGTTTTGTCCTCACCCCTGCCCCCGTAGACCTCGTGGGCTTAGTGACTGAAGTGGTGGCGCAGGTGCTGCCGACGGCGGCCGGCCGGAATCTGACGTTGGAGTTGGACATTCCTAAGGAACTGCCCCCGGCTTTTGGGGACGGTGAGCGCATCCGTCAGGTACTGATCAACCTACTGGATAACGCCTGTAAGTACACCCCCCCCGGCGGCCAGATCAGCCTGAGTGTCCTGCATCGGACAACCCAGAAAATTCAAATCACCGTCTGCGACACGGGGCCTGGCATTGCCCCAGAAAACCAGGAGCGCATTTTTGAGTCCAAGGTTCGGCTTGATCAGAGCCACGGGCAAGAGGGCTACGGCCTGGGCCTCTACCTCTGTCGTCAAATCGTCCAGGCCCACTACGGACGGATTTGGGTAGACTCCACCCCCGGAGAGGGCAGTTGTTTTCGGTTCACCCTGCCCGTGTATCGGGGCTGAGTTGACAGGTGGCCTAGGGATTGGCTAGCCTATCTAATGCGGTTCACAAGCCCCCATCGTCTAGAGGCCTAGGACACCTCCCTTTCACGGAGGCGACAGGGATTCGAATTCCCTTGGGGGTATTCTGCTTTGATGCAGTTGAAAACGCTCAAACCCTTAAATTCGTAGTGGCTTTCCCTTGGCTCTAAGGAATGGGTCTTTGCCCAGATTTAGATAATTCTGTAAAAGACGTGGAAGCCTGCCTACGCTCATATCTCAGAGTTCTCGCCGAGATTAGCCCAGTCATTGCATTGGGTAATGAAAGCCTGTAGGCAAACACATAAGAAGAGGCAGCATCATCCTTTTGGGAATGTCTTCCTATGCAGTCTGGTTACAGTGGGCTGAAGTAGGGACTCAGATGAAACGGGAAGAGGCATAAGCCAATCCAGGCTGTACGTAGAGACTTCCGCATCATTGACTACTCCTGTGTAGCCATGATTTATGGGCGATTGGGTTTAGGCGTTTCCAAAAATAGGCGTTTAACAGATCCCTTTCCCAATATCAGCTCCATTTCATGAAAGATATTGTGAATGAGGAAGACAACTCCAATAGACAGGACGATCCCCAGAAAGCGGTTGACATTCCGTGTTTCTAGAAATAGGGTGATTGCAGAACCAAGGGTATGGTTGGCATGATACTGTTCCCAAACCCCCTCAATGGCTCCAAGAACCAGTACCGCAAACGTGTATACAGCCGTTTTATACAGTAGGCTAACCAGAAGTGTTGAAAGAGAGATTAAAGCTACAAAAAAGGGACAGAAAATGGTAT
>JACYLR010000233.1 GCA_015272465.1 Gloeomargaritaceae cyanobacterium C42_A2020_066
CCCAGCGTGGCGTCTATCCTGGCCATTATCCCCCCGCGCTGATGGCTTGCCCCACCCAGCGGCCGGCCGGTAGAGTGAAGGCGACCTGTGCCCCGACCCCATGTCCGATTCCTCTATCCCCGTCCTCACCCTGACGTCCAACAGCAACGCCCCAGCCCCGCGCTTGGCCCTGCCGGGGCGACTTCAGATTCACCTTGCCCCCCAACGCCACTTCTTTGCCGAAGTGATGGCCCAAGCCCTGCGACTGGCGGGTCAGGGACAGCGCGTCCTCGTGGTGCAGTTCCTCAAAGGCGGTATTGGCCAAGGCCCCGATGCGCCCATGCGCCTTGTGGAACACCTGGACTGGGTGCGCTGCAACCTAGCACGCTGCATTGATACCCCCGACATCGATACCAGTGAAGCCGAGGCCCTCCAAACCCTCTGGCAAGTAGCCCAGGACGCCGTGCGCGCTAAGCAGTACAACCTCATCGTCCTCGATGAACTAGGCTTGGCCATCCACCTGGATTTGATTCCTCTGGTGGAGGTCTTTGCCCTGCTCCAAAACCGGCCGGCCGGCGTGGATCTCATCCTGACCGGCACCGATATGCCCACACCCATCCTGGATTTGGCCGATCAGGTCACCCAGATGCGGCGCGTCGGCCCTGAAACCGTTGCCTAACCCTATTCTCCGGATCGCCGTGCCCCCCCCCGAACCCCAGACCCTGCTGGATCAGCGCCTCGACAAACTGGCGGCCATTGTTGCCCATCTGGTCGTTGCCTCCCGCGACCAACAGCAGCGAGTGGATCGACTGGTGAGCTGCTTAGAGGATTTGCGCCAAACCGCCACCCAGCAGCAGCATAGCCTCGATCAGTTGACCCAGGCCTTTACCGAGCAGGCCCGCGCCATTCACCAACTGACCCGCTTGGCCCGCGACCCCTACACCACGCCCTCCCTGTGGAGCACGGGTCGCCCCAACCTGCCCAATGACTAAACGGCCGGCCAGGATACGCTTTCTCTGAAGAAATTGATGATTAAATAGATAGGCTGAGTACCAGTCGCTAGCGGGCTGGCGACGTGGCTGTGACGTAAACCATGATGCAATCAGCGGTCCTGGCCATCGGCGGCGCTGAGGACAAGGTCAACGGCCGGGAAATCCTCCGGTTATTTTGTGAGCGAGCAGGGGGCACGGACGCCACCCTCGGCATCATTCCGGCTGCCTCTGGAGAACCCGCCATCATCGGGGCCATTTACCAGCGCCTGTTTGAAGACCTAGGGGCGAAACGGGTTGACATCCTCGACATTCGGGAGCGGGAGCAGAGCGAGAACCCCCACTGGGCTGACCAACTGCCCCACTACAGCGGCATTTTTATGACCGGCGGTGACCAGTTGCGCCTCACCACCTTGCTAGCGGACACCCCCCTGCTTGAAGCCCTCCTGGATCAGGCCGGCCGGGGTCAGATCACCATTGCGGGCACCAGTGCCGGAGCCGCTGTGATGTCTTATCACATGATTGCCGGCGGGGGGAACGGCGAGTCTCCCAACCCAGCCCTGGTGAGCATGTCCTATGGGTTTGGCTTTGTCCCAGGGGTGATCGTCGATCAGCACTTCAACAACCGCAACCGCATGGCTCGCCTGATCAGTGCCTTGGCCATGCACCCACAGTGCCTGGGGGTGGGTATTGATGAGGATACCTGCGCCGTCTTTGAACCCGATGGCCAGCTTCAGGTGGTGGGGCGGGGCACTGTGGTGATTCTTGATCCCGGCGAGCACCCCCCCGCCTGCCCTTGGCCGGCCGAGGGTACGACGCCCATCAGCCTCCACAACCTGCGGCTCCACATCCTACGCCGCGGCGACCGCTACAATCTCCGCCAGCGGACAACACTACCGGCCGCCT
>JACYLR010000202.1 GCA_015272465.1 Gloeomargaritaceae cyanobacterium C42_A2020_066
AAGCTGGCTCATTCTCAGTAAGGGGGCGATTCGCCAATTAATAGAGGTGCCCTTATGTGCAAACTTTGTGTGAGTATGACGCTTGTTAAAAACACTAGCAGTTATAAGTTCCGACCTGGCTCTCAGAATTTATCTCGGTGGGGAAGGCTAACTCCCATGCTCACCCTCGGTGCCCAATATGACAACGTAGACGAGACATCATCTCAATATGAGTCTCTGCAAGATTCAGCCAAATCTGGGTGGCGAAAGCTGCATAACAACCCGGTTGGAGCGGGCTAGCAGAGTTAGCCGGTATTGAGGCAGAGGTTATCTGCCGCTGCTCAACCGGAGCATTAGCCTGCTGAATGCTAGTGATGGCAATAGCTTTAGCTTCACTCATCAAGACTTGCATTCGTTTTGAAATGAGACACCTTTCTGTCTTTCCTGACTCCCGCTGACCACCCCGAGAGCAGACTGTCGGTCGCACACAGCAGGGATGGCGGCGAGGGCAAGTGTCTCAAGCTCCAACAAAATGGCTATAGGCCAGTGCCCTCATTCCCAGATAGGAGCATCAACTGGGACTCCGGCGGCGTAAACCCCAAGTGTTGCCAGGCCAGGGGAGTCGCCACCCGACCACGCGGCGTCCGCTGGAGATAGCCAATTTGCATCAGATAGGGTTCGTAGACATCCTCAATCGTCTGGGGGTCTTCACCCGTCATCGCCGCCAGGGTGTCCAGGCCGGCCGGCCCACCGCCGTACTGTTCAATCAAAATGCCCAGGAGTTTCCGGTCTGTCCAGTCTAGGCCCCTGGGGTCTACCTCCAGCAATTCCAGGGCAGCGGCGGCCAAATCCGCAGTAATCGGACTCACCTGCTGTACTTGGGCGTAGTCCCGCACCCGCTTCAGCAAGCGATTGGCAATGCGCGGTGTCCCCCGAGCCCGGCGGGCAATTTCCGCCGCTCCCTCCGGCGTCAGATCCACCTGGAGAATCTGGGCAGCCCGCGCCAGAATTGGCTGGAGTTCGGCCACCTGATAGAACCGCAGCCGCTGCACCAGACCAAACCGATCCCGCAGCGGTGAACTGAGGGCACCCACCCGGGTCGTGGCACCTACAAGGGTAAAGCGGGGCAGGGGCAGGGAACGGCTGCGGGCACTCTGGCCCTTGCCCAGGGTAATGTCGAGGCGAAAGTCCTCCATTGCCGAATAGAGGATTTCCTCCGTAACCCGCGGCAGGCGGTGAATCTCATCGATGAACAGCACATCACGGGGTTGGAGATTGACCAACAACCCGACAATGTCCCGCGGTCGCTCCAGGGCCGGGGCGCTGGTGACTCGACACTGCACCCCCAGTTCCGCCGCCAAAATCAGAGCCAGGGTGGTTTTGCCCAGCCCTGGCGGGCCGTAAAGGAGCAAATGATCCAGGGCCTCGGCGCGGGATTGGGCCGCGGCTAGCGCGATCCGCAGCACCTGTTTCAGTTCGGTTTGCCCCAGATAGTCCGCCAGTCGCTGGGGCCGCAGGGTATCCTCCCCCGGCGGCATTTCTGGTGTGTTGGCCTGGGGCTGGAGCAGGGGGGCGCGTCCGCCGGCCGGCCGCTCCTGGGGCGATTGGGAGGAAACAATAGCCATCGCGCAGCGCGGCCGGAGCCAAAAGGAACTGTCACTAGAATAGGGTTAGTCTGTTTGCCCTTGCCCGTGTCCATGCCTACGGTGTGCCCCGTCCCGCCCGACCAGCAGCCCCTGAACGAATACCAGGCGCTGCGCACCTCCTGGTTTTACGGTTTGCCAGCCCTGGATTGGGGCCAGTATGGTCGGCGGTTAGCTGTGGTTTGGGGGTTGGGGTGGCTGGTGGCGGGACCTGTGGCGGCCGCGAGTTTTGACCCAACGCGCCAGCCCTTGCCCTTCCTGTTAAGCGGTATGGCGGGGGCGAGTCTGCTGTTGGGCCTGCTGCTGGTTCGGCTCTACTTGGGGTGGCGGTACATCAACCAGCGGCTCCTCAGTCGGACGATCTTCTACGAGGAGTCGGGCTGGTACGACGGTCAAACCTGGGACAAAACCCCAGAAGCCCAGGTGCAAGACCGGCTGGTCAGTGTGCATCAGGTGCAACCGCTAATGGCCCGTGTCGCTTGGAGTCTAGGGGGGCTTGCCCTGTTCTACAGCCTGGATGCCAGTCTCTGGTGGATCCTCGCTCGCTGACCCCTACCCCGTGGTAAAGTCGAGCCTATGACCCTTCCCAAACGTTCCCAGGCCACCTGCCTGGAGGTTCGACTGTTGCGCGAAGGCATCCCCGAATCCAGCCACGTTGTACACGCAGTGGTGACGGATATCCGCGCGCGGGTGCTCTCCTATGCCGGTGACCCCCAGCAATCCACCTTTGCCCGATCGGCCCTCAAGCCTTTTCAGGCTCTTGCTGCGGTAACCACTGGCACCCTGGAGCATTTCCAATTGGGGGATCGGGACTTGGCAGTGATGTGTGCCTCCCACCAGGGCCTTGTGGAGCAAACTCGCCAAGTGTTTCGCATTCTCTGGCAGGCAGATGTAGATGCAGTGCAGTTGCAGTGCCCCACCCCGGCCGGCCGCCAAAGTGCCCTAGAGCACGGTTGTTCGGGGAAGCACGCCGGCATGTTGGCCACCAGCCAGAAGTGTGAGTGGCCTTTGAAGGGCTACCTGAATGCACAACATCCGGTGCAGCAGTTGATCCTGGGGCGGGTCGGGGAGATTCTCGGCATGCCCGGCGCGGAGTTTATTGCGGCCCACGACGACTGTGGTGCCCCCACCTATCTGATGCAACTGACCCAGTTGGCGGCCCTCTATGCCCACATGGGAGATGGAAAACACCTCGACCTGGAGCAGGTGTCGCGGGCGATGACGCACCACCCGGAGTTGGTGGCTGGCCCGGGCTGTTTTGATACGGAACTGATGCGGGCGACGGAGGGTGACCTGATCAGCAAGTCGGGGGCTGAGGGCGTGCAGTGCCTGAGTCGGGTTGGGGAGGGTTTGGGTCTAGCCATCAAGGTGACGGATGGATCACGCCGGGCCAAGGTGGCGGCCGCCATTCACGCGCTGCATCAGTTGGGCTGGATTTCCCCCTCCGTGCGGGATGTGCTCGGTGAGCAGTTCCTCAGCCAGGGGCCGTACACTCGTTTGGAAGTTCTAGGGGAACTCACACTGCCCTAACTGACCGCTTGGCTGTTGCCCGCCACCGTGTGTAAAGTGACCAGCTCCTAAGCCATCTTTTCATTGGCAATGTCTTGGCAAAGGGGCACGCGGATAAGCATTGCGGATTCAGCGTTGACGTCCGTCAGCAGGCCCTAAGTAACAAACGCCACCATAGATTACGTCCCCCTAATTCTCCCTTGTGGTCTGACCTGAGGACAGCGCACAGCGGCCGGCCGTCACCCTAGGCAGAAAACCTGAGTCCGTCGGCCATAATCAACGTGGGTTACCAAGAGGAGTGGGGATAGCCATGGCCTACTGGTTGATGAAATCCGAACCCACGGTGTACAGCATCACAGACCTAGAACGGGACGGGGAAACCCTCTGGGACGGGGTGCGTAACTACCAGGCCCGCAATTACCTGCGGCAGATGGTTCCCGGTGACTTGGCCTTTTTCTATCACTCCAACAGTACGCCGCCCGGTATTGTCGGACTGATGACCGTGGCCCAAACCCAGGTGGTTGACCCCAGCCAGTTCGACCCGGCCGGCCGCTACTACGACCCCAAGAGCACACCAGAAACTCCCCGCTGGTCTACGGTCACGGTCACCCATCGGGCTACTTTCGCTGAAACGCTTACCCTTGACACCCTGCGGCGCGAGTTTACCCCGGAGGAACTGGCCGTCGTCCGCCAGGGCAATCGGCTCTCCGTCTTGCCTGTCACTCCCACCGCGGCCGGCCGCATCTTGGCCCTCGCGGGCTACACCCCTTGAACTTGGGTCACCCCAAGAATGGCAGAATGGGTAGCAGTCCTTAACCTGCCTACCCCCTTGATCGCCACTGCGCCCCTCACCCGGCCGGCCGGCCGGCCCATCTTCCCCTTCACCGCCATCGTCGGCCAAGAGGAGATGAAACTGGCCCTGCTACTCAACATCATCGACCCCAAGATCGGCGGCGTGATGATCATGGGCGACCGGGGCACCGGCAAATCCACCACCATTCGCGCCTTGGCGGATCTGCTCCCAGAAATTGCTGTCGTCGCCGACGATCCCTTCAACTCCGACCCCGATGATCTGGAGTTGATGAGCGAAACTGTGCGGGAACGGCAAGCCAGAGGTGAGACCCTGCCCATCACCTACCGCAAAGTCCCGATGGTTGATCTACCCTTGGGCGCTACGGAAGACCGGGTCTGCGGCACCATCGACATCGAAAAAGCTCTTAGTGAAGGGGTGCGGGCCTTCGAGCCGGGCCTGCTGGCCAAAGCCCACCGCGGCCTCCTCTACGTGGATGAGGTCAACCTCCTGGATGACCACCTAGTGGACGTACTCCTGGATGCGGCTGCCTCCGGCTGGAACACCGTTGAGCGGGAAGGCATTTCCATCCGTCACCCAGCCCGATTCGTACTGGTCGGGTCGGGCAACCCAGAAGAAGGGGAACTGCGCCCCCAACTTCTGGATCGGTTTGGTATGCACGCCGAGATTCGCACCGTCAAAGAGCCAGCCCTGCGGGTGCAGATTGTCGAGCAGCGCTCAGCCTTTGATCAAAACCCCCAGGACTTTCTGGCCCAGTACAGTCCCAAACAGGATGCCCTCCGCCAGCAATTGATTGAAGCTCGGCAACGTCTACCCCAGGTCAGCCTCGATTACGACCTGCGGGTGCAAATTTCCCAGGTCTGTGCCGAATTGGATGTGGATGGCCTGCGGGGCGACATTGTCACCAATCGGGCCGCCAAAGCGCTGGCCGCCCTTGAAGGTCGCACCCATGCGGGGTTAGGAGATGTTCAGCGAGTGATCACGCTCTGCCTCCGCCACCGTCTGCGCAAAGATCCCCTGGAGTCTATCGACACGGGAACCCGCGTCCAGAAAGTATTTCAGCAGGTGTTTGCGGTTGCCTTGACGTGACCCCTAGGCCGAGAGTTGCCCATTGGGGAGCACGGTGCGCCAGAGACGGGCACCCAGGAGTTCATCGCCCTGAAGCTTCGCCCCCTCCAAGCTGGCCTCGCGCAAGTTGGCCTGCTCCAGATTGATATGACCCAGGTCGGCCCGCTGTAGGTTGGCCCGCGAGAGATCGGCCTGGCATAGATTGGCCCACAGCAACTGCGCCCGACTCAGGCTCGCGCGGCTGAGGGAAGTGCGAGAGAGGTCGGCCCAGTTGAGGGTAGCCAGATCCAAGTTGGCGGCATCGAGGCGGGCTTCACTCAGGGTGACCTCCGTTAGATCCGCCCAATTGAGATTGGCAGTGGCCAGGTTGGCCCCCTGGAGATCTGCCCGCACTAAATTAGCCCAAGCCAGGTTAGCCTCCTGGAGATCCGCCTGAGTCAGATTGGTGCCCATGAAGATGGCCTTGATGGCGTGAATGCCCCGCAGGTCTGTGTAGGCCAGATCAGCCCCACACAAACTGGCTCCTCCCAAATTTGCCCATTGGAGGTGAGCGCCCCTCAGACAGGCACCACTTAATTCAGTGCCTACCATTTCTGCCCGCTCCAGGGTGGCCAGTCCCAGATCGGCTCCAATCAAGATGGCTCCACTTAAGTCGATGTCGGTGAGGTTGGCATGGGCTAAGCTGGCTCCGGTTAGATCAAGGCCCCGGAAGTCACGCTGTCCCTGCTGGTATCGCTGCTGAAGTTCAGGGCCGTCCATAGCGCATTCATCCTTGACCAGACGTGGGGTGTGAGGCGGTTTAGTTCCTATGAACACTTTAGGGACTCTGGCCTGATCGAAGCATCCGTAAATCTGGGTATTTTAGGGAGACTCACCCTCGTTCAGCTTTCGTCGAGGGATTCGCTAAGCTTCTAGGTGATGTCCTCCGGTAAGCCAGTGCCATGACCAGTTCCCAAGCGGTGGGGGTGCTCAGCGATCCGACCCTTACCATGACGATTTTGGTCGTTGATGACAGTTTGATGGTGCGGGAGTTGATCACCCAGTATCTGGAGGAGGGCGGAAACTATATTGTGGATACCGCCGATGGCGGGGAGGCCGGCTGGCAGAAGATTTGTGCCTCCCCTCCGGACATGGTGATCAGCGACTGGTCAATGCCCAGCGTATCGGGGATTGATCTTTGTCGGCGCGTCAAGTCTGATCCCCATCTCCAGCACATCTATTTTTTGATGCTGACGGCCCGTGAGGCGGTGGATGACCGGGTGATGGGGCTGGATACGGGGGCGGATGAGTTCATCAGTAAACCGATCAACCCCAAGGAATTGCAGGCGCGGGTGCGGGCGGGTCTTCGCTTGCGCTATCTCACCCAATCCCTGCTGGCGGCTAATCAGCAACTGCGGGTTCAGAATGAACTGCTGGCCTCTCTCTCCCTCACAGATCTCCTGACGGGGGTGTTGAGTCCTCAGGCATTGGAAGCTGCCCTGCCCAATCTATTGCTCCAGGTGGGGGAGCGGCCGGCCGTCCCCTCGGAGCTTGAGCCGGGACTCTCCTACCGATATCTGAGTCTTTGGGTGGTGGTGCTGGATAATTTACCGGAGATCCAAGCTGCCCACGGCAACAGTATTGCCGAACAAGTCTTGAAGATTGTGGCGCGCCGCCTCCAGAGCCACGCGCTGCCAGGCAGTCATCTCTACCGCTCTGGTGAAGCCGGTTTTGTCTGTGTCACGCCGGGAATTTCGCCCGAGCGCGCCCAAGCCTTGGGGGACAGTCTGCGTCAAGGGGTGGTGGATTACCCCATTACCCTCGGATCGGAGTTTCAGGTGGAGGCCGCGGTGAGTGTGGGGGGCACCCTGGCTACTCCTGATCACAAACCCCACTGGCAAACCCTGATGCAAGAAGCTTGGGAGGCGGCGACGCAGGCCCGCACGGCCGGCCGGAATCAGGTTGTGCAGCACCGCTGAGGCACACCCAACTTCCAGGCTTGGCAACCCTAGAAGTGTCCAAAAGTACCGCACTGTCTGACTTTCTGCCGCCGGAACCTAGACCAAACTGGGTTCATGGAGTTCACGCCAGGACGGGGGGCAAGACTTCCATAACCTTCTCTAAAAGCACGTCGGGCATCACGGGCTTGGTTAGGTAGAGACTAGCCCCCAAGCTCAGGGCCTTCTGGCGGTGGCGCTCTCCTGTGCGGGAGGTGAGCATAATCACCGGTAGATGGGACCAGTCGGGATAGTTGCGAATCCGCTGCAACAAGCTAAAGCCATCCAAGCGGGGCATTTCGATGTCGGATATCACCAGGCTAAAGCGGCCGGCCTGCCGCTCTAGGGTTTCCAGGGCTTCTTGACCATCCCCACAACTGACTACGGTGTAGTGGCTACGGCTCAGGACACGCTCGAGCAGGCGGCGGGTGGCCACCGAGTCTTCGGCGATCAGAACGGTGGGTTTTTGGGGTAGATCAGCGGGAACCGGAGTCGGGACAAGGGGTGCGGCCGGCCGGAACAGGTCTTCTAGGGCCGCAGGCTGGAGTACGGGCACCATTTCCCCCATCCCCAGAATGGTACAGCCGCTCAGGTAGGGGGGAACGGGAATGGTCTCATCAAAGGGTTTGAGGATCAGTTGGCGCTCCCCCAGAATGGCATCAATGCCCACCGCAAATGGCCCCTGCTGGCCAGCGAGCACCAAGGCTACGGCCGGCCGGCCGATCACCGGCTGGTGGTAGGGCAGTAACTGGCTCAGGGACGCATAGGATAGGCTCTGCTGCCGCCACGCCACCCGGCCGGCCGTCGGGGTCAGTTCCACCAGGGGTAGGACATCGAGGACACGCGTCGCAGGAATGGCCACCCGCAACGGCCCTAGGGCACAGAGGAGGAGGGGCAGGAGGCTTAGACCACGGGGGAGGGTAATTGTGAAACAGGTGCCCTGGTTCGCCTCGGTCTGAACCCGAAGCGTTCCCCGGAGGCTGCGAATCTGGGTGCGTACCACATCCAGCCCCACCCCCCGACCCGACAGATCACTCACCTGAGCCGCTGTGGAAAATCCAGGCCGGAAAATCCACTCCAGAATTTCGGCCTCCGTGAGTTCGGGGCGGCGGGTCTGGGGCGAGCAGAGACCCTGTTGGATCGCCTTGTGCAACACTCGGTCGAGGTCAATCCCGCGGCCATCATCCCGAAGGGTAATGACCACTTGGTCATCCTCCGCTTGGGCCGTGAGGGAAATCCGGGCCTGGATCGGCTTGTGGCGCTGCTTGCGTTCCTCTGGAGACTCGATGCCATGGTCAAAGGCATTGTTGAGCAGATGGGTGAGGGGTGTCTGCAACTGTTCCAACACCACCTGATCCACCAGCACCTCTTCCCCCAGAATCTCCAGGTGAACGGCTTTCCCATAACGGCGGTTCAGACCCTGGATTTGAGGTAGAAACCGCTGGGCTAGGGTGCGAAACGGCACTAGGCGGGCTTGTGTGAGATCGTCGTAAACCAGGTCGAGATCCTGGTGGAGCAAATCCAAGTCATCCCCCAGACTGCGCTGGGATAGGTCGATGTCGGCCCGCACTTCCTGGATGCGGAGTAAGAGTTCCTGGAGAGACTGGAGTTGGGTATGGCCGGCCGAGTAGCGATCCATTTCCAGCAGATCAAACTCGGCCAGGGTGGCATCGTCATTCGCAGGGGTTAGATCACGACGAGTCGCCCATTGATCGTAGAGGGCCTGCACCTGCTCTTGGAGAGGGAGGAGTTGCTGCACCAGGGATTGCAGGGTGCGGTTGGCCTGGTTGAGTTGCTGATGCTCTAAGGCCAGACGCTCGTAGCGGATGAGTAGCTCCCCGGTGGTGGTTGTCAAGCGTTCCAGGCGTTTGAGAGGTAGACGCACCTGGGTCAGGGGAGTGGTCGCGGCGCTCGGCTCAACCACCTCGACCGTTGCGCCTTGAGGGAACAGGGCTGGAGCCTCAGGATGCGGGGTCGGCGCGGGGGTAGGTGGAGCCTGCACGCTGGGGGACTGAGTGCCACTCGATTGGGTTAACCAGGCCGTGCGCTGCTGCCGGAGGCTAGTGACGAGGCCCTGTACCTGGGTCGCCAGATCGGCCACGGGCGGCTGCAACCTGCCCTCCAGGGAAGTGGCGGCAGTCACCAGCCAGGGCAAATCGAGGGTTTCTCCCAGGAAAGTCCCAATTTCCTGAAATTCGGCCGCTTCCCGCGCCAGGGCTTCTAGGCTGCCACTGGCAAGCTGGCGGTCAAGACGCTGGAGACAGTCCTCCAAATCCGTTTCCAGAGCTTTGCGTACCATACGGTCGTTGCCGCTCGGGCCGGCCGCTGGTGTTCCCCCAGTTGCACTGGAGCCGAGGTTGGGCACTGATGTCTGAACCGCCCCTAGGGCTTGGAGCAACTGGGGATCGGCTTGCAGATCAGGGGCGTGTTTTCCCTGACTGATCAGCAGGGCGAGGTCTTCGACGCCCTGTTGTAAGAGTTCGCACACCTGCGGCGTGTTGGCTATCGCTCGCCGCTGGAGACCCTCGAGCACATCTTCCAGGTGATGGGCTAGGGTGGCTGCCCCCGGTAGCTGAGCCAAACCAGCGCCGCCTTTGAGAGAGTGGGTGGCACGCAGGAGGCTTTCGTAGTCCACCGCCTGCCCCTGATAGAGTGCCTGTACGCCCTGGACAAGACTTTGCAGATAGCCCGGCGCATCTTCCTCCAGGAAACAGTGGCGCACTTCTTGGAGAATGTCATCCAGGGGTTGGTTCCCCAAGGTCATCGAGCTACCGGCGGCGGTCGGGCTCACGAAGGGGGCTAACAAAGCATCGTCAAGGGGAACTTCGGGCGCTTCGGTAACCGCCAGTTCCAGTCGTTCAGCTAAGGCTTCGAGGGCCACTCGCAGGCTGGGGTCGTGGGCCGGCCGGCCGTTGAGCACGCCGTCCAGATGATCCTCCAGAACCTTGGCCAATCGACTCATTTCAGGAAACAGGGCGAGGCTGGCTCCCCCCTTAATGGCGTGAACCGTCTGGCGCAAGCCCCGATAGTTGAGTGGAGCGTTGGGGGGTGAGGTGAGTTTCTGCCGTAGATCTTGTAGGTAGCCCGGCAAGTCCTCGATTAGGAAGCTCTGGCGGGTCTCCTGGAGAATGGCATCGAAGGCTGCGGCATCGAGACTCATTTTTCTAGCCGGAACCGGGACACGGAAGTTTGCAGTTGGGCGATCCCCTGCACCAGTTGCTGGAGAGAGGCTGCCACCACCTGGGTCTCCTGAGCAGTGGTGCGGGCAATGGCCGCCACATCTTCCATCTGGTGCTGTACCTGCTGAGAACTGGTCGTTTGGGAAACGGTGCTTGCGGAGATACTCTGGAGAAACTGGTCGATCCGTTGGCTGGTGGTCGCAAGGTTTTGCAGGGTTTCCTTGGTCTGGGCCACCAACTGGGTACCGGCAACCACTTCGCTGGTGCTGGCTTCCATGGCCTGGAGCACTTGAGCCGTTTCCTGCTGGATGTTCGTCACCAGTTGCTCGATGTCCTTAGTGGCTTCCGTAACCCGCTGGGCTAGGCGACGAACTTCATCGGCAACCACTCGGAATCCCTGGCCATGCTCCCCCGCCCGTGTCGCCTCAATCGAGGCATTAAAGGCAAGCAGGTTGGTTTTCTCGGAAATCCCAGAGATGATGCCGACGATCTGGGAGATTTCTTGGGAAGATTCGGCGAGCCGCTTCACCATTTTGGCTGTGGCAGCCACGGTACCCCGAATGGCAGTGATGGTCTCCACCGTCTGATCCATACGCGCATCGCCACTCTGGGCCGCTAGGAGAGCCTCGCGAGCGATAGTGGCCGCTTCCTGGGCTGACCCGGCGACTTCTTCAATAGAGTGCGTAATCGTCTCTACCGCTGCTAAGGAGTCCACGACTTCAGCGGCCTGGGCGGTGGCGGCGGCGGAGAGCTGCTGCACCGAGTGTTCACTGTGGGTGGCGACTTCCCCCACCTGGTCTGCGACGGTGCGTACCTGAAGCACCAGTTGTCGCAGGCTGGCAATCGTGGCGTTGAAGGCGTCGGCGATGGAACCCACCTCCCCTGTCGTAATCGGGGCTTGTACCGTCAAATCCCCCCGTTGGGCACCCTCGATCTCCAACAGCAGGTTGATCACTTCCTGCTGGAGTTGTTCCTTTTCCTGTCGCTGGAGTTGTGCCTCCAGGTTCTGGCGGCCGGCCTCGTCGGCGAGGGATGCCTGGTGAGTAGCCACCTGATCCGCCAGGGTGTTGAAGGCAACGGCCATCTGGCCAATTTCATCCTGGTGGGCCACGGCGGCCCGGGTGCTGGCCTGTCCCTCCCGGAAGCGAGTCATGGCGGTGTGGAGGGCCAGCAGCGGCACACTCACGCTTTGCCAGAAGAGGGCCAGGCTGGCCAGGTTAAGCAGGGCAATGCAGAGAATTAAACCGGCTCGGCCGAGGGTTTGGGGTTGGAGCGGTGCCTCTTGGGCTTCAGGGTCGCTGGGGAGAGTTGGGTCCCGGCCGGCCGGTGTACCGCCCAAGCCCACCACACCTAGGGCAAAGAGGGTCAGCAGTTGGGTGACCACCAGCCCGATCAGTTTTGAGCGCAGGGGCAAATCGTAGAGGCCCTGGAAGGGAGAGATCCCCGTATCTGCCAGCGGATCGACCATCTCTGGGCTAGGTATCGCCGCAACGGCCGGACTGGGGGGAGGGGCAGACTCAGCCGCTTGGGGCAACAGGCGAGGGCTGACGGCTTGGAGCGCTTCTAAGGCTTTCAGGGCATAGGAGCCGTAAACTCCAGTCGGATCGATTTCGTAGACCTCCTGGTACAGCACCGCCGCACCACTGAAATCACCGGCTTCAGCGAGTTCATTGGCGCGCAAATAGCGGCTGACCGGATCCCCTGGGTTTTCGCTGGCCTTTACCTCTAGGGGGGAATAGACCTGTCCCCGGTAGATCATCACCGGTGCAGGCTTGGCGGCCGGCCGGCCTTCTGGGCCGAGGTCATCCGGCTGAGGCGGAGTGGGATTCGGGGAGTCAATCATGGGGGTAGCCTAGCAAACGGGTTGAGGACTAGAGCGTGGCCAGCAGGGGCTGCTGGAGAGTCGCAAATAGGCCAGCGGGTTCGAGCACAACCCAGCGATGCTCCTCAACCTGGGCCAATCCTTGAAAAAGCGTGCGGAGCCGGGGCGAGAGATTGTTCGGGAGAGGGGCAAAGTTATCCAAGTTGACCATGCCCTCCAAGCGATAAACCACCCCCGCCACTTGCCGCTGGGCATTATTCTGGGCATCTCGCAGCAGGACAGCCGTGTAGGTTTCCGGGGGTGTGGGGGGAACCGGCAATTCCAAGAACTGCGCCAGTTGCAACACCCACAACGGCCGGCCGTGGTAGTTGCAGATACCCAACAGCCAATTGGCCACACCAGGGATAGGACAGATTTCCTGAGCCGGCAGTTGCAGGACTTCTTCCACAGAGCCTACCGACAGGGCTACCCGCACCCCACCCCCCAACTCCACCCCAAAGTACTCTGCCATGCGCCCCCCAAGCCCACCTGCTATCACCATAAGCAGGCTTTCCCGACTCTGTTGTTACTTGAGATACTGGTAAACCGCTTCCAGCAGTTCCTTGGGAGCAAAAGGCTTGGTGATGTAGGCATTCCCCCCCTGCCGCAACGCCCAGAAGCGGTCAAACTCCTGGTTCTTAGACGTACAGAAAACAATCGGCACGGACTGGAGCTTGTCTGTGGCCCGGATCAGGCGGCACAGATCCAGGCCGCTTTGGCCAGGCATGATGATGTCGAGAATAATCAGATTGGGGATGTGGCTATCTAGCCATTGCCAGGCCGCCTCGGCCGAGCTAAAGACCACCACATCAAAGCCCGCTTGGGCAAGGAGACTACCGATCAGTTGCTGCTCAGCCCGGCCGTCTTCGACCACAAGAACTGTTTTCATGGTGTTGGGGGGCCTGAAGAAGCGTTAGGGCTGTGCCGAGAGGGACTCAGTAAATTTCTGCACCGTCGTCAGCAGCAGGGTCGGCTCAAAGGGTTTGGTCAGGTAAGAGGTAGCCCCGACCAACTGCGCCCGCAGCCGATCAATAAGGCCGTCTCGACCCGTCAACATAATAATGGGCACTTCGCGCAATTGCCTAGACTGGCGCAGCATCCGACAGAGTTCATACCCGTCAATGTCGGGCATGTTGATGTCCATCAGAATCAAAAGAGGCTTACGGCGCACAAGGGTGGTGAGGGCTTCAGTTGGCTCCAAAATGGGCACCACTTCGTAACCCGCCAACTCCAAGGTCATCTGCACTTGGCGCTGCACAGCTCGGCTATCGTCCACACAGGCAATGACCGCCCGCTCTGTGGTTTCGGTCACTTCGGCGAGCGGCGGTGGCTGCTCACTAAAGGGAATAACCGTGAAGATACCAGCTTCCACCAAGGGTTGAACCTGTACCGCCAGGTTGAGGGGTGGCGTCTGGAGCAGGCCGGCCGCCTCGTAGAGGGAAGGCCGCTGACCAAAGATCCGGATCCAAGTGGTCAGGTTTTGGGTCTGGAAGAAACGGCCTTCTGGGGTTTCGGCCCGGGCCTGTTCCCAGCGATGACAGAGGGCGTCAATCTGACGAGGCTCTAGGTACAGCCGGGCAAGGGGGGAAGAAATGTGGGGGCGCAGACGCTGCCACTGCTGGATGGCCGGCCGGGCCGCAACGGCCAAGTCATGCCAAGGGGGTGAAATTAGAATGGGATCGGGCTGGAGGTTGCGCTGAAACTCTAGGTCTGCTTTGGGAATGGACAGGGCGTGGACAAGCGCCTCTTGGCTGAGTTGGGTAAGCAGGGTACGCAGTTCGGAGAGGGCCAAGTGTGTGCACCACTGACGAACACTGTCGTACTCGAATCCCTCTGGAAAACTGGCAGGGGGCGAGAGATCAGGTCGCAAGTGGGGGAGGAGATAACCCAGTCGGTCGGTTTGCCCCAGGGTACTGCTGGCGTAGTACAGCCGGTCTCCGCCCATGTAGAGTTGCCAAGCTACCCCCGCATTTTGGGGGTCATAGACGGTCAACCGTCCCGACAGACCCCGGCTGGCCATTTCCTGAACTGCCCGAAACGGGGGGGCAATAGTCTTCATAGGTCGGGTTGTTGATCCGTATTGCGTCGAAGCGTTGAGGACTGGAGGGATTGACTTAACCATTGCCGCTCAGATGACCTGCGGTGTGAGGATGGAGTAGTGGAACTCGGTCAGCAAATTTAGTCACTTATCATAAAGGGCCCTCATGCGGACGGCTAGGGTGCTGGCTGTCGGGGAGGACTAGCAAAGGGTTTTCGCCCTTGGGCGACTGCACCCCGATCCATGGGAACATTGACCTAGGCCCACACCCGTTTGAGCAAAGACTTTGGGGAGTTGGCCCCTTGGATGTCAAGGTGGGTCAGGGGGAGATAGATTGCATATACTCTACTCCCAGGCTTGGGATGAGAGACTGTAGTGCGCGTAACAAATCCTGGGTGGTTGTCCCTTGTTCCCCGTGACTTGCCATGAATACCTGTCTGCTGGTGGCCGAAATTATCCAAGAGCCTCAGTTGCGCTATACCTCAGAGACCAATACGGCCGTGGCTGAAATGGTCGTACAAGTCCCAGGATTGCGCCCGGAAGACCCGCCGGGTCAACTCCGAGCTATTGCCTGGGGCAGTTTGGCGGAGGCGGTATCGTCCCAGTTTCACCCTGGGGAGCAGGTGCTGTTGGAGGGTCGCCTGGGCATGCCCTTGGTGGAGCGACCCGGCGGTACTCGCGAAAAGCGGGCTGAGCTGACCATTTCCCGCGTGCATCGGGTAACAGTTGCCGACGAGGGGCTGGTGGCCGCACCCTCAATGGCAGCCCCGGCCCCGCCGCCACCGACTGTCGCACCTAAACCCCCAGCTTTGGGGCAGCCCCCCAGCATCAGTCGGCCGGCCGAACCGCCCCCGGTGGATGACATTCCTTTCTAAGCTGGCCGGCCCTAGACCCGCGCGTTCATGGTGCGAAGCCGTTCAGCCATGATTTTCATGACTGTGATGGCGAAGTAGGGGGTTTCCTGCACCAGGTACATAAACCGTTTCTGGGTGATCGGCACCACTTTTACGTCTGTTTTGGTCGTTGCTGTGGCACTGCGATGGGTCTGCTCGATCAGGGACATTTCTCCGATCAGTCCCCCCGGCCCAACCGTAGTGAGAACGCTGTCACCAAGGGTCAGTTCGACTTCCCCCTCGACCACCACGAAGGCTCGGTCACTGGGGTCACCAGCGGTAAAGATCACCCGGCCGGCCGCAGCAGTGGTGCAAACCCATGCTTTACAGAAGCTGCGCCAATTTCGTCCATCTGCTCCAAGGTGATCAGGTTTCTGCCCCAGGAGAAGTTGGTATGCCACTGCTCAAACTCCAGGATCATCGCCTCCGCAAAACAGGCAAATAACTGGCGCTGGGGGATATCAAAATTGACGATCTTCATAATCTGCCAGTCAATATCTAGGCTATGTTCCACAATGCCTCCTGGCAGGACATAAAGACCCCGTTGTTGTATCTGGGTTGCCAGGTTTTTGGGGTAGCCCCCATCGATCAGCAAGCAGGGCCGGCGGAGCATAGCCACATCCAGCTCTACTCCCTTGGGCATACTTGCCACCCAGACCACCACGTCGGCGAGGGGAAGGGCTTCCTCTAAGGGGAGAACTTTACCTTGGCCCAATTCTGCTTGCAGATCGGTGAGTCGCTGCTGATTCCGGGCCACCAGCAGTAGGTCAGTGACACCAGTGCGTTGACTGAGCCAGCGGCAAACCGCACTGCCAATGTCTCCGGTTGCCCCGCACACCGCTACGGTTGCCTTGGCCAGATCAATGCCCAGCATAGGAGCGACCTGTTCAACTTGCCGACAAATGATGTAGGCGGTGTGGGTGTTGCCGGTGGTGAAGCGCTCCAAATCCAATCGCACATTGCGAACTTGCTCGACTTGGCGCAGGTTGAAGTTCTCGAAGACGATGGAGGAAAAGCCGCCCAAGGCCGTGATGTCTACGCCATGTTTTTGGGCGTGGGCCATGGCATTGACCACCTTACGGGTAGCCGCCTTATAACGCCCCTGGGCCAGCATCTCCGGCAGGAAACAGGACTCAATGTAGACGCCGTTGATCTCTTGTCCGGTGGCGCTCCGCACCCGGATTTGATCCACAATCTGGGGGGGAGCCATACACCAAAAGTCAAGGCCCTGCTCCGCATATTCGGGATAGCCCAAGTCGTTGGCGACGTTCTGGGCGTGATCCAAGCTGGTAAGGTGACCAATCAGACCAAACATAGGCTGGATAAATCCCCAGCCCTAAACAGCAGCCATAGCTGCTGTTGTCATACGGACGATCTCGCGACTGTTGAAGCCAATATCCTCCAGGGCATCACTGTAGGCAATGGCGAAGTCTTCCATCAGCGCAGACTTTTCCATCCCTAGACAGGCTGCATCGGCTTCAACCTGGTCTAACATCTGCCGCACCAGGGGAAGGTTTTGGCGATTAGCTTCGATAATCTCATCCTTGACAGTCTCAAAGTTGGCCTTCAGCCAGGCTTGGCCAAAATTGAGATGGAGGTACTCGTCCTTGACCACACCCTCGGTAATCCGCCGCGCAAAGGGATCGGCAACTGGAATGTAGATGTTGTAAGCGGCAATGGCAAACGCCTCAATGATCAGGGACTGGATGACTAGGCAGGGGACAAGCCGGCCGGCCGCCAAGGCTTCCTGGAAATTATGGTGTAAACCTGAAAAGAAGCGGCGGGCAAATGCCATGTCGGGTTCAACCTTGAGGTTACGTCCACAGGCTTCAAACCCCTTTTTGTGGCGGGTTTCCATGCGGGACAGTTCCAGCAGTCGCTCCGCATGGGTGCCCAGGAGCTGGGTGAGGTGGACGTAGTTCTCGGCTGCCTCCTGCTCTCCCTCAATCACAATGGCGTTGATGCGGCTGTAGGCATCCCGATAGATGTCACTCTGGAAATCAATAGCCGTCATCACATCCTGTTGCATGGTTAGTCAAGCTCCTTGCGGTCACCAGTAAGCCTGGGACGGGTAGGTTTCCTTCACCTTGTAGCCAATTTCCCAGCTCCAGTCAATGACTGGCAGCGGGAGTGGGCAGGGGTAGAATCCAATACCACAATTTAGCAGGTTCCTAGACCTACACCCAAGCGGCCGGCCGAATCTGCCGCCTGTATGACGCCCCTTGTCACATTACTCCAAAATTCTGCTAGGCTGTTAAAGCCCAAAAATGCATGGCTTCGGCTCTGCACTAAGTTGCCGGGATAGCTCAGTCGGTAGAGCAGAGGACTGAAAATCCTCGTGTCGCCAGTTCAAATCTGGCTCCTGGCATAGCCCATAACCCCATAAACACGGCACTTCAGGCGATTATCTATTAACGCTTGACAGTTATCCTGTCTTGTGCGTTGGGTGTAATCCATAGCGAAGCGTAGCCATCTATCGGGAAAAGTGGTGTAAGTTTGGTGTAACGGGTGTAAGGTGTTTGACCCATGCCACGTACTCCAAAGGGGCAAGTCGCCTTTCTTTCCAGTAATGGGCGGCTCCAGTTACGGGTTTCCCACGGTGGGAAGCGCTACTACATATCAACGGGCCTACCCGATTCGCCCCTAACCCGGCGGGGGCAAGCGGGCCGGGTGGCTGAGATTGAACGTGATCTCGCCCTCGGAGTCTTCGATACGACTCTGGATCGGTACCGCCCCGTATCGGGCGGGGATGTGGCCCCAGAGCCTGTTCAGGCAGGGCCGACACTGGCAGAGATATGGGATGCGTTTACCGAAGAGAAGCGACCCCAACTACGGGAAACGACCATAGAAATTGACTACCGGCAGATTCGGGCGAGAATTGCAGCGCTTCCCACGAACTCCTGCCATGACGTGGGGGCAATCAGGGATCACCTGCTAAAGCACCACCCCGTTCGGGCGGCGAGAAAGACCCTGATGCTGCTCAACGCCGCCATGAACTGGGCTGTAAGCGAAGGGCTTATCCCTGACAACCCTCTGGCGGGGGTTGTCAAAACCATCCGGGTGCCCAAAGGGGTAGGTGAGGGACATCAACCCGATCCCTTTACTCCCTCGGAGCGGGACGCCATTCTGGCGGGGTTCCGCACGAGTGCATTCTCGTCTCGGTATGCCCCCCTGGTCGAGTTTCTGTTTTTAACAGGCTGTCGCCCTTCAGAAGCGGTAGCGGTTCAATGGGGAGATGTCCGCCCTGGTAAGAATGTCTTGAGTTTTCGGCGCGATGCAGTGAGCACCCCGCGGGGAGTTGTCTTGCAGGACGGGCTGAAGACGCAAACGGGGCGTGATTTCCCGGTTAACCCGCAACTCCGGGGCCTACTTTCATCAGTACGCCCTGAGTCCCCGGCCCCCGACGAGTTACTTTTCCGCTCCCCCCGCACCGGGGGGGTCATCAACTGGGGGAACTTTGTTACCCGGCACTGGAGGCCCATTCTGGGGTCTCAGGGTGTGCGTTACAGGGAGCCATATTGCGTCCGAGATACTTTCATCACGTCTTGCCTGGAGCGAGGAATCAGCCCTGTTTTGATTGCTCGCTGGGTGGGGAACTCAGCCGAAATAATCCTGCGGCGCTATGCGGGCGTCATCGAGCGGCGGGGAGTCCCGGAGTTTTAATGCAAACCGGGGAGTACGAGCGTTTTATTAGTGGAATGTTCGGCAGGGTTCAACCCAAAAAACCTGTCACACCTCACCAGAGACAACATCTTCAGAACATCGATTATCGGTTTCAGTACTTGGCCCAGTTCCTGAAATACAAAACCCGATTGGTTAGTGAAAACCCATTGACTCTACTCCCGGAGATTGTTGCGAAAGGGATAGAACTGGATGCAGAATCTTACTTGGCTCTCATAAGAATACTTCATGCCCATTTCTCTTACATAGAGGCGGGATTAAATTATGACATCGAGAAAGGCAAGGTAGAGTCATCCAAGGGGGAGGGTATATCCTCTGGAGTTGACGTTTTCGCTCAAATCATCGCCGATCACGTCGATATACTTACGTTGGATGCCTTCTCTGATGAACCGGAGAAGATGGGAGTAACGGCACAAGAATTAAGGGGTACGGCCAAAGATTATCTAGCCAAGCTCAGGAGAGTGAGCAAGTTACTTAGAAGCGGGGAGGATACGGAACCTGAACCCGTGAAGGGGCAGAGGAAGCAGTCAGATTTGACCCCTAGGGAGATTATCCGAAGTTTTACAGATTCCCGGTGGGGCGAGGGCTATTGGATTCGATGTCTCTGGTTAGGGGCCAGCAAAACGGAGGGTAAAGTACCCGTGGTGGGTAGGTCGAGGTACTGGAGGATCGAACCCGAATGGGCGACTTATATCACCGCCATTCGGCGACAATCCGACTTTGCGAATCGAAGAAAACATGACGGCGAGCTTTTGCTGTCATGTAACAAGTGGGTTCAGGGCACCGCCATCAATACGAAGCACCAGCGCCCAGCATGGCCCCTTGACCCTTAACCTTCTCTTAAAGTCATTTTGCACTTTTGCGTAGCGATTCGCCAGTTCGCTAGGGTTGAGGAGTAGTAGCGAGTCGTTAATCCGATGCAAACCAGATGGTTGAGTTCATCAAAAATCGCCGCCGCAACGGGGGTATCCGCCCACGCGTTTCGTGATCTCAGACTCAAAGGAAAATTGATCGAGGGGGTTCACTTTTCCAACGCTCCCGGCGTTCGAGGGTACGCCTACAATCTCGACCTGATTCAAGATTTCCTAGCGAACGGTGGGATAACGCCAGCCCATCAAAGAGCGATCGATAATTTTCTGGCGAGTTTACCCAGCAATCGCAGCAGAAAAGCAAGCTAACGCCTTAAGTCCACCAGTTCGTTGGCAAGTAACGCTTCTAGTCTAAGCGCCGCTTTTCGTGCGAAAAACCCCAGTGAGTGCCAACTCTCTGGGGTGATGATGAAAACTTTCTACATCAATTAAAACATGGAATCTACCAAACCACAAGTCCGTTCGCGCTACCCCCTAGCGGGGACGCCCTCGCCCCTCCCTCACCCGAACTGGGGACTAGAACTGCTCAATTCGGATTGGAATCCGCAGGCGAGTCGATTGCTCGATAAACATCTCTGGCGGATGCAGGTTGAGGGGGTTGAGCCGTGAATCTCCCCCTTCAAGACTCCCTTTTAGAAGCGCTAGATGCTCTCCCCGCTGAGCTGCATCTCCTCC
>JACYLR010000178.1 GCA_015272465.1 Gloeomargaritaceae cyanobacterium C42_A2020_066
GCGGGGCAGATTACGCGGGTTAGAGGATGATAACCATCGGAGGGTTCGCCCCAGACTTGACTTCCCATCCCCATCCAGGGCATTTTTCATCCAAGATTTCCACGGCATGATGTCAGGCAACGTATGTTAGAGTTTGGCCGCCCTGCTGCCGCTTAGAGAGGTATTCGCCGGGGATAGGCCGTGCAAGGTCATTCAGAATCTCAGAGGCTGGACGTAGGTTCATTTCAGTTTCTCCGGTGAAAGAATGTGTTAGGGCCGGCCATAAAAAAACACTGGGGGTGGTGGTAATCAATTCCTGATTACCCATCGTGCATAAAAGATTAGTAGCGGGCCGCTTTTCGTCAATCCTCAGAAAATGGGGATGTGATTTTAATCACTGGGCGTTTTCCAACTTTTCGCATACCGAGTAATTTTTTGCGTACCGCTGCCCAACGGCGCAACCCAATCCGGGGATGGGGGTCACGGCAACCAAAACGGGCTTTCTTGAAAACAAACGGGGAGCGGTACGGCCTAACCCGGCGCTGGGGGATAGGGTCGCCTACAGTTCCCTGAATCAGGCCCTGGGCGATACCCGAAATAACGGCTGTGATCATTGCTCGCTAGGTGGCCCAGTCCTGTACTATCCCCATGCTATTAGTGTCCACCCAGAATACCCGTTAGCGGCGTTGGGCTGCCCAGTGTGAGAACGCATGGGGTGGGGTGTAGAGGGGCGCTATGGGGCAATGTGGTGTGGGGTAAAGGGAAACGTGGGAGAATACAACCCACCAGGCGTGTATGGTAGCCTCAGCGTAAGGAGCCGTAGCGCTGGGCAGTCATGTTAACCCCTAAACTCCAGCCACATTCCGATCCTGAGCACCCTGCCCCGCCCAAGCGGCTCACTATGGCAGAGCGCCTCGCCTTGGCTGGGGAAATCTTCCTTGAGGGTGGCCCAGATGACTCTGAGCGCCTCGCCCGTAAAGCGTCTCTACACTCCCACTGGGAGGAACGCAACGATAGTCGCCAGAGGGAATGACCCTGCCAGCCTTTGCCCTGATAGATGCTGGCCCCCTGATTGCGTACTACAACACTAGGGATAGATACCACCACTCAATACGGGGGTTCCTAGTTGCCTACACTGGACAGCCGGTAACTATCGACCCCTGTATCACTGAGGCTATGCACTACCTGAGATCGGACTACCGTGTTCAGGTAAAGTTTGCAGAGCACATAGCCCAGGGACTGTGGCAACGAGAGAACCTAGCCCAGTCCGACTTTAATCGTGTGGCTGAGCTAATCGGACTGTACCGCGACCTACCGGGTGACTTTGCCGATCTCTCCCTGGTAGCAGTCTCCGAGCGCCTAGATATTCCAGAGGTAATTACACTGGACAGCGACTTTGATGTTTACCGCCGCTACCGTCGTCACCCCTTCAAGCGGATTTATTACCCATCAGGGGCATAGCCCTAAAAAGCCTGCCGGTCACGATTTGGTCACGCTAAATCAAACAATTAACCTCTAAGCTCTGTATAGCCGATGGTGAGCACCTCGTTCGGGACGAGGGGGCCGCAGGTTCAAATCCTGTCATCCCGATGGTTCAGAATCCCGCCTCGTCCCTACGCCTTCTGCGGCCGGCCGTTGGTCGGAAGCATTTTTACTGCTGAGAGCACTTCGCCAGGGGTTGTGCCTTTGCGCTGAAGGCCCATAGCGCACCGGATCTGCTTCATAGCTAGGCGCAAAGATTTGAATGCCGACCGCAGCGCAACAGTCGCGGATATTTTCATTGAGCCGAGAACGAGTTACCTCCATTTCCTGGATGCTTCTGGTTTGTAGATAATGAACTACCCCGCTGCAAGCAGACGGGGTATCAGAATCAAAAAAGCGTAAGCT
>JACYLR010000045.1 GCA_015272465.1 Gloeomargaritaceae cyanobacterium C42_A2020_066
TGTCGATCAGTTTATCGACCGTACCCGCGGCCGGCCGTCCACCTTTTTTGGGGAGGGCATTGTCGCTCACATCACCTTCGAACACCCCGTGTGTCCCAACCTGGCTGCCCTCCTCGCCGATACCATTGCCAGCCTCAACCTGCCTGAGGTCACCCTTCACCGGCAGGGCACCTACGTGTGCATGGAAGGGCCGGCCTTCTCCACCCTGGCCGAGTCAAAACTCTATCGCCAGTGGGGGGCCACGGTAATCGGGATGACCAACCTGCCCGAAGCCAAGCTGGCGCGAGAGGCCGAAATTGCCTACGCCACCCTAGCGCTAGCAACGGATTACGATTGCTGGCACCCGGATCACGCGAGCGTGTCCGTTGAGATGGTTCTCGAGAACCTGCACCGCAACGTTGCCCATGCCCAGGACGTGATCGCTGCTACTGTAGAGCGCCTGGGTGCAGCCCCGCCGCCCTCCAAAGCTCACCGCGCCCTGAAACACGCCATCATGACCCCCCTGGATCGGGTGCCTCCCGCAACGATTGAGAAACTTCGTCCGCTCCTAGCCCCCTACCTCCCCTAAGTTGGGCAGCATTTTCGGGTATCAGCCCTAACAAGTGCTACCTTGGGGGTCAAAAATGGTTCCATACGCCTTGTAACATCTGTTGCCGGAGAAATTGGCGGGAACAGTTGTTTGGAAAACTCGTGATTTGACCGTGGCTACTCCTTCAATGATGACCGTAATGGGTTGATTGTTGATTGCCAATGGCACATCAATATGAACTGTGCGCCCAACAGAGATTTTCCCCGAACTTTTGAAAATGGGGAAATCCACTATAGGAACGGAAGGGCCAGGCGGGAAACCCGGTAGGGGCATTTTTTGGGAATAGATCACTGTCATTTCAGCCACATAACCAGCTTGATTACTAAAGCTGATGCTTTTTGGGCCAGGATCTCCACCCGTGAAGAATGTCGCAACTCGGCTAAATCCACGACTGTCAGTTAGAGGTATGTTATTGGCAACACCCACCTGCCAAATCGTGCCAGACAAGTCTACATAGTTTCTCGTCCCGGGCGAGCCAATGTACGCGATCTCTTGGACATCAGGCAATGCACTTGTCACGACTGAAACAACTCCTGGGGCTGCGGCTCCAACAGCGGCGGCAGCGGCCGGACAGGCTGCTCCACCCGTTCCAACACAGGCGAAAGCACCAGCAACACCAGTGACGATGCCAGTGCCAGTACCGGCCGCAATTGTGATTGCATTATTGGCAATTTTGTGGCCAACAATCCTCACAACTGCGACGCGATTAGCCCCTTCAGTACAAGAGCTGACCCCTAGGGTGACATTGTCCTTGATCTCAACAGGTCTTCCAGTAATTTCATACTTTGACCAGTCAGTATATTCTGCTGGACTTTTACCCTTAAAAACGACTATACCGGGGTCATACCACTCTACCTTTAAGGAAAAAGCACCATTATTGTAGATACACTGTTTCCCCGGAATGACTGTGGCTGACTGGGCAAAGGCTGGAGGGAGAACCGATTGACCACTCAGGGAGGCCAATCCAAGTCCAGTCACTAACAATGAAGTAATCCGACTGCCCTTCATGAAGGTTCTCCTGGAGGTGATGGGGTAATCCTGGAATGAAGCGTGTTATCTCTCTGGAACTATTATTCAGTCAGTTCATCGTAGAGATGACTGGAAACTCGCAGAAGAAAGTTCCGATTTCCACGAGTTATAGCATTACGGCTTAAATAGCACAATCCAATTAGATTATATTCATTTCTGGTAGTAGTAAATAAGTAGTGAAAGCTTCTTTAGGCCGAGTCTAGAGATGCATT
>JACYLR010000002.1 GCA_015272465.1 Gloeomargaritaceae cyanobacterium C42_A2020_066
CAACCTTGCCCTGGCGCGGCCCACAGTCTGTCCCGCTGTGCTCCTGGAACTGGGCTTCATGATTAATCCCCAGGAATTTGAATGGATCACCGACCCCCAGGCCCAAACCCAACTGGCCCAGACCCTGGCCCAGGGCCTCGAACAATGGCTGCGGCAGTATTCCCCATCGCCCTAAACTGCGCCGAACCTGCGGTAGCCTAGCCAACCTCGGCCGGCCGGGGATGTGATGTGGGGTACTGGCCAGCCCGGCCTGTTAGAGTATGCTTGATGCACTTATGGCTCCCCGCCCGGTCCAACCCCCATGGTTGCCGTTACCTCTACCTTCGATGCCACCGCCCATCAGCTTGAACAAGCGCCCAAGGCAGCGCGCATCAAGAAAGTCCTTTTTTGCCTGGCCCATAACCGCTGGGAAAATGACAAAGATCAGTTGAGTCGGCACAGTACGCCCGAACTCTTGCGGCAGGTACTGCACCTGTGGCCTTCGTTGGATGTGTTGCGCCAAGCTCTAGCGGCTATCCTGCAAACCATCAATAAACCTGGGGAGTACACCGAGGTCGCCAACACCATTCTCCAAAACCTGGCGGGCCTCTACGCTGAGGAAAACTCAGCTCCCCTAGAGGTTGGAGCCTCTGGAGGGATTTGTGCCCGCCTACCCAAGGATTTATTTTCGGTTCGCCAGGCAATTATCAGCCAGACCAATCCCCTACGGGTCAAGATTCTGCTGCTCCAAGCCCTTCAGCCCGAACTGGTCGGGGGGGATCACTTTTGGAGTACCCTCACCAGCCTAGAACTGGATGATCTGCTGCGGCGCACCCTGATGACCTTTAGTGGGGCAATTGATCTCGAAGGTCGATTGATCGCCATTGCTCAGGGGCTGGATGAGGCCGATGAGTACATCCAAGCCGAGGGGGTGACGGTCGAGGCCCTTGCTCCAGTCTTTGCCCAACTCACCTCCGCCGCCGAAAACTCCACAGGTGGCCCCACCTGGGTCGAAAGCATTCTGCCGCCGCCGGAATTGGAAGCTGAGGATGATCCGGAGGACATCCCCCCGGAGGCGCCAATCGTCGATGCCCCGGCGATGGTCGGCCAGGCACTGCCGAGCCAATCGCCGCCGCCTGCCCTAGCTGCTGGCCCTGTGGTTCCGCCCGGTGCCCGAATCAGCGACTTACTCAAGTACGAACTCTACATGGAGGGGGACATCAAGCAGTTGGTGGAAACCGCCTCCAGCCACGTGGTTACCTACATGGAAACCACCTTCCATGACTTGGAGGACGCCCTTGAGCAGCGCCTGCAATACATCGACAACAGCGAGCATCTCAACCTCAAGTACCAGACCCTGCGCGGCTTTGTCAGTCATATTCAGGGGGTGGCCGGCCGCTTCATGGATATTTTGGGCCGACTGGAGGCTGCCGACCGGCAACGACTGACGACCTCGGATCCCCCAGCCCGCTGAGGAGGTATACGCCATGAATGTGGAAGCCCTACTCAAACGCTATGCCGAGGGCGAGTCGAACTTCTCAGGGGAAACCCTGCGGGGAGCCAAACTCCGGCAGGCCGACCTGATTGGTGTCGATCTTTCCCGCTGCGACCTCTATGGGGCAGACCTGGTATTTGCCTACCTCAGCCGGGTTAACCTGCGATCCGCCAACCTCATGAAAGCAGACCTGAGTGGGGCCTACCTCACCCAGGCGGATTTGAGCGTCACCGAGCTGAGTGACGCCAGCCTACACGGTGCAGTGCTCTACGAAGCAGATTTACGGCGCTCCAAGGCCGCCTTTGCCAGCCTGTTGGATGCCAATTTAATCAACGCGGATATGCGCGGCATTGATTTGGGGGGGGCTAACCTGCGAGGGGCTTGCCTGCGGGGGGCTAACCTGCGCCTCGAACCCCGCATCTACGAAGGGGCCAACCTCCGGCGCGCCGACCTCCAGAATGCAGACCTGAGTGAGGCTAATTTATCTGGGGCTGATCTACGGCTGGCCAATCTCCAGGGGGCTAATCTCCGAAGTGCCAATCTACGGGAGGCTGATCTGACGGGGGCCAATCTGGCGGGGGCCTGTTTGGAAAAGGCCGTCCTTGTGGAGACAAACCTGAGTGAAACCCAACTCCAGAGTGCCAGTCTCAAGGGCGCAACCAGTGAGCGGGCCAACTATCAGGAGGCGGACTTAACGGGGGTCGATCTGTCCAGCGCTGGGCTGACGGAGGCCAAGTTTGGCAAGGCGACTCTGCGGCGCGCCAACCTGTTCCAGGCCCGACTGAACAAGGCTGACTTGAGCCGCGCTTCGCTGCGGGAGGCTAACCTCACCGGTGCCCAACTGATCGAGGCTTATATGGCTCGTGCAGATTTGCGCGGGGCTAACCTCACCGACGCAGTGTTGGCCAAGGCTGAGGTGAGTGGGGCCAACCTCACCCAGGTGAAATTGAACAACACGACCATGCCCGATGGGCGGGTTCGCAGTCAGGACTAGGGAACTGGCATGCCGCTGCTCAAGCTTCAGACATCACTACCTGCGGTGCCGGATGGGGAAAGCCTGCTCAGGGAACTCTCTCGTATCCTGGCGGCAGGACTGGGCAAGTCGGAATCCTACGTGATGACTCTCCTCCTGACGGGTTTACCGATGACTTTCGCAGGGGAAGCCGGCCCAACCTGCTATCTGGAAATTAAGAGCATTGGCGCGATGACGCCCCAACAGACCCACGCCCTGAGCCAAGCCCTGTGTACCCATCTCCACGATGCCCTGGGGGTTCCGGCCGGCCGCATCTATATCGAATTTGGGGATGTGCGGGCCAGCCATTGGGGTTGGAATGGCCAGACGTTTGCCTCGCGGTAACCGCCCGGGTCGTTTACAGGAGCATCAGGCGAACGAACGCACCTATCTGGCCTGGTTGCGCACCTCCATCGCCCTGGTGAGCTTGGGGTTTGCGATTGCTCGGTTTGGCCTATTTTTGCGCGAGTTGCAGTACAGCCTCACCCGGCAGTTTCCGGCCGGCCACCCCTGGCTGAACTCCGAAAACCTGGGGGTTGCTCTCACGGCAGCGGGCATTACCCTGATTTTGGTTGCGACGTGGCGCTACAACCAGGTCTACTGGCAAATTGAGCGCAGCCAATATCGGCCCAATCGCTGGGTGATTTGGAGCCTCACGGCCGTTGTGGTTCTGCTGGGGTTGATGAGTATTCCCCTCACCCTGCGCCAGCATCCGGTGCCCGCGCCGGCCGGCCGGCCTCCTCAGGCTTCCCAGCGGATGCCTATTTTTTTCCTGGGGGCGTTTCGGTAGCGCACAGCACCTGAGGGCTTGACGCACCTCCTATCCATCCAGGAAGGTACAGGTAATCGAGTATGCACACGGAAGAGGTCGGTGGATAAACCGCATAGCCAACGGGCCGCAGTCTTAGCTGCCATTGGGGGAGGTATTGTCCTCGGTGGCCTGGCGGGGGTGGCCCTCACCTTTGGGTGGCCCACAACCTGGCCCGTGTTCCGCTGGCCAGGCCAATCGACAGCCGTTCAAGAGGTCCCCTCTGATTGCCCAACCGGCCGGCCGGCCCTCGACCTCAACCCCCTGGATTGTCTGTTCACCCCCGCCTTGACCTGGGTGGGCAGCCGGCCCCCTGATGCGGTGAGTTTTACGGCTGACCTAGGCCCCGACCTCACGCCGTTTCTGCGGTCTGCTCCCTGGCCGGAGATTGCCGCCCCCGCTCGGCTGGCCCAGGTGCCGGTTCTGATGTATCACGACATCCTGACCGACAAGCAGGTATTTTTCGACATCACTGCGGCCGAGTTTGAGAGCCATCTCCAAAAGCTAAGGGATAATGGCTTCACCGCCATTAGCTTGGATCAGTTGGTGGTACACCTGAAAACCGGGTTGCCCTTACCCGCCAAACCGGTGTTACTGACCTTTGATGATGGGTATGTCGGCCATTACGAGCACGTCTATCCGCTGCTGAAGAAGTACAACATGCCCGGTGTGTTTTCCATCTTTCCGGGCAAGGTGGACGGTCAAGTGGGAGGGCGCTCTACCGTGACCTGGGATCAGTTGAAAACCCTGGCGGCGGATCCCTTGGTGACTATTGCCTCCCACAGTGTCACCCATCCCGCTGACCTGCGGGCCGTGGATGATGCGACCCTCCAGCGGGAACTGATGGATTCCAAAGCCCGCCTAGAGACCCAACTGGGCATCCCTATCCACTACTTCACTTACCCGGTTGGCCATTACGATGACCGGGTCATGGCAGCCGTCCAACAGGCAGGCTACCTGGCGGCCCTGACGATGCGCAATGCTGATGAGCAGTTGGCTAGCGCTTCCAAAAATGTGCTGGCCATTGAGCGGATCGGCCAGTCCCGTTTAGCAACCATCCTCGACAGCGCCTGGGGCGGTCCGACCCAGCCCACCGCCTTTCGGGGTACGGATTTCACTGCACCCGTGGCCAAAACCCGAGTCCGGCTTAATGATATCGACTTGGTGTTGGTCAGTGGCGGCCAAGCAACCACAATTCACGCGGATACCCGCTACGCTGTGGCAGCGATTAAGGGGCGTGATCCCAAGCTGGTGGCCGCGGTAGACGGGGGCTTCTTCTCCCTCAAGTCCCTGGATTCCAATGTGATGATTGGCCCAGTGCTCAGTCAGGCTACAGGTCAGTTTATTCCCGGTGGCAATGGCGATAATCCCAAACTCGCTGGCCGGCCGTTGGTGCTCATCAGTCCCCAGAAGGTCATGTTTGTGCCTTTCGATCCGGCCAAACACAATACCCTGGCCGGCATACAGCAGGTACTCCCAGAGGTAACAGACGCCTTTGTATCCTCTGCCTGGCTAGTTAAAGAGGGGGTTGGTCAGCCCTACGCATCCTTTGGAAACCTATTTGGTTTTGATGCCTACCGCCATCGGGCCTTCTGGGGGGTAGATCACGCCGGCCGGCCGGTGATTGGCATTTCCGCCCAGAGGGTTGATTCCCCTGCTCTGGGACAAGCCCTCGCCCTAGCTGGGTTCCGTACCGCTGTCATGTTAGATTCGGGAGCCAGTGCCGACCTCGCCTACCGGGGCAAGAGCGTCGTCAGTAGCTATGAGCCGCGGCCCGTACCCCATATTGTTGGTCTGTGGCCTCCACCCGCGCCTGAGACTGAGACCCAGCCCACCCCCTGATCCCGAGGGTTGGTCGTCATGAGATGACTGACAAGAGTGGACAGCCTGGGTTAAGCCCACGCCCCAGTGACTCAGTGCCTCTGGGGAACCTATAGCTGACGCGCCCTGAAGGACTCGAACCCTCGACATCAGGTTTTGGAGACCTGCGTTCTACCAACTGAACTAAGGGCGCTAGTAGCCCCACTATCCTAGGCGTCTCGGCCGGCCGCCGTCAACCAAAGTCGACCTCGAGTTGACAAGCCAGGTTAAACTGATAGACCGGACTTTTCAGTTCCTAACCTATGGCTACAACTCCCCAGGGTGTTACCCGCATCGGCTCTCGGAAAAGCCAACTCGCCCTGGTACAGACCTACTGGGTGCGCGACCAGCTTCAGAGTCACCACCCAGGTCATACCTTCGAGGTGCAGACCATGAGCACCCAGGGGGACAAAATCCTTGATGTCGCCCTGGCAAAAATTGGAGATAAAGGTTTATTCACCAAGGAACTGGAGGTGGGACTTCTGGGGGCCGATATCGACTTTGCTGTTCACTCCCTGAAAGACCTACCCACTCAACTGCCCCCTGGACTCACCCTCGGCGCAGTGACCGAGCGCGAGAATCCGGCTGATGCCCTCGTTGTCCACACCAACTATCAAGGCTATCAACTGGAAACCCTCCCTGAGGGCACAGTGATTGGCACCTCTTCTCTACGGAGGCTGGCCCAACTTCGCCACCACTTTCCTCATCTTCAATTCAAAGACGTGCGCGGTAACCTCAACACCCGCTTGCAGAAGCTCGACGCGGGCGAATATGATGCCCTGATTTTGGCTGCGGCCGGCCTCCAGCGCCTAGGCATGGCCGCGCGCATCCATCAGATCATTGACCCCGAAATTTCCCTCCATGCCGTCGGCCAAGGTGCGTTGGGAATCGAGTGTCGTACTGAAGATCAGGCGACACTTGGCCTGCTCCAAGTGATCCACCATCCACCCACCGCCGCCCAGTGTCTTGCAGAGCGGTCTTTCCTACGAGCCTTGGAGGGGGGATGCCAGGTGCCTATTGGTGTACATACTCACATCGAGGACAATGCACTGACCCTGACGGGCGCTGTCCTCAGTTTGGATGGTCAGGCCATGGTGAAAGACCAGCTCACTGGCCCCCTCACGGAGCCTGAGACCCTCGGAGCAACCCTAGCTCAACGGTTGCGCGACCAGGGCGCTGAACCAATTTTAGCAAGCATTTTCGCCGAGGTGGGGCGCTAGTTGAGTAGTGCGTCTGTGCCCAAACCGACAGGGATTAGGCCATATCATCAATCTATGCGGATCATCTGGAATTCCTGTGGGCATTTGGGTTGGGGGGTGAGCCATGTCCGACTCTATTCGAGTCTGGGATTGACGTTAATACAACTCGACTTAGAATAGCGATACACCCTCTCTATTTCCTCTGCAATGCCTAAGAAAAAACAGGATGTCCTAAAGGGCGAAGCGCTACTCGAGAAGTTCAAAGCCCTCGGTGCACTCTCCGAAAAGGAAAAGGCCAAAGCCTGTGGGTATGTGGGCCTTACTCGGCGCGGCAGTGAGCGGGTCAATCTCATGCAATTCCGCAATGCCCTTATTGATGCGGTCGGCCTCGATCTAGACAGCAAGGGCAAGCAGGGGATCCGTCGGCGGGGCGGACGTAGCGCCACCTACCGAGTCAAGGTTCAGTCCAACGGAAACCTGTTAATTGGCGCCGCCTACACCAGGCAAATGAACCTTCAGCCGGGCGACGAGTTTCAAATCATCATGGGCCGCCATCACATTCGCCTCTCCCAAGTTGAGGATGGGGATGTCGGTGAAAAGGGTGATGTGGAGGTCGCAGAGTAAGTCCTAGCGGCTCTAGAAGCGCTCGTGGGTGTGAGTATGCTGCTTGACGTTGTCCTGTTCTGAAACGAGACGGGGGGCGTTGAGGACGCGCTTGCGATCCACACTGAAATGCAAGTCAGTATGCACGGTTCCTAGGGGAACAAGTTCCTGGAGATGGGTATGTCGCCGGTAGGTGCGGGCTGCTGCCACCGCCCGCTCAGCAAATTGGTCTGCCCAAGGGATGCCGCTTGGCGCTCCCTCTGGCCATTGGACTCCCCCCTCTGTCAAGAGTGCCCCTAGGGTCACACCCTGGATGTGCGAATAGGAGGTCGGCGATCCCTGGAGGATGGCGGCTAGTGCCGCGGAGGGAATCGGTTCCAGCACCTGACAGGCTTGGAGTTTCCCTTCCACCTTGACAAAGCAGGTGGCGATACCCACAGCCACGTAATTCTCAGGGGTCAGGTCTGGGGGGAGTGGGTTACTCATGGTGGGTGGAGGGTATGGAGGAAGCTTCGGCCGGCCGGGTCTGCCAAACAATCCGCTTTTGGTGCGGATAGAGGCGTTGGGCTGCAGACATCATCATCGTCTCAGCCTGTTGTGGGTCAAAACTGGCGGTGAACCGATGGCGTAGGGTTCCCACTCGATGTTCGGCCTGGGCGACTTCACTGTCGAGTTTCTCGATGCGGACTTGCTGTTGCTGAAGATGGGGAATTAGGCGCGCCACCGCCCCAATGCCTAGGAGAAGGAGGGCCAGATGGATGGCCAGCCCCAGCGTGACCTCACGAGAGCGGCGGGGGCGAGGGGCTAGCGGGGGAACCTGGGAAACAACCTGGGGCGTCTTGGGAGACAGGACAGTGAGGCGAGCCATGGCAAAGGGACAACACAGATTTCGATATGGTAGCCACTCTAACTCGATGCGGTTGTCAAGGCTAAGCTTTGGGGTATTTCCTAGGCGAGGTCGCCGTTTCTGGGCCGTGGTTACCCTTGTCTGCTGTTTGGTTTTGGGGGCTGAAAGTCTCTGGGCGGGTAAGAGTGTTGCCCTGCCTTGGACTGACTTGCTGCGGCGGGGGGTGGAAATCTATCAATGGTCAAGTCTGACTGATGCTCAAGAGGTGCGCCTTGGCCAAGCCATCCATCGCCAACTGATCGGCCAGGAGTTTGCCGTCTACCCAGATACGGTCTTAACCGACTATGTGACACAAGTGGGGGAGCGCTTGTTGGCGGGCACCAGTCGGACTCTCCCCTATACCTTCACAGTGGTTCGTTCTCCCCAGGTGAATGCCTTCGCGACCATGGGGGGCTTTGTCTATGTCACCACCGGCTTGCTGGGGCAAGTTCGCAATGAGGCTGAACTGGCGGGGGTTATCGGCCATGAAATTGGACACATTACGGGTCGCCATGTGGTGAAACAGATGCAACAAATGGCTGTTGCCCAAGGCATTGCCACCGCGGCCGGCCTGGACTCTAATCGGCTCACGGGGCTAGGCCTCGAGTTGGCTCTGCGCCGCCCCCGCAGTCGAGAGGCTGAGATGGATGCCGATCGACGGGCATTGCGTTATGTACTTGCCGCAGGCTACGACCCCTCTGGTCTACTTAACTTCATGCGTGGCCTCGCCGGCCGGCCGGCGCCCCCCTCATTTCTCAGCACCCATCCAGCCCCTCAGGAACGTTTGGCTGCCCTGGCAGAGCGGGTTCCCCCCCAAGCTGAACCTGGATTCGGTCTCGATGAAATTGCCTACCGCTCAGCGGTTCAGAATCGCCTACCCTAGGTAAAGTCGTTTGGCGGGCTGTGCTTGGTGTTCTTGGGTGAGTTATTACGTCCGAATCTGGCGCTGCCGGGGCCAGTGACCCAACTCAGCTTGGAACTGCTGCGGGAGAAGGGCCTGAAGGGTTTAGTGCTGGATGTCGATGACACCCTCGTTCCCTTCCATCACCGCAGGATCGCCCCAGAGTGTCACCATTGGGTTCAGGAAATTCGCCGATTGGGGCCAGTTTGGTTAGTCAGTAACAACCTTCAATTTGAGCGAGTCCGCCAGATTGCCTTGGCCCTCGACTTGCCCCATGTGGCCGGCGCTGGCAAACCCTCCCGTCGGAAGCTGCGCCAAGTGCTCAACCAGATGGATCTGCCCCCTCAGCGGGTAGGCATGATCGGTGACCGCCTCCTGACCGATATCTTGGTCGGCAACCGTCTGGGGATGTATACCATTCTGGTCGAACCCCTGGGGGCAGGCCCCTGGCAGCCCCTGCGGGCTGTGGAAAACTGGCTAGCGCATCTCTAGATATGTATTCCTTAACGGATATAAAAGTTAACAAGAGCTAGGTCATTCCTGAGATGTTTAATACTTCACTACATGTTTTAACAAAACGAAAAGCTATGATCCTGGGGCCTGCGTATAATGCTTATCAGCCGCTTACTTCGCAGAGCAGTAAGGGTTGACGGCGGTTGAGTGATTGACTTAGGAGTTTTACATGAGTCTGCATCACTATCAAGAAGATTTCATGGGCATTGATCGCTTCTTCCAGGAAGCTGTCTACCATGATCAAACGGATTTGAACGCGGCTTCCACAGTGGAGGTCGAGTTGTACGAGCACACCTGCATGTATCCCACTTTTGCCGAGATCGCTCGCCAGTCTGGGCATCCCGAAGTGGCGGCCATGTTCGATGCGATTGCTCGGGAAGAGGGCGAGCACGCCGAACTGGTGCAGAAGCTCTACGGTGAACTGGAAGTGACGGACACCCCGGAAACCCAGGAAGCCAAGCGGCTGGTGGCCACGATTGAAGCGGAAATGGAAAAAGTTGCCTCCGACCCCCGCGGCCTGCGGCGGGCTTTGGAGACGGCTTTGGAAGTGGAAAGCATCGAAGCCACCAAGACCTATCCTGCTTTTGCGGCGCTGGCTCGCCAGCAAGGCCGGGAGGATGTGGCGCTGGTGTTTGATGAAATCACCCGCTCCGAAACCCGCCACATGAACTGGGTGCAGCGGGCGCTGGATACCTTGGTTCCTGCCTAGGCTAGGGATTGATCGAGACCAATCGGGGGCCATCCGGCCCCTTTTTGTTGTGGGGGTATGGCTATGTGGGTTCGGCATCTGATGGACTGTGTGCCTTTTGTGGCGGGGGATGGTACCGAACTGCGGGAACTGATCCATCCGGACAAGCATCCTCTGGCACTGCGCTATAGTCTGGCGTGGGCTTGGTTGCCGGCCGGCCGCACCTCTGTTCCCCACAGCCTGGTGACCTCGGAGGTGTACGTCGTTCTCAAGGGGACGGGGCTGATGCACATCAACGAGGAGGTGCAGCGGATTCAGCCCGGTGATGTAGTCTACATCCCTCCCCAGGCGGTGCAGTTTGTGCACAATGATGGTCAGGAGATCCTTGAATTCCTGTGTCTGGTCGATCCGGCCTGGCGTCAAGAGGATGAGACCGTCTATGCTCCCGCACCCTCCAGTTGAAGTCCGCTTCTTGCCAGAAGATGTGACCGTCCCAGCCACCCCCGGCGAATCCCTCCTGACCGTGGCCGAGCGGGCCGGGGTGGTAATCCCCACAGGATGCCGCATGGGGTCATGCTGGGCCTGCGTCGTGGATGTGGAGGACGGCGATCCCATCCGGAGCTGCATTACTGCCGTCCCGGCCGGCCGGCCGCTGTGGACGCTGCACCTGTACGGAGACCCCACCTGGGAAGCCTGAGTGGGGGAGTGGTAGCATAGCGACGTGATTAGAGCGTTCCCCTCCCCAGGGAGTGTGCCGTGCTCAAGACCGTAGTCACCGATTTCCGGATTATTTTTGAGCGCGACCCTGCTGCCCGGAACTGGCTGGAGGTTTTGCTATGCTACCCCGGTTTTCAGGCCCTGGTTTTTCACCGCCTGGCCCACAGTCTGCACCGCCTAGGCCTGCCCTTGGTTCCCCGCTTGATTTCCCACATTGCCCGCTGGCTGACAGGGGTGGAGATTCACCCCGGTGCCCAGATTGGTATGGGTGTGTTCATTGACCACGGCATGGGTGTGGTGATTGGTGAAACCGCCGTAATTGGCGACTATTGCCTGATTTACCAAGGGGTCACCCTGGGAGGAACGGGGAAAGGCGACGGCAAGCGACATCCCTCCCTGGGTGAACATGTGGTGGTCGGTGCAGGAGCTAAGGTTCTGGGCAATCTGGAGATCGGCAGCTACGTGCGGATTGGCGCAGGATCGGTGGTACTGCGAGACGTGCCCTCCCATTGCACGGTGGTGGGGGTGCCGGGTCGGATCGTGCGGCGGCGGGATGAACCGACGGATCCCCTGGATCACGGTCGCTTACCGGATTCGGAAGCTCAAGCTATCCGTGCCTTGATGGATCGGCTGGAGGCTCTCGAACAGGAGTTGGCGGAACTCAAAGCGGCGCGGACACCCCAACCGGTGGCGGCCGGCCGTTTTGCCGATGCTGAGTTGCCCCGCCTGGCCCAGTGCCGCTTGGATAGCCGCGCCATTGAAGAATTTTTAGACGGCTCCGGCATCTAGTTGCTATCCGCGGGCGGAAGAGGGAGATGGGGCTGGACAACCTGCCAGATAGCCGCCGCCAAGTCTAGTTCAGGCAGGGTACCCTCTAGGCGTTGGCGATAGCTGGGATCCGCCTGCCAGAGGGCCGTATATCCCCGGCGTACCCGTTCGTGAAACGCCCGGCCGGCCGCTTCCACGCGATCCAGGCGACCCCGGCTGTGCAGGCGCGCAAACCCCACGTCTACAGGAATGTCCAGCCAGAGGGTGAGATCGGGGACAAGGCCGGCCGTGGCAATCTGGTTTAGGGATGTGATGGTTGCCAAGTCCAACCCCCGACCGTAGCCCTGATAGGCCAGGGTGGAGTCGGTGTAGCGGTCGCAGAGGACAATCTGGCCCTGGGTGACGGCCGGCCGGAGGACGTGATCCACATGGGCAGCCCGGTCGGCGGCGTAAAGCAGGAGTTCGGTGCAGTCACTGAGGGGTTGAGTGGTGTGGAGAAGCATGGCCCGTAACTGCTGGCCCAGGGCTGTACCCCCCGGCTCATAGGTGGTTAGTACCGGGTAGCCCAAAGTTTCCAGATGGGCTTGGAGATGGCGAATCTGGGTGGTTTTGCCAGCCCCTTCAATGCCTTCAAAAACAATTAGCCGGCCAGACATCGGCTGCCACCCTGTGACTCAAGTCAGTGCTTCCCTGAGCATAAGGGAATCTTGGCTGGGGCACTGCACCTGTGAGTGAATTGGTAACTCGGCGAGCAGAAACTCACAGCATCTGTCACGACCCAAACCCATAGTTTCTAACAGAACTCAATTCTCAATCGATGGCTTCAACCTTAGAGTTCGACACTGAATCGCACCTTCCAGCCCATGAACCCTCCTTTTCCTTCAAAGGTATCTGCATTGATCTCAGTTCCTGTATTCGCATAGCCACATCTTTAATACGTGTTTCTCTCAACAAGGGAATAGCTCACACGGGCAATACCTTATCTACACCTATCTGCGTCTATGCATCAGCAGTTCAATATCTCTAATGGCTCCCCGGTTTTTGGGAGCGGGTGACTCTTGGTATTCACCTGGAGGCTTGCCACCCTGGGAGAGAGTGACTACCGTAGGGGGAAATTGAACCACTCTCCCTACCTACCGCGCGTATGCCCCTGCTGACCCCCGGAATTCTGACCATTGGCGCCAGTGACTTTGATGCCCGCCCCATGTCCTGGGTTGAGGGGAATGAGCGCTACGGTTACGAACCGGCAGTGGCCAGAGCCGTCTGCGAACGACTCCACCTCCAACCCCACTGGCTCAATCTGCCGATGGCAGCCTTCTACGACAGCCTGCTGGCCGGCCGGTGTGATGTGGTCTGGTTCAATCAAGCGATCACCCCGGAACGGCAGCAACGGGTGATTTTCACCCAGCCCTACGGCATTTTTGACGAGGCAGTGCTGGTGCGGCGAGACAGCGGCATCCGCTCGGTGGCGGACTTGGCCGGCCGGCCGGTGGCAGCCCTCGCCGATAGCACCAATCTAGAACTGGTACGGCGCTGGCCAGGCGTAACGGCGGTGCCCTTCCCTGGCAGTGACCAGGTACTGCCCGAAATGCTGGCAGCGGTGCGCCGGGGTGAGGTCGATGGTGTCTCCGACGATGAATTGGTCTTGCTGGCAGCAGCAGCGGACGACCCAGCCCTAGAGATCGCCTTTTCAGTGCCCAGCCAGATTCCCTTTGCCATTGCCCTGCGGCCGGCCGATGGCGAACTCCAGACCCGGATCAACGCGGTTCTGACCGATCTGCTCACCGAGGGTGTCCTGGCTCAACTCTGGCAAGCATGGATTCCCTGGCGTCCCTTTCCCCTTGCCTAGCTGCCCCGTATCATCAGCTACAAACTTGTCATAACAAGTGGCGTTAGATGAACAGTCGAAGCCGCTTGACTGCTGTTGCCCTGGAGAGACGCCACCGTGACCAGCCTGCTCAGCCCAACTGACACCCTCACCGACCTACAAGCCTACGTGGCCCAGGACGGACGCGCCGACCTGGTACAGCAAGTGCGCCACCAGATTGACCAACTAGACATTCAGTACATCTACTACCAGTTCATCTCGGTCACGGGCCGGATTGTCGGCAAGGGTGTCCCTGCGGATCACTGGGAAACCATTGCCGAGCGGGGCATCCAGTTGGTCTATGGCTCCATGGCCAACCTCTACCTGGATCGACACCGGAACTACATTGGCTATGGCCCCGAAGCGGCGGAATTGGTGGCCATTCCCGATCCGGAGACCTTTTGCCAATTGCCCTGGGACAAACGGGTGGCACGCGTCTTTTGCACCTGTTTCCGCAACCGGGAGGAGACCGCTGATCCGGGGGCCTTTTTGACCGCCGACTGTCGGGGCAACCTGAAGCGCATCCATGCCCAGTTCGAGCGGGATCACGGCCTCCATTTGCGCCACGGCTGCGAGCCGGAAATGATGTGGCTAAAAAAGGGTGCCGACGGCCGGCCGCTCATGGCTGTCGATGGCAAGCCCGTGGGGGCCACCAAGGCCAATTGCTACCACATCGACCAACTCGAAGAATTACGCCCAGTCTTTCTGCGGGTGATTGAGTATGGTCGGGCCATGGGTTTGGACATGATCCAGGGTGACCACGAGGATGCCCCTGGCCAACTGGAGCTTAACTTCACCTTTGATGAGGCCCTGCGCACCTGCGACCGCCTGACGACCTACCGCCAAATCTGCGCCCAGGTGGCCCGTGAGTTTAACCTGATCGCCTGTTTCATGACCAAGCCGTTCATGGATGTCTCCGCCAACGGCTGTCACCATAACTTGTCTCTGTGGCGTGCTGGCGAAGATACCCTGAATACCCTGGGCCAGCAGATGTTGGGGGGAATGCCCGCAAACTTCACCTACCGGAAGGGTGGTGAGAATCAGTTTCTGCCCACACCGGGGGGGAATCCCCGCTTGCCGGGAATCGTGGGTCTACACTGCATCGGCGGGGTCTTGGAGCACTTGGGCGGCCTCACTGCCCTCGGCGCTTCGACCGTCAATTCCTATCGACGGCTGTGGGATATGGGCTTCTGGGCACCGGTCTACGCGGATTGGGGCTATCAGAACCGTACCTGCGCCCTGCGAGTGTCGGCTCCAGGTCGGTTTGAGTATCGGGCTGTGGATTCAATGGTCAATCCCTACCTGTTGGCCGGTGCCCTCCTCAAGGCATTTGATGATGGTTTGCAGCGGCAGTTGGATCCCGGTGAGCCGGAGCAGCGCAACATTTACGAGGCGATGGAAGCTGGTAAGCAGGTGCGGAAGCTGCCCATGAATCTGGGTGATGCCTTGGCGCGGCTGGCAGAAGACGAGGTGATCAGGTCAGCCCTGCCCGGAGAAATGTATGACTTGTTCATGTGGTATAAGCGGGACGAGTGGGAGAAGTTCCTGGCCACCACCAGCAGTTGGGACATGGAGACCTACCTGGATTGTCTGCCCTAGGGCCGGCCGGGCAACCATAGGCAGGTCGGTCGATAGGCTTGACCTCAAGGACACTCGACAAGTAAGTGCGAGAATGGTTAGAGCCGTATGAGTCATAGGGGCAATCTAGCTTAAAAGTATGCCTGGACATGTTGCTCCTACTGAGGCCGTTATCCTATGAGTGTCATCATTCCCGATGAAATCCTGCAAGCTTCTCGGCTTTCTCCTAGTGAATTCCGCCAAGAGATTGCACTGCACCTGTTTCAAATCGGTCGGTTAAGCTTGGGTTGTGCAAGCCAACTCGCAGAGATGTCTCCCCATACATTTCGCCAACTTCTCAAGCAGCACAATATCCCCATTTACTCCTATAATGTTGAAGATTTTGAACTGGACTTGAAGAACTTGCAAGAGTTGGGGAGACTGTGATTGTCGTTAGTGACACATCTATATTGACTAACCTGGCTGCCATTCAACATCTGAGTCTTTTACCTCAGCTTTATCATCAAGTCATTATCCCTGAAGCCGTATATCGGGAGCTTACAGATTTATATCCCCCTGTTCCTGGAGGACTTGAAGCCCAATCTGCTGACTGGCTGCAAGTCAGAGCTATGACAAGTCTCGGCATTTTTGAACGGCTTAGGAGCGAAGTAAGGTTAGACCCCGGTGAATCTGAGGCAATCACGCTTGCCCTAGAGCTGAAGGCTGACTTGCTCCTGATCGATGAGCGTCGAGGTCGAGAAGAAGCCAATCGATTGGGATTGAGGATTATCGGTTTACTGGGTATTTTGGTTGAGGCTAAATATAGGCGTTTGATTGTTGCAGTTAAACCGTTGTTGGACGCAATGATTTCCACATCGGAATTTAGAGTGTCTCCTGCTTTATACAATCAGATTTTGGATAGGGTGGATGAACTCTAGCTTCAAAAGTACTGGCGAGCATTCTGGGGCCAGCGCAACATTCCGCCCGTGCACCCCAAGGTTTATCCAAAGTGAAAAATAGACATGGGCACTATGTTCCTGAAGTTTATGTGTGTTGACCATTGCTATAGTGGTGAGAGGAGTACGTTCAGGGAGGTATGCCATGAAAGGCGCCGGATGGAAGCTCGATGGCCGCGGCCGGCCGGGCAAGCGCAAGGGTCAAGTCAAACACCGCCTCCGCCAACAAGCCGCCCGCAAGTTCAAAGCCACGGCCCAAAAACTGAAAGCGACCACCCTCCAGCCCCGCACCAGCGGGGTTTTTAGTTTATGTGAGCCAGTCCCGTCTTCAGTCGAGGGATGCCTCCAGTTGATCCAGTAGGTTCTCAATAGTACCCAAAGCTTGCTCAATCACGGCCGGCCGCTCCAGATCAACCCCTACATGCTGCCGTAGTGCCTCAATCTGATTTTGACTGCCGCCAGTCCCTAGCAACTCCAGGTAGCCGGGGATAAAGGCTTTTCCGTGCTCCCGATACTGCTGGTAGCAGGCCAGACTGACAATATTCGAGGCGGTGTACTGGTAACAGTAGAAGGGCTTGAAGAAAATGTGACCGATGCGCGCCCAATCCACATCGTGCTCAGGCAGAACGTCCACGGCTTCCCCACACAGGGTTTCGTAGAGCTGCCGCCAGGTTTGGTTGACAAAGGTGTGGTCAAAGCTACCCTGGGCCGCCCGTTCGTGAATCGCCAACTCCAGACGACTGATCGTGCTCTGGCGGAAAAGCAAATTGAGTTGATCCTCCAACTGGCGGGTGAGGAGAGCTTGCCGCACTTGGGGCTGATTCTGAGCATCAGTCAGCAGGTGATCCAGGAGCAACAGTTCATTGAAGGTCGAAGCCACTTCCGCCAGTACCATGGGCGGGTGGCTGTTCAAGTAACTCTGCCGATCCCCAATCCAGGCAAAGTGAAGGCCATGCCCCATTTCGTGGGCCAGGGTGAACAGGGAATTGTAGTCATTCGTGTAGGACATCAGCAGGTAGCTGTGCTTACCGTGGGTATAGGAACAGAAAGCTCCCCCCCGCTTACCGGGGCGCACCCTGGCATCCACCCAGTTGTTGAGGAAAAACTCTTCAGCCCGCCGGGCATAGTTGATATCAAAGGCTTCTAGGGCACGCAGCAGGGTGGTAACGCCGGTATCGTAGTCGAGGGTCAACTCCACGGGTTCCGCCTGAGGCCACGGGGCGTAGACATCGCAGGTACGAACCGGCCGGCCGAGGGCCTTGCCCTTGAGGCGGTAGTAACGCTGGAACAGGTCATAACGGGCCTCAGTGCCAGCCATGATTGCCCGGAACACGGCTTCAGGGACTTCGTCGGCCAGTAATTGCTTGTCCAGCGTCGACTCGTAATGGCGCATCTGGCATTCCAGGCGGTGATCCTGAGCCACAGTATTGAGGATGAATCCGTAGAGGAGGTTGTGTTGGGCCATCACCCCCCGCACGGCTTGATAAGCCTGGTGGCGTACCTCTGCATCGGGGTGGAACAGCAGGGCACCGAGTTCAGCTTCCGTATTGACCGATTTGCCCTCCGGGATGGTCACGGGTGGGTAATCAAGGGCACCCTGATGCAGGGAACGTAACTGGATAAAGGCTTGGCGCCCCGTGAGACTGTCCTGGTTGCGGGTCTGTTCCACAACTTCTGACAGTTGGTGTGGCTTGAATAGGCGGGCCTGATTCAGGTAGTGGCGGTAATTCGCAAGGGTGGGGTGCTGCTGGAGGGCTGTGAGTTGGTCATCCGCCAGTTGCTGAATTTCCAGGTTGAAAAACAGTACCTGATTCTCGATCTGCGTGACGGCTTCCTGCACCCGATCCAGGAGTTCTCGCGCCGCTGTGTTGCGGGTGTCAGCAGCGAACACCAGAGACGGAAAAGCGTACAGGTATCCAGCCCGCTCCCATAGCTGTTCAAGCGCTTGGAATGCCTGGGCAAGGGCCGCAGGAGTCAGGCAGGCAACCTGGCCTCGATAGGTCTGGCGAAAGTCCTGGGCTTGGGCTTGGAGTGCATCCAGATCAGCGCTCAGCCGGGTGTCCTCCAGACTGGCGTAGAGGTCAGACAAATCCCATTCCTGTGCCAGGGCCACGGTGCGACTCCACAGTATAAATGTCGTCGCCCCCGATCCTATCGCCTTCCGCCCAATTCCTGGCAGCCGGGAGTAGGGGTGGGAGCCACAAGCAGATCCCTGAGGAATCCCATGCGGTGCACGAGTCTCGGCGTAGGGAGCAATGAGAAGGAGTTGCCAGCGGAACCGCGGCAAGCTCGGGTGACCGGATTTCCTGCCCTCATTGAGGCTGCTGAGGTCGCCTCCTCCTAGAGATTAAGAAGAGAAAAGCCACCCGTCTGGGTGGCTCTCTGGATTATTCAGGGTTTAGAAGGGCTAGCCTGCCAGACCCTTGGGCTTGGGGTGAACCTTAGTAGTCGAAGTCACCACCGCCACCGGGGGCTGCCGGAGCCTTATCCTTCGGTTCGGGCTTATCCACCACGATGCACTCCGTGGTCAGCACCATACCTGCAATGGATGCCGCATTTTGCAGAGCCGAACGGGTTACCTTGGCCGGGTCAACGATTCCTGCCTCAAACAGATCAACGAACTTGCCTTGGGCCGCATCGTAACCGACGGTGAAGGGCTTGTCCTTAATCTGTTCCGAGACCACTGCGCCGTTTTGACCTGCGTTCTCGGCAATCCGCTTCAAGGGAGAGGACAGGGCACGGGAGACGATCATCGCCCCGGTCAGTTCTTCGTGGGTGAGGTTGGTTTGCGCCCAGGTTTCCAGTTCGGGAACCAGGTGAGCCAGGGTGGTACCACCACCAGGCACGATGCCTTCTTCAACCGCGGCCTTGGTGGCGTTGATGGCATCTTCCAGGCGCAGCTTCTTGTCCTTCATTTCGGTTTCGGTTGCCGCACCCACTTTGATCACGGCGACACCGCCCGCCAGCTTGGCCAGCCGCTCTTGCAGCTTTTCCTTGTCGTAGGAGGACTCGGTTTCGTCAATCTGCTTGCGGATTTGCTCGCAGCGAGCCTTGACGGCGGCTTCGTTACCTTCGGCGATGATCGTGGTGTGATCCTTGGTGATCGTCACCCGGCGGGTGCTGCCCAGGGCATCCAGCTTGACCGCATCCAGCTTGGCCCCGGTTTCTTCCGAGATCACTTGACCGCCTGTGAGGGTGGCAATGTCTTGGAGCATGGCCTTGCGCCGGTCACCGAACCCAGGAGCCTTGACGGCGGCCACGTTCAGCACACCCCGTAGCTTGTTGACCACTAGGGTTGCCAGTGCTTCCTTCTCGATGTCCTCGGCGATGATCACCAGCGGCCGGCCGGCCCGGGCCACTTGCTCGAGCACGGGTACTAGATCTTGCACGAGGGTAATCTTCTTATCGGTGAGCAGGATGTAGGCGCTTTCCATCACTGCTTCCATCCGCTCCGCATCGGTGGCGAAGTAGGGGGAGATGTAGCCTTTGTCGAAGCGCATCCCCTCAGTGACTTCCAGTTCGGTGCTGGTGGATTTCCCCTCTTCCAGGGAGATCACACCTTCCTTACCCACCTTGTCCATGGCATCGGCGATCATTTGACCGACTTCCTCGTCGTTACCAGCCGAGATCGCGGCGACTTGGGCAATGGACTTAGAATCTTCCACCTGACGGGCGTGGGCGGCAATCTTCTCGACCACGAAGCTGGTGGCCTTGTCGATCCCTCGCTTCAGGGCAATGGGGTTGGCCCCAGCAGCCACGTT
>JACYLR010000156.1 GCA_015272465.1 Gloeomargaritaceae cyanobacterium C42_A2020_066
CGGCCGAGAGTTCGGGCCAGCCGTGCCTCTGAACCCCTTAGGCCGTCATGAATCCCTGGAAGAGTCCGCTTTTCTGGGAGCTGTCCGCCACGGGCGCGGCGGCCGGCCGCACCTCAGTCGGGGACTCCAGTAACTCCCCCAGGAGGGTCAGCACCTTGTGGGCCTCCGGTGGTTTGGTCATGAACTCCGTGGCCCCCGCCATCTTGGCCCGCACCCGATCCACCATGCCGTTCTGGCCGGTGAGGATGACGATGGGGATGTCTTTGAATAGGGTGGTTTTACGCAGGAAGGAACAGAGTTCGTAGCCGTTGGTCGTGGGCATCATCAAATCCAGGAAGATCACGGCCGGCCGCTGCTGCAAAAGGATGGAAGGAGCACGCAGGGGGTCGGTGATGGCCAGGACGCGATAGCCCGCGGGTTCCAGCATCCGGCTGAGGGCCTGCCCCACCAGGGGACTGTCGTCGATGCAGGCGATCAGGGGTTTTTCCAGGGCTTGGGGCGGAATGGTCAGGTCAGCGGTAGAGAGGTCGGGAATCTCCCGAAACTCCACGTAACCCTGTTCGACAAAATGGGCCAAAGACTGGGCGATGGCCGTGATTGGCCGGCCGGTGTGGGCTGCCAGTTCCCAGAGGGATTGCTCGCCACGCAGCAGGTCGGTGAGGGTCTGGTAGGTTTCGGGGGTGACGTGGGGCCGCAGGTGGTAGGGCTGCACCAACACCGGAGCTAGGTTGGGAGAATAATGCCCCAGCCCGGTGGTCTGCCAGGTTTGACTAAACCCCTGAACGGCTTGTAGAGCCGTCTCGATCTGAAAGAGGGCCAGTTTGGTGGAGGCTTCGCCACAGGCTTGCCATTCACTGGCCAAGGGGGCCTCTTCATCCGGCCGGCCGGCGGCGTGCAGGGCATCGAAGAGCACTTCCTGCACCTGGGTGTAGACGACGCTGCGGGCCTGGTTGACCGTCAGACGACCCTGCTGGACTCCAGCCAGCAACAGGGCATATTCCTTGGGCATGCTGCCGGATGCCACCTTGAGATCCAACTTGGCGCTCGGGCAAAACTGCTGGAGGAGCCGCTGCCAGCGCCGCACTCGGTGGATTTTGGTCTGGGCGTACCAAAGTCGGCCCGACATGAGATAGAAGTACCAGCGCCGCTCCCCTAATTGGAAGGTCAAACGCCCCGTGGCTTCGTGGTGGCGATGGGTGAGGAGGGTATCAATTAGGCTGCTGAAGCGACTCATGGCGTTCGGACTCCCTACAGAAAGGCCGTTAAATTTAGTGCAACAGAATGTATCTCAAAGTAGTGCAACAGAATGTATCTCAAAGTAGTGTAACAGAATGTATCTCAAAGCACAAACGGGGCTAAGAAAGGTAAGCATCCTCACTTTCCCTACCCAATTACAGGGTGCCAAGAATCAAAACAAGTTGACATCAAGTTGACATGGGCAGGAATACGTAAGTATGTACAATTGTGTGGAAATAGATCAGTATTTCCCGCAGAAAATCAACATTTGTTACGCAATATTAAGCTTCTTGTTACCTTGGGATGCGGGTGGCGAATGGCCTGGATCCCTAGGAAGTCGAAGGCGCTGAGCTTCGTTATCTGACGCCCGATAAAAATGACAAACGCGTGAACATGAGAGCAATTCACAAATATTCACACTAGGTTACCTGAATTAACAGATGGCCCGCTCATTTCTGAGTGTGCTCCTCCAGAGTCCGGCCGGCCGGGATTTTACCCTTGGCTGGGGCAACGCAACTCTCCATCGCTAGGTAGGTTTTGTCAGGCGCGGGCAGTCAGCACCTTCACCGTCTGAATGAGTTCGGTCTGATCCACAGGCTTGACCAGGTAGGCGGCGGCGCCCTGCTTCATCCCCCAGAACCGATCCATTTCACTGGCCTTACTGGAACAGAAAATCACCGGAATGTTGGCCGTAGCCGGGTCTTTCTTGAGGGCGCGGCAGAACTCGTAGCCACTCTCCCCCGGCAGCACCACATCCATCAAGATCAGGTCGAACTTGGCTTGACTGACCGCCTGTTTGGCCTCTTCGGCGCTGGTGGCGGTGGCAACCTGAAAGCCTGCCTGACGCAAATAGCCTGTCAGGACAACCGCTTCGGTTTGCACATCTTCAATGACGAGAATGGCGGCCATCACGTCTCCTCGTGTTCCGAGCCTGGGTCGCTCTCTAGAATGAAAGCAGATTCACATAGCGTAACACTCTACCATTCCCCCCGCGGCATCCATGGCAACCGAGAGTCTCAACCTGGTAGCAGTCGTCGTTTTTGGGTTCACTCTAGCAGTCCTGGTGGGGCCTTGGCTGCACCTCTCGCCTCTGGCAACTGCTTCAGCCGCCTTTCTGCTGTTGGGGTTGACCACGGTGGATCAATTGGGCTGGTCGGGGCAGGGGACGCGGCTGCTGCTGGATCGGTGGCGCAATCTGTCAGTGGCCCATCGTCGCCGAGTTTCCCCCCACGAAGCAGGCCATTTGCTGGTGGCCTATGCCCTGGGGGTGGAGGTGGAAGACTATACCCTAGATGCCTGGACGGCCTGGAAGCGGGGCTATCCAGCGGGGGAGGCGGGGGTGCGGTTCACGGGCTTGGTGCTGGAACCCGGTGCATCCCTCAGCGCCTCTACTCTGGAGCGCTATGCGACGGTGTGGCTGGCGGGTATTGCAGCAGAACACTTGGTTTATGGCGATGCCCAGGGGGGTGACGGGGATCTGGCTCAGGTGCGCGCCCTGATGGCCCAATTGCGGCCGGCCGTGCCCCTGCCCCAGCAGGTTCTCCGGGAGCGCTTGGCATTGCGGCGCGCCCAAGCCATTCTCAAGGAACGCTGGACACCCTACGAAACCCTGGTGGAGGCTTTGCTCGAAGGGGCACCCCTGGAAACCTGTCTGGCCCTGCTTGGCCGTGAATCACCCTAGCGGCCGGCCGGGGCTGGCGAGTTTGGCCCTCGTCCTAGGGGTCACAGTGGTCGCGACGGCAGCGCCCTTGGTACGACTGGCCTACGGCGCGGCAGGGGGCAGTTCCCTGGGCCTGAGTCTGGGGCTGGCGGCCGGCCGGCTGGTGTTGGCAACGGTGGTGTTGTTGCCCGCAGTGGGTACGGCATTACCCGTGCGGGCACGGCCCTATGCCCTAGCGGCCGGCCTTTGCCTGGCGGTGCACTTTGCCGTCTGGAATGCCTCCTTGGGCCTGACCTCCATTGCCGCTTCCACCACCCTGGTGACCACAACGCCTCTGTGGGTGTTGCTGCTGGAGTGGCGTTTGTGGGGGCGGCGCGTCTCCCGGTTGGCTCTCCTGGGGTTGGGCCTGGCCCTGGTGGGGGCACTGCTGGTGGGGCTGGGTGACCTAGGGCCGGCCGGCCGGGACGACCTGCTCGGCAATGGTTTGGCCCTGGGGGGTGCGTGGGCCGTGAGTGGGTATTTTGTTCTGGGGCAGGTGGCCCAACAGCGCGGCGCCGGGGTGACGACCTACAGCCTCTGGGCCTATGGGACGGCAGCCCTGCTGTTGCTACCCCTGGCACTTTGGCAACAACCCGGCCTAGGGGCCTATCCAGCGGCGGTCTACCTGTGGATGGGGCTGCTGGCAGTGGGGCCGCAATTAATTGGCCATACCTGCCTCAACAGTGCCCTGCAAACCTTTTCGCCGACCTTTGTCACCCTGGCAGTCTTGGGCGAACCCCTGCTGGCCAGTCTCTTGGGCCTGTGGTGGTTCGGGGAACAGCCGGGGCCGGCGGTTTTGGGAGGCGCCACTCTGCTGCTTGGAGGAGTGGGGCTCACGGCCTGGGGGGGGCTGGGGGCGGCTGCACCGGGGGTGTAGTCCAGGTCACGCCACGGCCGGCCGGCGGGCGCTAGGCTTGTCACACAATGTCCCGCGCATCCATCTGACGAGAACACCCCATGGATCTGAAGGCTCTGCTCCAACCGGCCGCCGATTTTTTCAAGACCCTCAACACGCCCGAACCGATTGTCCACTGGGGCCACCCTGTGATGATGGGGATCGTGATCTTTGTGATGGGAACCTTTATTGGCGTGGCGGGCTGGCAGTCTCGACTCCTGCGCGGCAAGGATGAGGAAACCGCCGCCAAGAAGGCTGCCGATCACCGCAAGTTAGCTCCCCTGCTCTACGTGTTCCTGGCCTCTGGGTATACCGGCGGCCTGCTCTCCTTGGTGATGCAGGATCAGCCGATTCTGGAAAGCCCCCACTTCTGGACGGGTTCTTTGGTGCTGCTGGGCTTGACGGGCAATGCCCTCCTGTCTCTGGGAGGATTTTGGGGCGACAAGGTCGCGACCCGCACCCTGCATGCCTACCTGGGGTCAGCGACCCTGGTTCTGGCTGTTGTCCATGCCTTCCTGGGTGTGCAGTTGGGCCTCAGTTTCTAGGCGCGGGTTGCCCGTGGATCGTCAGCCTTTGAGATGCCCTGATTGCTACAGGCTTACCCTAAAGCAGCCAAGTCTCGTGGGATTGCCGAGCCTGGGCCTGGGTTAGATAGCTTGGGCCAAATGGGTTTCGAGGGCTGCTGTCATCACCGCCACCGGGGCCGGCCGGCCGAGCCAAATCTCCAGGGCTTCGGCTCCCTGTCCCACCAACATGGCCAGGCCATCCTGGGTTTCAAGGCCCAACTGGGCGGCCATCTGGAGCAGTCGCGTGGGCCGAGGAGTGTAGATCAAGTCATAGACCAGAACACTCGCTGGCAAGGCTTGCAAGTCCTCCCAGGAGAGGGGCGAGGCATCCCGCGCCGCACCCATCCCCAAAGGTGTTGTGTTCACCACTAGGCCGGCCGTGGGCAGGAGTTGGGGGAGTGCTTCCCAAGTGTGGCCTTGGACACCGGCGAGGGGTTGGGGCCAGGACTCGACAAACGCTGCCACCTTAGCCGCATCCCGGCCCACCACATGGATTGCCGGGCAGTCCAACTCCCGGCCGGCCGCCACCACCGCCCGGGCCGCGCCACCACAGCCCAACACCAGCATCGGTTGTCCAACCGCCCGTTGCCCCAGGGGCGCTAAGAACCCGGCCACATCCGTATTAGTGCCCCACCAGCCCTGGTCTGTCCAGCACAGGGTATTGACGGCCCCCACTTGTCTCGCCAGGGGAGATAGGTCGTGGAGATGGGCAAGGACGGCCACTTTGTGAGGAATGGTGACGTTGAGGCCCCCCACACCCACCGCCGCCAACCCCGCCAGGGCTGTCCCCAGATCCGCAGGTTTGACCGGAAAGGGGAGGTAGCGATAGTCCAGTTCGAGGGCGGCCAGCGCCCGGTTGTGCATCACGGGCGACAGGGAATGGCCAACCGGATCTCCGATCACGCCCAACAGTTTCGTCCGGCCCGTAATCATCCCATCCTTGGCAGGGGTCGTTCCCCACTGTAGACTCTGGCCAGGCAGGGGGCACAATAGGGGCATGAGTCCACCGGGAGTGGAGCCATGAAAAAAGGACAGCGACTGGCCGGCCGCTACGAAGTGGTCAAGGCGCTGGGGGCGGGCGGTTTCGGTAAAACCTACCTGGCACGGGATATCCACCGCCCCGGCCAACCGGAATGCGTTGTCAAACACCTCAAACCCGCCAGCCAGGACAGCTTTTTCCTGGAGGCGGCCCGGCGACTGTTCCATACGGAAGCCGAAACCCTCGAGAAACTGGGCCAGCATCCCCAGATTCCCCAACTGCTGGCCTACTTTGAGGAAGACCAGGAATTTTATCTGGTCGAGGAGTTTATTGAAGGCGAGTCCCTGGGGCAGGCGATCGTGCCGGACAAGTGTTGGGCTGAAGCCGATGCGGTGCGCCTGTTGGTCGATGCCCTGGAAGTGCTGGACGCGGTGCACAAGGCGGGGGTTATTCACCGGGATATCAAACCCGATAACCTGATCCGCCGGGCCAGTGACCACAAACTGGTGCTGATTGATTTTGGGGCTGTAAAAGCCTTTGAAGACCCCCAGGCCGTGGAGAAGCTCAAAACCGGGATGACCGTGGCGGTGGGCACCATGGGCTATGCCCCCAGTGAGCAGGTGTCGGGCAAGCCCCAGTACAGCAGTGATGTCTACAGCCTGGGGGTCATGGTGTTATCAGCCCTCACCGGCCGGCCGGCCGATGCCCTGACGGCCGATCCCCAAACCGGGGAATTCACCTGGCGCACGCTAACTCCAGTGCCAATCAGTCACGGCTTGGCGACGGTTTTGGATCGAATGGTGCGCTACCACTACAGCAAACGCTACCAAAATGCCGGGGAAGTGCTGATGGCTCTGCGCACTCTAGGCTACTGGAAAGCTGAGGGGCAATCCCCTGCAGCGGCCAGTACAGGCGTCGTGCCGCCGCCCTGCGCCACCCAAACCTCCCCCAGAACCTCGACCCGCTCAGTGTCGCGAGTCAGTAGTTTAGGCGCCGTGGCCCCGTGGTGGGCCAACCCTGTATTCATCAAGATGGGTTTGGTGGGGGTGGCCTTGCTGGGAATGATGGCCCTGCTTTCCCAGGCCCTGAAATCAGGATTGGAGCAGACCGGCCGGCCGGCCGACCCTACCAGTCCCGCCACGGAGGCTACGGCTTCCCCCTCCCCCAGCGAGTCAGTCCCTCCCACTCCCCAGAACGATCGCCAGACCGTGGAGGTTCGGCCTGGGGGTACAACGACCCGCGCCGAGACAATCCAGGCTGGGAGCACCCACACCTATGACTTTGAACTGGGCACTGAAGGTGAACTTCTGGTGCAGGTGAGTGGCCCTGGAGTACAGCTATCGCTCTTTGACAGCAGTGGCAGCTTGGTTAGTAGTTCGGCCCGCAATGTACCGCGCTGGATGGATCGGCTCCGTCCGGGTTCCTACAGTGTGGAAGTGACCCTCCCTGAGGGCAGTAAGGCTGACTATAGGCTGGTGATGCGTCTATTCCCAGTGGATGAGGGCCAGCCCCAGTCCTCCCCTAGTCCCGAAGCAGGTGGGTTGTAGCCCCCCTCACCTGAACGGCAAGTCCTAAACCACCTGCTGATAACGGCGGATGTCGGGGCCGGCCGCCACCCAGTGGGGGATTTGGGCCAGGGCAGCCTGGAGATGGGGGGCGTTGAGATGGCGCTCTAGATCCGCAACAGAAGCCCAAGTTTCGACAAAGGTAAACTCGGTGGGATCGTCGAGGTTGCGGAGCAGGTCGTACTGGAGACACCCTACTTCTTGGCGCGTTTCAGCCACGAGAGTGACCAGGAGGTTGTGCAGTTGGGTCACAGCTTGGGGCTGGGCGACCACACGGGCTACGACCCGAATCGGTGCATGAACTGCCGACGAGGCTTGCTCAGACATCAGATACCTCACCGAGTGGGGTTGAAGGCAATAGCCAGTGACCGTAGGTGATTCTCCCCCCTCCACGCATGGATGTCCTAGCCATTTTTGCAAAAGGTAGCGCAGGCCCTCGCTGGTTATTCCTTCGGGGTTGACCCTGTTTTTACAGCTCCTCCTGCCTATATTGACTCACTGAAACCTCACTAGATGAGTCAGTGGTTGTCCTAGAGAAGCTTCTGCCCTGTGCGGCAATCAAAACGGCTTAGCTGTAACCCCTCACCTAGGAACTGGATAGGCAGTCATCTGTCAGACTTAGATCCTGGGCAATGGCTTGGATCAACCCCGGCCGGCCGCCGCTGGGATGGCGGGCCAAGGCGAGCACCAAATCCCGTAGCTTTTCACCCGTGGGACAGGCCCCCAAGATGTGGAGGCCATTGCGAATCTGGGCCTCCTGGAGATCACAGAGGTAAGCATCCAGTTCCGGGAGACCCTCGGCTAGGGGGCGGCCGGCCGGCCAGCCCAGGTCTTCCTCCAGGTGTTCCCGCTGGATCAGGGCCTCGATTTTCGCCTGGAGGCGGGGCAACCGCGGTGGATCTAAGTCCTCGGCCTGGGTGTATTCCTGGAGCAGGGCCTCCAGTTCCAGCAGAGAACCATGGAGTTCGGCGCGGGTCAAGGGCGGCGTCAGATGATCGATAATCACCGCCTGAGTGCGCCGCTTCGCCTGGGTACCTTCCCCCGGGTCATTGACAATGAAGGGATAGAAATGGGGCAGGGGGCCAAGGGCAACTTCGGGGTAGCAAGCCTCCGAGAGGGCGACACTCTTGCCGGGCAGCCATTCCAGGTTGCCGTGCTTGCCGACATGGGCAATGGCTTGGGCCTGAAAGACCTGGCGCACCCAGAGGTAGAAGGCCAGGTAGGCGTGAGGGGGTTCAAGGTCGGGGGCGTGGTAGTTGAGGCTGGGATCCAGGTCGTAGCCCCGCGGCGGTTGGAGACCGACAAAGATGTTACCGAATCGCCGACCGGCCACGGGAAAGACCCCAGCCTCCGCTTGGTCTGCCGGATCGCCCCAGCGCTGGCGCAGGCCGCTTTGAACCGCAGCGGGCAGGGTAGCGAACCAGGTACAGTAGGTGGCCAGATCCAGGGACTGGAACACCGGCCGGCCGTGGCTTTCTGCGTCATAGGTGCGGCCGGCCGTCAGCAGGGCGATCAGGTCATTGCCGTCCTGGGGCAGGGTATCCAGGGTGTAGCCCGCATCGCGGAGGGCCTGGAGCAAGGCTACGCAACTGGCTGGTGTATCCAAGCCCACCCCATTGGCCAAGCGCCCGTCGCGACTGGGATAGTTGGCCAGGATCAGGGCCACCCGTCGGCCGGCCGGGGGCGTGCGCCGCAAGTCTATCCAGCGCGCCGCCAATTCCGCCACAAAGTTCACCCGATCCGCCAGGGGTTGGGTGGTGACGACGGGCGTCTCCAAGTGGGGATCAGAGGCTTGGGAAGACTTAAATCCAATGGCACGGCTGAGGATACGGCCATCCACTTCGGGGAGCACCACCTGCATCGCCATATCCCTGGGGGTCAAGCCCTGGGTGCGGGCCGCCCACGCCGCCTGGCTATCCCCCGCCAGAACCACCTGAAGCACCGGGATGTTGAACCGCTGCCACAGGTCGAGCTGGGGCGTCTCATCCTGCCAGCGCGCCAGGGAAAACCCGGTGGTTACCAGCAACAGTTCCACCCCCGCCAGGGCCTCAAATAACTGGGGCGACTCGGCCGCCTCTTGGAAACTGGGCAAAAACACCGGCACCGGGGCGAGGTCGCGATCTGCGAGGGCGGTGCAGAGAGCCTCGATGGCGGCCGTATTCCCCGCCAGGGCATGGGCACGATAGAACACCACCCCCACCTTGGCTCCCCTGCTGCGGCTGACCCAGGGAAGACGACCGATCGGCGGCAGCGGCTGGGGCGGCAAGGGTGGTTCGCCGACGCCCAGGCTGTGGTGGGCCACCAGGGCCAAGGCTTGCTCCAGGTTGACGACCCCACCGGCCCGGAAATACTGGTGGAGTCGATCCACCCGATCTAGGGGCACGGTGGAATGACTGCTGAGGGTCACGTCCGGCCGGCCGTCGCCCGGGAGTACCCACCAATCGGCACCGGTTTCTGCTACCAAGTCCTTGAGCACCTGGAACCCGTAGGGCCAGTAACCCACCCCCCCCAGCAGCCGCAGGACGATGGCTTGGGCGTGGCGCAACACCTGGTCAGCGTAGGTGTCAATGGTGTAGGGATGCTGGAGGTTGAGCAGATGGGCGGCCCGGACTGGAGGTGCGCCGGCCGGCCGGTGGGCCATCCCCTGGGCCAGGGTTTGAATCTCCGTATCCGCCGCTGTTAGAACCACAATCGGGGCCGGTGACTGGCTGAGCAGGGCTTCATCGGGAGTCGCCTGCCAATCCCCCCGTTGACCGCTAATCCGATGCATGGGCCGGTGGGGAGCGAAACCAAGCCAGCCCAGCCTCCGTGCAACACCCCCAAAGCGGTTGATCCCAGGGGTCGCGGGGCAATTGGGCCACCCGGCCGGCCGCCCAGAGAATGCCTAGGGTCGGCACCTGTTGCCATTCAGGTTGGCTGAGGAGTCGGTCGTAGTAGCCGCCGCCATAGCCCAGGCGGTAGCCCTGATCATCACAAGCCAGACAGGGCACCAACATCAGGTCAATCTGGGCGGGGTGGAGTTGGGGAGCCGCCGCCAGGGGTTCCGGAATGTCGCAGGGGCCGCGCTGCCACGGCCCGGCGGGGGAGGTGCAGTGCCAGGTCAAATCTCGGCCTTGACAACGGGGAAACCCCCAGGTGGGCACGCCAATCCTGGGATACAGGGCCGCCAAGCTCGGTTCACCCTGCACCGGACAAAAGGCTAGGACAGTCTGAACCCACGACCAGAGGGGATCCGCAGCTAAATGGGCACAGAGTTGGGCGCTCAGGCGGGTGTATCGGCCGGCCGAAAGGGCCATCCGTTCTTGCAGGGCAGCCTGGCGAAAGGCCGTTTTGGTGCCCCCTAGTTCAGATTTGGAACCCACCGGTTTAGAGCTGGGGTGGGGTTTTGCGGATGGGCACATCAGCGCGGGGCGCCGTGGGCGTAACGGGACCGCTGCGACGGGGGGCAGGGCGCTGGTTAAACACCCGTTTTTTGCGGGGCGGCAGGATGGGAGCCACGAGATGCGCCTGATCGATCACCAAATCACTGCCCTTGCGAACCACCTGGAAATCCCAGAATGCACCGCGGCCCGGGTGGGGCAGCCGACCCTTGAGGACAAGCCGGAAGGAACGGGGTTCATCAACTAAATTCAGCGGAGTCTGGCGAATCCGCACAGCCACTGAGTCGGGGGTATCTCTTAACACTTCTCCCCGAATGGAAAAGTAATCCTCCGGCATCGGCGAGCTAGGCACAGGGGCAGGGGTCGCCTCCGGATGCAGGCGTTGGGGTTCCCAAACACCCACCAGCTGCATGTGGAGGGGAATAAAGGGTGGGGGAGGCGGCCCCCCAATCACCAGGCGCGGCTTACTGCGGGTGCGGGGATAAACCACCCAGAGATGATCCTGACTGAGATCGAGATGTTTACGCGCCAAACTCATCACTCGCCCCAGGAGAACAGCATCAATAACGACACCGTCTTGGGTGAGCAATGTGCCCTGGGTGAACTGCTCATCAGAGGGCTGGTAGCGCCCCCGAATCAGGCCAATCGCTCGGTACTGGAGCGGTTCAGTGGGCGGGGGGATGGGATGTACGTACTCGGTGAGGACAGCGTCCATGAACCTTCAGCCTCTGGCCAGACATGCTGGTGTTTCCCATTCTAGGTTGAGTGAGTCCCCATAGCTCTCATGCCATCCCATGCCTTGCCGGGAGTATAGGAGTGGCAGTCACTGGAAATGGGTATTGGGTATTTCGAGGGGATGGTACCGGTCTGGCGGTGCCTATGCCTCAGGGGATGGACGCTCCAGGTAGGCTCGCACCGCTTCAGCCACCAAAGCCGACACCGGCCGGCCGTGGGCTGCGGCCACTGCTTTCAGTTGGTCGTGGAGGTGGGGGGGCAGACTGACCCGCGGCTTGGTGCGGGCCGGCCGGTACTGTTGGGCAAAGGCGTGCAGAGCCGGTAGACCGACCCGGTGGCAGAAGTCCCCAAAACCCTCGGCCGGCCGGCGCTTTTGCTTGAAGAGCACCAGCAGGGGTTCTAGGGTGGCCTCCAACTCAGCGGCGGGCATCCGTTCCAGGTAGACCTCGGCCAAGCGGGTCTGATGGGCCGTACCCCCCAGCCACACCTGGTAGGCTTCGGGAGCGCTGCCCACAAACGCCACTTCAGCCACATAGGGCCGCGCACACCCATTGGGGCAGCCCGTCATGCGGATCACCAAGTCTTCCTCCGCCAAGCCCAGTCGGTTGAGCAGGGCCCGAATACGGGCCAGAAAACTGGGCATGATCCGTTCCGACTCGGTCACCGCCAAGCCACAGGTGGGTAGGGCCGGGCAGGCCATCGACTTGCGCTCCAGGGGGTCGAGGTCACTGGGGCTAACCACCCCCGCCTGCTCCAAGAGAGCTTGGACGGCCGGCCGATGTTCGATGGGGATGTCGTAAATCAGCGCATTTTGGTGAGGCGTCAAGCGCATCGGCACCTGGTAGCGCTCGACAATCTGGCGTAAGGCTTGGCGCAGCGCCCCCTTCACCCGGCCATTGGCAATGTTGATCCCCACAAACCAGCGGCCATCTCCCTGGTCGTGCCAACCGAGAAAGTCCAAGTATTGGAAGTCCGGCAGGGGGCGACAGGGGGCAAGGGCTTGGCCGAAGTACCCCTCCACCGTCTGGCGGAACCGCTCGATCCCCCACTCAGCGATCAAATACTTCATGCGGGAATGGCGACGATCCGCTCGGTTGCCGTGATCCCGCTGGGTGGCGACAATGGCCTTCACCGCATCGTAAACCTGGTCAGCGGGCACATAGCCCAGGGGATCAGCCAGGCGAGGGAAGGTATCCTCCTTGCCGTGGGTACGGCCCAAGCCTCCCCCAACGTAGACGTTAAAGCCCTCCAGATTGCCTTGGTTGTCCACCAGCACCACCAAGCCAATATCCTGGGTAAACAAATCCACGGAGTTGTCGCCGGGTACTGTCACCGCCATCTTGAACTTGCGGGGCAGGTAGTAGGTACCGTAGATCGGTTCTGGGGAGTTAGGGATTAGGGTGCCGTGGCCATTGCGCTGGCGGGCTGCCACCACCTCCGGGTGTTCTTCCACGGAGATCACTTTTTCCCCGTCCACCCAGATGTCGTAGTAGGCATCGGTTTGGGGTCGCAACAGATCCGCCAGAGTATCAGCGTAGGTTTGGGCGTAGCGGTAGGCCGGCCGATCCCGGTAGGGCGCTGGGGGAGCCATCACGTTCCGGTTCAGGTCACCACAAGCCCCTAGAGTCGATCCGAGGTTGCGGATGATCGTGGCCAGCACCGTCTTCAGGTTTTGCTTGAGAATGCCGTGGAGTTGGATGCCCTGGCGATCGGTAATCCGTAGGGTGCCATTGCCGTACTGGTCGGCCAAATCATCCAAGGCGAGGTAAAGCTGGGGTGGCAGGTATCCCCCCGGATTGCGGGTTCGCAGCATGAACTGGTACGCCTTCTCCTGACCTCGCACCCGCTTGTCCCGGTCATCCTGCTGGTAGGAGCCGTGGAACTTGAGGATTTGAATCGCGGCCTCAGAAAAGAAGTTGGCATCATTCTGGAGTTCCTGCCAAACCGGCTCTCGCAGAAAGTTGCTCTCTTCTTTGAAGACTTCGACTCGACTAACTTTGTGGGGCGGGGGCGCGGCAACCTGAGTCATGCGCGGGACAAATGCAGGGATAGGGGAAACGGACACACTGCTGGTGTAGCAGAAAACCCGGTAATCCAGTCGGAATTAGGGGTTTCTCTCTAGATTTTATCAGGGCCGGCCGGGAGGGTAGGCACTACGCTTGGCGACGTGAACCTGCCCGCGCAAGAATTCGGTATACCCCCACCGCCTGCCCAGACTAGGTTAGGGGTAGATTGCCCACTCGCGTGCCCTTGGAGCCTGTGCCATGTCTCTGCCTACCGGTGCCCCCCTCGATGTGCTGACTGCCATCCAGCAGCGACGGGCTGTTAAAAGCTTTCGCCCCGACCCCATTGCGCCTGATTTCCTCCTGAAGCTTGTGGAACTGACGGTGGCAGCCCCCAGTAGCTTTAACCTGCAAGCCTGGCGGATTGTACTGGTGCAAGACCCAGCCCAGCGTCAGGCCCTCAGTGAAGCAGCCTGGAACCAACCCCAGATTGTCCAAGCTCCCGTGACTTTTGTGTTTGCGGCCGATGCGACCGCCTGGCAGCAAGACTTGACGCCCATTTTTAGCACTGCCCTAGCCCAGGGGGCTTGGTCCCAGGGCACCGCGGACTATTTCGCCCAGGCAATTCCCCAGTTCCATACAGCACTGGGGGACAAGAACCGGGAATACGCCATCAAGGACGCCATGATCGCCGCGACCCACCTAATGCTGGCGGCGGAAAGCCTGGGCCTTGCCACCTGTCCGATGAATGGCTGGATGGAGGACAAGGTGAAGGCGGTGATCGGGGCGAGTGAGCGTCCTGAATTGGCCATTGCGGTGTTGGTGCCGGTGGGATATGCCGCAGAGAAGCGCCTCAACCCCGGCCGACTGCCCCTATCCGCCAACGTGTTTGTCGATCGGGTCGATACGGCCTTTTCCGGCTAGACATGACATCTTGCGCCCAGTTCTTGGCGAACCTTCAACGACGAGGAGTTATCCATGGGGCAGTCAAGACGTTTGGCACGACGGAAAGTCAATGTCTTCCAGAGCCTGATGTCCATTCATTGGGTGATGGCAGCTTGCTTTCTGATCCTGTTCGTGGTTGGCATCCCAATGGTGCGCTTGCCTGAGGCACTGGGGGTACGAGGGTTAGCCTACAGTACCCACAAGTCCTTTGGTGTGCTCGTTTTAATCCTGCTGGTGGCAAGGATGGTTTTGCTGATCCAGGCGAGTTGGAAGCGATACGCTAGGCGCTCTCCCAGACTGTCGTTGCCGTGGTTGGGTAGCGTCGCCCTACACAGCTTTCTCTACTATGGGGCGGCTGGGGGCCAAGCAACCTATGCCATCGGGGACTTGGCGACAGATGTGGGTGCAGATGCAGCGGACGAAGGGGCAGGCAACATCGATATTTTGGTCAACAACGCGGGTATTTATCCCGGAAAAGACTGGTTTCAGGAAACAGCTGAGGACTGGAACCTCGTGCATAACGTCAATGTGGCCTCAATGGTGCGCATGAATAACCGACTGGTGCCTGGCATGGTGGCACGGGGCGGGGGCCGGGTGATTACCGTTGCTAGTGGTGTAGCGTCCAAACCCCAGACGGGGATGCCCAGCTACAGCGCTTCTAAAATGGCCAATCTGAACCTGGCGGTTTCCCTCGCTCACGCGCTGGCCGGTATGGGTGTCACCAGTAATGCCGGGAGTCCTGGAATCATCATGACTGAGGGGGTGGATGCCATGTTTGGCTAGATGGGGGCCGCCCCCGATCCGGCAGAACGGGCTAAGGTGGCCCTGGGGTTTGCGCCCAGCCCCACGGGACGTCCCGGCCGGCCGGAGGAGATTGCTGATGCCGTGCTGTTCTTGGCCAGTCGGAGGGCTGAGTTTATTACCGGGCAGAATCTGCGGGTGGATGGGGGATATGTACCCACGGTGAACTAGCCAGATGGGCACCCTGGAGCTTTGGCATTGCACTAGGGGTATCACACGAAGAATAGCTCTTCCCACTGGTCTTGCTGCTTCTCGTATAACTTAAGACCCACAACATTCGCCAACTCCTCAAGTGACCGAAATGGATTCCTTTCTCGCCGGGAAATAATTTTCTCAGCAAGCTTTGGTCCCACCCCATCCACGCGCCTAAGATCCCTGACCGAGGCTACGTTGATGTTGACCGGTTCGGCAGCCTGGACTTTTTTTGCGGGCAGTTGAGGTACCCGCGGAGAACCTCGCAAAAGCGCTAGCTCTGCTCGCAATAGCTTTAGCTCCTGTTCGACGCTGGTCAGTTTAGCAGACAAGGCTGGGAGATCTGCAAAAGAGACTAGCGTATCTCTCATACAATCAGCGATGCTCTGTTGGATGACCCGGGAGAACACTTGAATTTGGTTGGCATTCTCCTGGCTTATTAGCTCTCCTAGGCTTTGTACATTCAAGGACTCGTTGTTGCTTTTGCTATCGGGAGGCGAGGAGCTGGTTTCTGAGGCAAATTCCGGGTGTTCTCGCAAAAGTTGAACTTGCTCACAAAGAGCTGCCTCATTATCTGATTCAGCAATGAAAGCCTGAATCATCTCCCCCTTAAGTGGATCGATTTCGCGAGCGCGTCGAGCGGCTTGATACTCTAAATAACCTGAGACAAGCTCGTAGTTTTCCAAGCCAGAACGCCGGACAATGATAGGGTTAATGACACCACCAGCAACAAGGATTGAGAGAGCCAATTTCTGAATCGATTCAGATCGATCCGAAGGTACCTCATTACGGTTAGTGACCCGCTTAACTGGTATTAATTTAAGTTGGAGTGTCATGACCGTATCTTCCCTTCGATTTCCACTGCAAGCCTCTCAAATTCTTGGGCTGATTCTGAATCTGGGTCAAAGTCGAAGATTGATTGAGGGCTAGGGACTTCCAACTGACCAACGGTCATCGTTGACTCGGAGCATTTCGCTAAGGCTTCCCGCTCGAAGATCAAGCTATCTAGGACTCTCAACCCATAACGGTCTTCAATAACTTGAATGCGCCTCGGAAGCGTCCAGTCTCGGAATTTGGCATTCGTAGATACTTTGCTGGCCAGAACACCCAAGACTTGCAGTGCCGGCCGGCCGAACATCTTTCTAAAACCATTGACATCTTTGACTAATCCCTTGACGTTATTAAGCCCTTGGTTCGCAAAAGGTTTCAAATCCGATGGAATAATGAGATAATCAGCAGCAATGAGGGCAATTCGTGCGTAGAGACTCAGAGCCGGGGGTGTGTCAATAATTGTGATGTCATAGTCATTGGCAACATCTGCCAGTTTCTGGATCAAAACCATCCGACTCTGATCAAGAGCACCCAGGTCATTCTCCTTTGCCATCAGATTGATATGGGCAGGTACAACATCAATGAATGGAATGCAGTAGTCGGCCGGCCGGGCCACTTCACGAATTGGGTAGAAGTCTTCAGAACTTAAAAGATGAACGACATTGCAGTCCTTAATGGTGTCATCTGCTTCATCGTCAAACTTCATGAGACCTGTCGCGAAGGTTGTATTGGCCTGACTGTCCAGGTCAATAATCAGAACCCTTTTCCCTCGTTTCCTGAAGGCTGCCGCCAGATTGACGACAGTGGTGGTTTTCCCAACACCGCCTTTATTGTGGTAAACAGCAATCGTTTTCATCACAGGAGCCTCTGGGAGATGTATTAGGCTGCTTGATACCTGAGGAGAACGGCGATGGGCATGAGACTTCTGCACCTCACCTTGCGCCTCGATTTTAGCAACAGAGAGCATCGGCGATGGGTTCACTTCGGGGACTGGTGAGGGTGTGCAGTTCACAGATTGGGTCTGCTCTAGCCTGAAGTGAGCAGTTTGTCGCAGACGCATCTCTTCACAACCAATCAGCGCCTTAATCTGGGGGAGCTTCTGGCTCACTTCTAGGCCACGACAACGGAAAACGAGGTGAGTCTCAGAGCCATGGCGTTCAAAAATCCTGAAATCCTTGCCGTTGGTCAGCAACCCATAGGGCACCTGAAGCTCCGTGAGATATCGCCGCAGCTTACGAACATGGGGTGCGAGGTTCTGTTTTGGCCCTTTGGCTTCAATGACCAGTACTAGGGGTGAATTGTCTCGAATTGTCAGGGGCATATTCTGGACAGCAAACACCAGAAAGTCAAGGCGAATACTGCCTAGAGAGACTTCTTGATGCCAGGTATCGGGGGGATAACCCAGGGCGGGCAGCAGGTAATGGACGACGAACTTGCTCTCAACCTCCGTTTCATTCCGACACTTTTCCGGGTTGAAATCCATCGCCATTTCCCACCAAAGCTGTGCCTAGGTTGACGAAGGTTTTTGCATCTGTACCCAGAGCAGCAGCAGACCCACCAAGAGATAGCCCACAGCCCACTCCGCACCTGTGCCCCAACCTAGGTTGAGCACCGTATCTCCCGGTGTCCAGCGAAAACTGTGGATGAGGCCCACCCAGGAGAGGCCGGCCGCGACCCCACACCAGAGGGCTGCCTGGCCAAACTGGCGTTCGATAATGTGTACCGTCATCGCCGCCAGGATCATGGCCGAAAAGACCAATCCCTGCTCCAGGGCAAACGCACCGGTAATAAACGTATCACTGGCCTCAAAAGCCCCCACCAATGCCGGTGTAAAGGGATGGGTTGCCGTTCCCAGGCCGGCCGCCCGCAGGGCATTCTTGGCAACTAGGGCACCCCAGCCTGCGATCCCCGGCAACAACCCAACGACAACGGCGGGGGCATGGGCGAGGGGGGTGGCGGTGAAGGCTTGGGCGACGATCACAATCCCAATCCAGAGGACAATCGCCATGCCGCTATCAATGGGGACGATATAGGCCAGTAAACCAACCGTGCCGCTCAGGCAGAGCAGGCCCATGATCAGCCCATTCAGCCAGGAATAGCCGATCCGGGCACCCATAGCTTTCCAGCCGGGATGGCCGATGTAGATAGTGGTGGGAAAGCAGGAGCCAAATAGGGCCGCAGTCAGGGTACCCAGGCCGTTCACTGCCAGGCAAGGAGCCGCTGGGTAGGCATCGCCGGCCGCCTCAGCGCTCTCCAAGTTCTGTAGACTGCCCACCAGATTGAACAGGCCCATGGGAAAGATCACACTGAAGGCCGTGGCCAGAACCGGAAGATCGCGGCCGATATCGGTTATCCAAAGTCGCGGGAGATGGAGACCCACTGGGCCGGCCGCCGCCTGAAACTGCGCCGCGTCCCAGGTCACTAGGCCCGTGCCCCAAGCCAAGCCCGTGCCCAGAAGCACCGCCAGTAGGCCCCCCGGTACGGCCGGCCGAAGGCCCGGAATGTGAAACTCTACCTCACCAAAGTAGGTGAGCAGAATCACCCCCAGGGGAAGCAGGGCCACCACCGGATGGGCGTAGGTACGCAGCAGAAAACCGAGGGCAATAAAGGTGAGGGCGATCCCTCCCAACGTGGAGAGCAGGGCGGCGCGAGGCGTGACGCGGCGCAGGCGCTCCCCTATCCAGGCCCCCCCAAACTCGATCAAACCCGATCCCAAGCAGGCCACCAGACCCGCCCGCCAGGCTTGCTCGGCCGCCAGGTCAGAAGACAAGCCGGCCGCGAGGGCATTGAGGCGCACCGGTAACATCACCAGGAAGATATAGGCAAACAGGCTAATCGTATTGATGCCGTAGGGCAGGGCGGTCAGGTCGTCCCGGTATTGATGCTGCCCCTGACGGTGGGCCAGCCAAGAGTAGTAGAGGTTGCCGACGATCAGACTGAGGGCCACACCGGGCAGGACACGGTTGTAGAGCAAATCCGGGGGAAACCCCAGGACGCCCTGGAGCAGATTGACGATCACCAGGATTTGCACCAGGTTGTCGAGGGCAAGACCAAAGAAACCATCCAGGTCGCCGGGGACAAACCAGCGCGGCGAGGTCATAAGCTGGGACATCCTAGGCTGTGGCCACGGCCGGCCGGCCCTCAGAGTTCACCGGGGGTTGGGGAGCCACCTGGATCAGTTCAATCCGGTAGCCATCGGGATCTTCAACAAAGGCAATCACCGTGCTGCCGTGCTTCATGGGGCCGGGTTCCCGGACGATGCGCCCCCCCCGTTGGCGGATTTGGTCGCAGGCGGCGTAGATGTCCTCGACCCCCAAGGCGATGTGGCCAAAACCCGTACCCAGGTCGTACTGATCCACACCCCAGTTGTAGGTCAGTTCAATCACCGTCTGGCTCTTCTCGTCCCCATAGCCGACAAAGGCCAGGGTAAATTGGCCGTCGGGATAGTCCTTGCGGCGCAGCAGGGTCATGCCCAGTACCTCGCAATAGAATGCCAGGGAGCGCTCCAGGTCTCCCACCCGCAGCATGGTGTGTAGCATCCGCATGGCTGGCTGTCTCCGTGTGTAGCTAGGGTTGATCGTGTTGTTTCCAGGGTACGCCAGAGTCCCCCGTGCTCCCGCCCTTGAGCTTTCCTTAACCTCGGCCGGCCGGCCCAGGGCGTATGATCCAGGCCAGGCACTGCCGGGGATTGTATGGGCACCATTGTCAATTTCAGCGCC
>JACYLR010000245.1 GCA_015272465.1 Gloeomargaritaceae cyanobacterium C42_A2020_066
GTTTCCCCCCCCAAAAGGGCACAGCCGGATGTTACGCACCCCTCGCTGATGCCCTGGACGACCTGTTCGAGGGTTTCGCTGACCAGGTGCCCAGTGGCCACATAGTCAAGGAAAAACAGGGGTTCTGCCCCGCTGGTGAGCACATCATTTACACACATGGCCACCAGATCAATACCCACCGTGTGGTGAATGCCCAAGGTTTGGGCCAGCTTGAGTTTGGTGCCGACGCCATCGGTGCCCGCCACCAGCACCGGGTCTTGGTAGCCCGCTAGGCGGAAAAACCCGCCGAACCCCCCCAAATCCCCTAAAACTTCTGGACGGGTCGTGCGCGCCACCCAGGGCCGAATCCGATCCACAAACCGGCGGCCGGCCGCAATATCCACGCCTGCACTGCGGTAATCCATAGCCCGGTGTGTGTGCCTAAAATCCATCGCTTCTGATGGTACCAGCCAGACTACGGGTTCTCGAAATGAAAAACCCTGTGATAACCTGTTACAGACCCGCCGTGTAGTGCGAACTCGGAACGACTACGGGTTGTCGGGCGACTGTACAGCCACACCCCAAGTTGAGGTTCAGCTAGCCTATGAAGCGTCGTCTCCTATCCGGTAGCCTTGCAGCTACCCTCCTCACCCTGATCGGTTCAGCACCTTCCCAAAGTGTCGAACCGCCGACCGCCAACACCGCCACCCCCACTCCAGTACCCCCTGCCGGTTCATCTGTAGCGACTAACGAGTTGCCCGATGTGCTCAAGGTGGGTGAGCGCCGTTCCAGTTGGTTCAAGCGCCAGCCTTCTCCCCAGGCCCTCATCCAAGTGCGGCCCCACCGCCTGAAGGATCGGCCGGCCGCTACCCTGTTTGTGCGGGGGTTTCCGGTTTTGACCTTCCTGGGGGATACCCGTGTGGCCCCAGCCCCTGACATTAACCCTGGGATTAAGGTGGGGCAGACCCAACTCAATAGCAATTCCCAAGACCCGGTCTGGCAGGCCACTCAACTCGCCACTCGGCTCCACAAACTGCTGGAGCAGCGTCTCGATCCACGGGATATCAACCTGATCTGGGATACCCAGCGGCGCGTCTATACTCTGCGACTTAAGTCTGAGTCCCTACTGTTGCTGGATGCCCGCGTTGTCCTTCCCGACACCCAGGCTTCGGCCGGGGACACAGCCCTCCAAATCACCAATCGGCTGCGGCGGGGCCTGGGCGCACCGCCCCTGGATCAACTGCCGGGCGAACCCCGCTTCGCCAACCTAGTGGAAGCCTCCCTGCGGCCCGTACGTCACGTTCTCACGGGGCTGGCCTCCTGGTATGGCCCTGGATTCCACGGCGCCCGAACCGCCAGTGGCGAGCGCTTCAATGCCCAGGACATGACCGCCGCCCATCGCTCCCTGCCCTTCGGCACTCAGGTGCGGGTCACCAATTTGCGCAATGGTCGCTCGGTGGTGGTGCGGATCAATGACCGGGGGCCATTTACCCCAGGACGGGAGATCGATATCTCCTCGGCCGCGGCCCACTTCCTCGGTTTGGTTCGAACCGGGGTGGCGCCGGTGCGCTTGGAAGTTCTCGGCCAATGATTCGGCCGGCCGGCCGGGCCGGATGACTGCGGTGCGCGTTGTTGAGAGCCTGGCTGGCCTGCGAACCTATCTTCAGACGGCGGTGCCGGAACCTGGCCCGTCCATTGGTTTTGTTCCCACCATGGGGGCGCTCCATGCGGGCCACCTCAGCCTCTTGAAGCGTGCCCGCCAGGAAAACGACTGGGTCGTGGCGAGTATCTTTGTCAATCCGCTCCAATTTGGTTCCCAGGAGGACTGGCAGCGCTATCCCCGCACCCTGGCCGCTGATCAGGCCCTCTGTGCCGACGCTGGGGTGGATCTGCTGTTTTTGCCCCAGGCAGCTACCTTTCTGGGGGACACTGCCACCACCCGCATTGAACCGGCCCCAGCCCTGCTTCAGGTTCTCTGCGGGCCACGGCGGCCGGGCCATTTTGCCGGTGTGGCCACGATTGTCATCAAGTTCCTCAACGCCATCCAGCCCCAGCGGCTCTACCTGGGTCAGAAGGACGCCCAGCAACTGGCCATCCTGCGGCGAGTCATTGCCGACCTCTCTCTGCCCGTGACCGTGGTGGCCTGTCCCACCGTGCGAGAACCGGACGGCTTGGCCTGTAGTTCCCGCAACACCTACCTGAGTCCGGCTGGCCGCACCCAGGCCACCGTACTCTACCGTGCCCTCCAGGCGGGTGCCGCAGCCTTTCAAGGGGGGGAACGCCAGAGCCAGCATTTGATCGACCGGGTACAGACCGTCCTGACCACGGTGCCCGATGTGGTGGTGGAGTACGTCGATTTAGTCGATCCAGCGCGGCTGTTGCCCCTGGACAGGGTTGAGACATCGGGCCTGCTGGCGGCCGCCATTCGTTTAGAAGACACCCGGTTAATCGACAACCTCCTGTTACGCCAACGCCGGCCGATTATTGCCATTGATGGTCCCGCTGGGGCGGGTAAGTCTACCTTGGCGCGCCAACTGGCCCATCATCTGGGCCTGTGCTACCTGGATACGGGAGCCATGTACCGAGCCGTCACCTGGAAACTCCTGGCCACGGATACGGTTCTCACCGATGCCGTTGCCGTTGCTGAGCAGGTCAGCCGCTACCGGCTGGATATTACCCTGGATCCCGATCCGAGCCAGCCCCTCCAGGTACGGCTGGACGACCAAGATGTGACCCCCTTCATCCGCTCCCCCCAAGTCACTGAGTCCGTAGCCCTTGTGGCGGCCCAACCCGCAGTAAGGACAGCCCTTGTACAGGTGCAACAGCATCTAGGGCAGACCGGCGGCCTGGTGGCGGAGGGGCGGGATATCGGTACGGTGGTGTTCCCGGATGCGGAGATCAAGGTGTTTCTCACGGCCTCGGTGGAGGAGCGGGCCCGCCGCCGGTGCTTGGACTTGCAGGATCAGGGGGAAACACCTACCCTGGAAGCCGTCGCGCAGGCGATCCGCGACCGGGACACACAGGATAGCCAACGCCCAGTCGCTCCCCTGCGCCAAGCCTATGATGCCTTGCTGATCGACACCAGCGGCCGGCCGATCGACAATCTCCTTCGCCAGATCACGGAACTCGTTCACGAGCGCTGTCCGGGCCTCAAGGGCTGACGGCCGGCCGGTTCCCCTGCTAGGATCGCCGTGGTGGTCACGGGTCAATGCCTTGATTACGCCCCAACTGCAACACACATGGTGGCCGGTGAGTCAGCGTCCGGCGAGCAAGCGGGGTTCTCAGCGGCAGGCGCTGACGATGAGCTTTACCTCCACCCTCTACCTGGGTCCTGTGCTGGATATGCTCCTTCAGGATGTACCCCCGCTCTGGCGCATGGATCTACGGCTGGGCCTCCAAGAAGCCCTAGTCAACGCCGTTAAGCACGGCAATTGTCTAGACCCCAGCAAAATTGTCCTGATTCACTACACCCCTCTACCAGGGAGCTACCGCTGGGTGATCCAGGATCAGGGGACAGGGTTTGTACCTGTACCTGACCTGGTCTGTGGGCGGGAAACGTGTCTCCGAGATGCGGCCGAATCCGGGCGGGGGCTCTACATCCTCGACCAGATTTTTGACCACGTGGAGTGGGCTGACCAGGGCCGACAGTTGACCCTGATTAAGCACCAACACCGGCCGGCCGCCACTTGGACACCCTGGAGATAGCGGGTGCGCCTCACCAAAGGATTTGAGGTTGAACTGTTTACCGGCACCCCCCAGGGGGTTCCCGTGGGGCTTGCGGATCAAATCGTGGCGGCCCTGCCTGGCTTTGTCTGGGAGCCTGACCGGCGTAACGTGGAGTACACGACAGCCCCCAACACCTGCTACGAGCGCTTGCTCTGCGACCTGCTGCGGCCGCGCCTCGCCCTGCGCCGCTATCTGCATACCTTGGGGGACTTGACCCTGCTGCCCGGCAGCACCCTGGCTTTGGGGGGTAGCGACCACTTTGAGCGCTCGGATCCAGGCAATCCCTACCACACCTACATTGAACAGACCTACGGGACGCGGGTGGTTACCGCAAGTGTCCATATCAATGTCGGGATCGAGAACCCGGAAGCTCTGATCCGAGCCTGCCGCGTTGTGCGGGTTGAAGCGGCCCTGTTCCTGGCCCTCAGTGCGGCCTCACCCTTTTTGAATGGGCAGGTGATGGGGGTTCACTCCCAGCGCTGGCACCAGTTTCCCCAAACCCCGGCCCACATTCCCCTGTTTACCAGCCATGCCCACTACTGCCGCTGGACAGAGGTACAACTGGCGGCCGGGACGATGCAAAATGTTCGTCATTTGTGGGGGGCCGTGCGGCCCAACGGCCATCGGCGGCCCTACGACCTGAACCGCTTGGAATTACGAATCTGTGAGTTGGTCAGTGATCCCGTCGCCCTACTGGCGATCACGGCCCTCCTCGAAGCTCGGTTGCTCCAGGTACTGGCCGATCCCAACCTCGATCCCCTGGGCCAGAGTCGAGCGCCGGCCGCCTACCGAGCGGACTGGTTGCGGACACTGGCAGATGCGAACGGTCGGGCCGCAGCAGCCCACAGCCTGGAAGCCCAATTGCACCATTGGGAAGACGGCCGGCCGATCCGTGCCAAGGACTGGATTGCCGACCTCTACGACCAAGTGGCCCCAGTCGCCCGCGCCCACGGATTCTACTGTTTTCTCTCCCCGCTCCAAACCATACTCCGGGACGGCAATGAAGCCCAGCAGTGGCTGGCCCAGGTTGCGGCCGGCCGAACCTGTACAGAGGTGATCACCGATGCCATTGGCCAGATGGCCCAGCGGGAGCAGGAACTGGAGGACAAGATTTGTGGCTTGGTGGGGGCGACGGTCTGAAGCTTGATCCGCAACTCTAGGCGGCCGGCCGGCGCTTGAGGAGGAGCATCAGCAGTTTTTCGGCCTCGATCCACACAAACATCAGCAGACTGAACCCAATACAGACCATCAGTTCTATGGGACTGATCCAGCGGGTGCCAAAGAAATCCCGTAGCGGGGGCACGTAGATCAACATCAGTTGCAGCACCGTCGTCAAAGAAATCGCCCAGAACACAAACGGGTTAGACCACAGGGGCGTGTTGAGGGTTAAACGGTAGTCAGAACGTACCGCTAAAGCATGGCCCATCTGGGATAGGCACAGGGTGGTGAACACAATCGTTCGCCAGCGCTCGCCACCGTCTGTCGGTCCCACGAAGATGTAAGCCCAGGTCATCACGGCAATCCCGATCACCCCGAGGACAATCCCGATGCGGATCATATAAAGCCCCAAGCCCCGGGCAAAAATACTCTCCTTGGGACTATGGGGAGACCGCTGCATGACGCCCGCTTCCGCCGGTTCTAGGGCAAGGGCGAGGGCAGGGAGACCGTCAGTGACTAGATTCATCCAGAGGATTTGCAGCGGGGAAAGGGGCGTGCCAGCGAGACCCAGTAATGGTGCCGCCCCAATCGTGAGAATCTCGCCAATGTTGCTGCCCAGGATGTACTTAATAAACCGACGGATGTTGGAGTAAACTACCCGCCCTTCTTCCACCGCAGCCACGATCGTGGCGAAATTGTCGTCGAGCAGCACCATGTCACTGGCTTCTTTACTGACATCAGTACCCGTGATCCCCATGGCCACTCCAATATCCGCCTGCTTCAGGGCCGGCGCATCGTTGACCCCATCCCCGGTCATGGCCACCAACTCGCCCTGACGTTGCAGAGATTGGACAATGCGCAACTTGTGTTCCGGGGCCACGCGCGCATAAACGTTGACCTCGGTCACGCGCTGGTCGAGTTCAGCCGGGGTTAGATGATTGAGTTCCACGCCGGTGACAACCGGATCCGCCATCTGGGCAATCCCCAGGTCGCGAGCAATGGTCTGGGCGGTGAGGGGGTGGTCACCGGTAATCATCACCACCCGAATCCCTGCTTGCCGACAACGGGCGACGGCCTCGCGCGCCTCAGGACGGGGAGCATCCAGCATCGCCACCAGGCCCAGCCACACCAAGTCGCTCTCCCAGGTCTCCAGGGGTTCATCGGGGAGCGCCGGCCGGCCGGCCGCAGCAAAGCCCAGCACCCGCAAACCCTCCTTGGCCAATTGGTTATTGCGCTCCAGAATCGCCTGGCGATGGGTGGGGGCTAAGGGTTCAATCTGGCTACCTACCTGCATGTGGGTACAGCGCTCTAGGATCAGTTCGGAGGAACCCTTGGACATCAACCAGTAGGGACTCCCCGCCAACCAGGCTGGCCCTGGGGAATCGGGAGCCTCCCGCCGACAGAGCACCGACATCCGTTTGCGCTCCGAGGTGAACGCCACCTCCGCCATCCGGGGCAAAACCGCCGCCAGATCAGACTGACGCAGCCCAATTTTGCCAGCCGCCGACAGCAGCGCCCCTTCTGTCGGATCCCCCAAGATCGTCCATGTTCGTCCCTCAGGCTGCAACACGGCATCATTACAGAGCACGCAGGCCAACAACAGCGTCTCCACCTCCGGTAATTGGTGGGCATCCAGCGGCCGGCCGGCGACGCTCAACTCTCCCTCTGGGGCATAGCCCTCGCCCGTGACCTGCACCGCGGTTGAACCCGTGTGCAACTCCCGAACCACCATTTTGTTTTGGGTTAGGGTACCGGTCTTATCCGAGCAAATCACCGTCACCGACCCCAGGGTTTCTACCGCCGGCAACTTCCGAATCAGAGCTTGACGCCGCACCATCCGCTGGGTACCCACCGCTAGGGTAACGGTGATCACCGCCGGCAGCCCCTCCGGCACCACCGCCACCGCCATGCTCAGGGAGACCTCGAGCAAATCCTTGAACTGCCCCCAGCCTGCTTGGAGTAAGCCAGCCCCTACCACCAGCGCCACCAGCGCCAGCGCCCCAGTAACCAGGGTGTTGCTGAGTTGCTCCATCCGCCGTTGCAAGGGCGTCGGCTCTGCTTCAACTGCCTGAAGCATCGCTGCGATCCGCCCCAACTCTGTATCCATCCCCGTGGCTGTCACCAAGACTTTTCCCCGGCCTTGCAACACCTCCGTGCCCTGGAACACGCAATTGACCCGATCTCCCAGGGCCGTTTCCGGGTTAAGACAGCGCTCGGCCACCTTAGTGACACCGCCCGCTTCCCCAGTCAGGGCTGCTTCCCGGATTTGCAAACCAATGGCCTCCAGCAGCCGACCATCCGCGGCCACCTGCACACCGGCCTCCAGGAGAATGACATCGCCGGGCACCAGTTCGCGGGCAGCAATCTCGACCACCTGGCCCGCCCGCAATGCCCGCACCTTGGGGGCCGCAAGCTGCTTTAGGGCAGCCAAAGCCTTTTCAGCCCGGCTTTCCTGCACAAACCCCAGCAGGCCATTGAGGATAACAATCAAAACAATGGCAATCGTGTCCTTAAAGGGGATGTCCCCTTGGGCAATTTTCTTCTGCCAGTCCAGGGCATCGATCACCCCTGAAATCACGGCCACGCCAATCAATAAGATCAGCATGCTGTTTTTGAACTGATCGAGGAAAATGTCCCACTGGCTGCGGGTTTTCCCTTGCACCAGTTCGTTAGGGCCATGTACCTGCTGCCGTTGGGTAATCTGGGCCAGGGCCAGACCCGTATCCGCGTGGCTGTCCAACTGGCGCAGGGCGGCTTCCGGGGTCAGGGTGTACCAGGGATCAACAACAGGGGTGGTCATAGGTCGCTACACCAAACGGGTAAAAGGGGGATGGGGGTCAATTCCTAGGGACTGCGGTCTTGCCGGCCGGCCACCCGGACAATCCAGTAGCTCAGCGAAAGGGCAAGAACCGCAATCCCCAAGCCCACTGCATTGCCGCTCGGAGTTCGGTCGATATCCAAAATAACCAACTTTCTGGAGACTGCGATCAGGGCCGTAGACAGCACCAGCTCGGTCTGGATAACGTGGGACTTCAGGTAGCCTGAGACATTCTCCAGAATCTCCAACGCCACTAAAATACTTAGGAAAATGCCAAGGATTTCAATAAGCTTACTCCCCAGGGTAGGGTGAGTAAAGAGTTCATTGCCCAGGAAGAAGATCAAGTCGTGTATGGATGCAAAGACCACGATCACCATGGCCACCGAGAGAACCTTGGCCACCAAAGACTCGAACTTACCCAGGATAAACAGAAATACCCCGTTACTCTGTTCCCCCAGTAAATAGCGCAGGGTACGCCAGATTCGCTTACCCATAGGGCTGTGGATTACCAACTCCAAAGGTGAATAAAGAATCGTTGCGCAGCCCAATCTCTCTGGGGATTCCGTCTAGGCTGGAATCCAGGTGAGGCGGTCTGCCGCAGACCCCATCAGACACTGTAAGGCATTCCCGGCCGGCCCTCCACCCTCCCCACTTAACCCTTGCCCTCTGGGAGCGTCCCCCTATGAAACTGGCCTACTGGATGTATGCGGGTCCAGCCCACATTGGCACCCTGCGGATCGCCAGTTCCTTCAAAAACGTGCACGCCATCATGCACGCCCCCCTGGGTGACGACTACTTCAACGTCATGCGCTCGATGCTGGAGCGGGAGCGGGACTTCACCCCAGTCACGGCCAGTGTGGTCGATCGCCACGTCTTGGCTCGCGGCTCCCAGGAAAAGGTGGTCGATAACATCGTCCGTAAGGATCAGGAGGAGCACCCAGACCTGGTTATCCTCACGCCCACCTGCACCTCCAGCATCCTCCAGGAAGACCTCAAGAACTTTGTCGAGCGGGCAGCAGAAGCCTCCCAGGGGGATGTACTCCTGGCAGATGTCAACCATTATCGGGTGAACGAACTCCAAGCCGCCGACCGCACCCTGCAACAGGTGGTGGCGTTTTACATCGATAAGGCCGGCCGCCAGGGCACCCTGGACACAACCAAAACCGCACGGCCCTCGGTCAATATTCTGGGGATATCCACCCTCGGCTTCCACAACCAGCACGACCTGCGGGAACTGACTCGGCTGATGGCCGACCTGGGAATCACGGTTAATTTGGCAATTCCCCAGGATGCTTCTGTCCATGATCTAGCCCGCCTGCCCCAAGCCTGGTTCAACCTGGTGCCTTATCGGGAGTTGGGAGGGTTGACGGCAGACTATCTCCACCAGGAGTTTGGGATGCCCAGGGTGGACATAGCCCCCATGGGAGTCGTAAATACGGCCAACTGCGTGCGGGCCATCCAGGCGGTACTCAGTGCCCAGGGAGCCAGTGCAGATTACGAAGCCTGGATCGATGAGCAGACCCGGTTTGTCTCTCAGGCAGCCTGGTTTTCTCGCTCGATTGACTGCCAGAATCTGACGGGCAAAAAGGCTGTGGTCTTTGGTGACAACACCCACGCAGCTGCCATGACCCAGATTTTGGCCCGTGAGATGGGGATTCACGTCCTCTGGGCGGGCACTTACTGTACCTACGACGCCGATTGGTTTCGGGCACAGGTTGAGGGGTTCTGTGACGAGGTGCTGATCACCGAGGATCACACGGTGGTGGGAGATGCCATCGCCCGCACAGAGCCAGCGGCCATTTTCGGCACCCAGATGGAGCGCCACGTGGGCAAGCGGTTGGATATTCCCTGTGGTGTGATTGCGGCGCCGGTGCATATCCAGAATTTTCCGGTGGGTTACCGGCCATTTCTGGGGTATGAGGGCACTAACCAGATTGTGGATTTGATCTACAACACCTTCACCCTGGGAATGGAGGATCATCTCTTGGAGATTTTCGGCGGTCACGACACTAAGGAGGCGGTCACCAAAACCCTCTCAGCGGATGCCGGCTTGGAATGGACAACCGAGGCTCAAGACCAACTCCAAAAAATTCCAGGGTTTGTGCGGGGCAAGGTGAAGCGCAATACAGAAAAGTTTGCCCGTGACCGGCAACTGACGGAGATTACCTTGGAAGTGATGGTGGCAGCTAAGGAAGCGGTCGGGGCTTGAGGCTGCTAAACCTGTGAACGAGTTCGTCTCAATAAATAGAGGTGCCCTATATCTGGTTCAAGTCCAGCCAAGCAGCTACAAAGAGCATTTCAAGACCGGATTCATCCGGAATAGCCAGGTGGTTCAGTGACAAGCAAGAAAGGGGATCGAGTGGAACAGAAACTTGTGGGAACCTATGCCTAGTGGAACGAGCAAATTGTTAGACATCTTACGGAAGGAGTCCCAAAGGACACCCCAATATATCTGAACCTCGATTCATCTGACTTGGAGCACCTGGGACAACAGTCAGGTGAGAGTCCCACAGGAGGAAACTGGGTAGCGAACTTCAGGCAGGCAGTGCGAAGACAGGTAGTCACAGACGAAGAGGGGATCGATCTCACAGGTATCGACTACCCAGATACCAACGGAGTACCGCGCTATTTAAGTTTCCTCGCGCTTACGGTACTAGCTGCAAACCGCATGGCAGAGGATACAGAAGTTAGCCAGTCCAACTATTTCCGGCGGCTTCGGGAGGCCCTTAACCTACCTCTAGACGGGGGGCGTCCACGGGGAATGAGAGAGGGTGCAGAAGCTGATCTGTGGGAGCAGTGGTGCAAATGGCTACGTCGTCAGGGATTCCAGCCTACCGCCAAGGAGGGAGAAGGGTCTAGAAAGTACATTTCCTATCCCATCTCCCAAACTCTGCTCCGAGATCATGACCGTAAACGACTGTGGAGGCTCTTTCACCAAAGTGGTTGGTGCACCCCCTGGGATTCAGAAACCCTAGGAGGACATGTCCGGCAGGAAGTGGCTAAACTGCCAACCCACCTTCGTGAACTACTCAAAGAGCGCGGGCAACGTTACCGCCCTCTCCTGGAGGCCATCCACGAAACCTACATGGACTGGATCGGCGCGGGGTCACCAGCCCCCCAAGAGAGTCAGGCCCTGTCCCGGCAGCAGGTGCCTTACCTCTATGCGGAACTCTACCGGTACGAAGACCCGGTCATGGGTGACGTAGACTACTACCTCTATCCCAAGCGCAATAGGCAGAGAGCTACCTTTACCCTCAAGGTGGACTTCAACGGTCAAACCTACTCACTACAGGAAGATCAGCCTGGATGGTATTGCCCTTTGGGTCCCATCTCAGGGGCCGAGATTGATCAGGGCAGGCAGTACACATTGGTGGGGGGCAGTGAGGCATTGCAGAAACTCATCTTGCCCAACCGGGACTTTTGGATACTAGTCGCCCAGGGAGACTCGGATACAGAGGTTTCAGGCCGGACACCGGAGTTGGGCACACCCTTCATCCTATGCTGTCGCAAGTCCCTGATGGGAGACCTGAACCTACTGCGCCAAGAGCAGCTCCTGCGTTGGGAGGATGAGCGAGATCTAGAGGGAGTGCCCTGGGTAGAGCTAAGGCAATGCATGGTGATCTCAGGGGCTTGGCGGGGCATCCACCTCAAATGCAAGGCACTGTTGGATGCTCTGCGCCCCAGTAGCAAAATGGCGATTCATCTCTCAGGAGGACTGAAAGCTCCCCATGACACTGCTTGGTTAGCAGGCTACGGACCACAAGTATCTGTTTACGGCTTCTTGCCCAAGGTTGAAATAACAGTGACCCGACTCGACGACGATCAGGAGATACATCACAACAGGGAGATGGAAACAAACGGCTCCCGCCTGCCTCTCAATTGGAATCAGCCCGGCAGCTACCTGATTGAAGTCAGACATGAGGGCGAAGCCAGCGAGAAGGTTGTGCGGTTAATCAGTTGGGAAGACTTACAAGCTAGGAAGGTTCCCCAGCAGGATCAATGCACGAGTTCAGCGGGAACGCACCGCATTAGCGGGGCCTTGATCCAGGTAACACAGGAGGATGTCCCATGACTGAAGTAACCCGATGGTACATGGGCTTTAGATACAAGGGAGACCCTGAGGCTCTGGTGGAAAAGATATCGCCCTACTTGTACAGGGAGAACCTGACGGAATACATCCCCATCATCCGTACCGAGAAGATCGACAAAAAGCGGGACACAAGAGGGGGTGAGTGCTATTTCTTCGTGGCCATAGAGAGCGAAAAACCTGGTTCCGTACCAGAACCGGTTCAAAGGAAATTGCTGCCTCTGGAAGGATTTAAGAAATTAATCAAGGAGAAACCATTCTTTACGCTCGAAGAGATCAGGGGAATGGTCGGGAAGTCCGAGTACTCGGTCACCGAATACGGTAGCCGGATTCCCTATCGGACGCGTGAACCTCATCCACATTTCGACCCTTTTGCAGGCAATGGGCCGCCCTCTATTCAGCCAGAGAACCAAACTGCAACCTATGACAAACTCCTTTACATTCTGTCAGCCTGGGGAACCGGTTCTTGGTACACCTTTTCCAAACTCAGCACCGAGCTAGGACTAGGGGAACCCAGTCACATCATCAGAAAGCTTATATTGCTAGGACACCTGGAACGCTCCAGCGATGGAAAGCGTTGGTCGATAGCCCCTGCCGTAGCCTCCTACCAGGAAGACGGATATGTGCTTTGTGGTCAGCGATCCTCTCAGGATCTTCTCCGCTTAAAGAATGACGGAATTGAGGTGAGGCAAAGTCGCCATCCCCTAGGCCATATCCCCACACGTCTCCGACTCCCCCCTCAACTAACTCGACAGGAAATTACCTCACTCGGGTGGATATGGGTTGAGGATGCTTCCTGGCAACTCGCCCAGCACCTGCCCGACCTAGCGGGATGGCGAGACAGCCTGGAACCGCTCCCCGGGATTGTTCCAAGCTTGTACCAGTGGCAGCGATGGGAGGGGGATAGATTCGTTGATTGCACCATCCCAGATAAGACAGGACTGTACCAAATGGACAGCGATGGCGGATGGCGGAAGACCCTGTTCTACGACACCGAGGCAGAAACCTGGAGGCAGGGAGATTGGTATGGCTTGCGCTTCCTGGCCCTGCAAGAGAAACGGTATGCCAACTACGCCCCCCAGAGCGAGAAGCTATGGATTCCCCAGATTCAGCGGTGGCCCCAGATTTACGAACGAGCCCTCGTGCTAGCCTCTGGCCTCCTTCCTGAACGTAGCCAGGGGGGACTGGTCTATTCGGCAGTCTCAGGAAAGCTGGCTCAAACCCTGGCTGATAAACTTTCTGTCACTCTGGAGCGGAGTCATGCATGACGCTTTGGGCGCCTATCACCGGCTGGATCACATCTATCGGCTGTATATCAAGAGTGCCTTTCCCCTGCGCTATGAGAGCATATCGGCAGAACGAGACAAACTCCTACGCCGCGTCGGCAACACGGGGCTACCCCCTGTCCTCAGCCAGCTCCCCCTGATTGAGCCAGTACCGATCTACCCCAGTTGCGGACAGAACCTGAACCAAGTAGCTGGGACTTTACCAGCCGGCTATCAAGACCTGGCCTCCCTGGGTCAGACCCTACTGGGGGAAGGCATTAAACTCTATGAGCACCAACGGGAAAGCCTGGAGCAGGTAATCACCCACTCCAAAGATTTGGTGGTTACGACGGGCACAGGATCAGGGAAGACCGAATGCTTCCTTCTACCCCTTCTGGCCCATCTAGCTCGCGAGTCCCAAACCTGGGAGCAGCCAGGCACCCTCCCCCCCAACCGTGACTGGTGGAGGGAACAGAAATCCCCAAGGACACCCCAATGGGTACAAGTAAGACGCCCCGCAGCGGTTAGGGCTCTCATCCTCTATCCCCTGAATGCGCTGGTGGAGGACCAATTGCGGCGGCTGCGCAGAACCCTAGATCACGATACGATTCACGCTTGGTTAGACAAGGAACGCCTGGGGAACCGCATCACCTTTGGTCGTTATACGGGCCAAACCCCCGTCGCCGGCATTGAGACAAAAGGCAGCAGGGATCGGCTTAGGGCCTTTCTGTCGGAACAGCAGAGCCAGCGGGAGCAGATTCTTCAGGTTCTGGACACAAACCCCGACGCTGATCCAGACCTCCCCTACTATTTTCCCCGGCTAGATGGAGGGGAGATGTGGTCCCGCTGGGACATGCAGGAGTCTCCCCCCGACATCCTGATCACCAACTACGTGATGCTCAACATCATGCTCATGCGCAAGATGGAGAGCCCAATTTTTGACAAGACTCGGAACTGGCTTGCTGAGCCGGGACACCCTGAACGGCAGTTCTTCTTAATCATCGATGAGCTTCACAGCTATCGAGGCACCCCAGGCACCGAAGTGGCCTATATCCTGCGCCTCCTTTTCCAACGCCTAGGGCTCACGCCGGACTCCCCCAAGCTGCGCGTCTTGACCACGACCGCCAGTTTGGAAGCTGAAGACCCCCGCAGCCAGGAGTTTCTGAGCCAGTTTTTTGGGCGGGATCCGAAACACTTCGCCTTTATCCGTGGGGAAGAACAGCCCCCTAGGCGCGACTCCCGTTTTGCCATCACCTCCCATGAGCGAGCTTTCACGGCCTTCGCCCAGGCAGTACAGGCAGACCCCCTCAAACCCATGGCTCCACCGGACCCGGCGGAAGAGAAGGTATCAGCAGCTATTTCGGACTTAGTCCACCATCTGGCTCCCCAGCTCCCACCGGAACAGAACACTGTAGTCCAGCTCGCCCAAGCTCTGGAGCAAGCCCATATTCCCGATGGCCTCCGAGATGCTTGTCAGACCATCCACGCTGGGACGATCCGAGCCACCAGTGCCATCGCCCTAGATAAACTGTTGTTTCCCGAAGCCCATGCCGGAACCACCCTTGAAAAACCGCTGTCCGACGCTCTGAGGGGGTTACTCTTGGCTCTGGGCCTTGCCAAGACAGAGGACGGTCGCGCCCCACAACCGGTACGTGGACACCTACTTTTTCACAACCTTCAGAATCTGTGGGCCTGCACCAACCCAGAATGCACGGATGTGAGCAATGATCCCCCGGTACGGGACAGATCACCCATCGGTGCGCTCCACGCCACCCATCGCCTGAGCTGCACCTGTGGCTCTCGGGTACTGGACTTGATCATCTGTGAAGTCTGTGGGGAGGTTTTTTTGGGAGGGTATGTCTCCTCCAACAGGAAGCTCAACATCCTTACCCCTGATCAGCCCGACCTGGAGGGTATTCCAGACAAAGTAGTCCTGAATCAAACCTATGCAAACTACCGCGTGTTCTGGCCCCTGCCGGGGGAACCTGACACCCGTCCAGAGGATGTCGAATGGAGCCAGGATAAGGTCAAGCGACAGTGGGTCAGAGCCAGGCTAGTACATGCCAGCGGCCAACTGGAAGAAATGAGTATACCCCCCAAACATGGACAGGTCACTGGTTGGCTATACAAGGTGGAGGCTAAAGAAAGCACAGCCAGTGAGATTCCTGCTCTGCCTAGCAAGTGTCCTCGTTGTGACGCGGATTATTCGCGGCGGGAGAAGTTCCCTACCCCCTTAAGGATCCACCGCACGGGCTTTCAAAAAGCCTGTCAGGTCATTGCAGGGGGGTTGATGAGGGAAATAGGAGGAGCATCGGCTACTCGTAAACTCGTAGTTTTTTCCGATAGTCGGCAGGATGCAGCGAAACTGGCCGCTGGTATGGAGAAGGATCACTATCGCGATATGACGCGACTGTTGCTGATCCAATCCTTAAAAAGCTACTGGCAGGAACTGGTTGGGTTTCTCCGAGTGACGGCTAATCAGCCCCGGATATTAGATTCTCTTCAGGCAATTAATCCCACGCTTCATAGTGAAGTCACTTCCGCCAGTCATTCCAATCACGCCTCAGGTTATCAGCACTTCACAACAAAGCAACCCGAACTGGTTATTGAAGCCCTGAGTTGGGTGCAAGGGCTACCGCCAGCAAGTCCTGCTGCCAGAGAAGAGTGGCTGAACTTGCTGAAGCGTTTCCCTGGTCACATCCCTCTGTCCAGCCTGAGAGATAGCGTTAGAGATGGATTACTCAGCCTAGGGATCTGTCCCGGAGGTACGAGCTTCAAGGCATTGAATTACTCAGTAGGGCAAGGAAGGGGGAGAGAGTGGCATCCCTGGTACGAGTGCTTCGATTGGTCCTCTAATACCATTCCGGTTAGATCAGACAAATCCCCTGAGCAGGATCACCACGCGCAAGGACTCCGGGATAAGCTCATTACTGAGCTGATGTACACGCTTTTCCCCCACACCAGTCGCACCTTAGAAGGGCTAGGACAAGCATGGGTGAGCTTTAATCCCCAGGGCGAACCGCCCCCCCGACTTGCTGAAGCAGCAGACGCCGTTATTCGCTTGCTAGGGGTTCGTTTCCGACATCGTTACTCAATCTACGTCAAGACTGGCGATAAGCGGGAACTTCCCAAGCAGGGCCTGAGTTATGCACACCATATCAACCAGTCCCCACAGGATATTGCAGAACAACTCATAAGGGCGAAGGCTGCTATTAGTGGTGAAAGTCACCTGCTCCTAGATCCCAATGGTCTCTACATGAGACTTCCCCCCGCCCGAAACAAGGAGGGTACACCCGGATACCGGTGTGAACAATGCAATGCCTTCTTCCTCCACCCTGCGGCAGGTTTCTGTCCCGACTGTCTTAGGGAGTTGAGACCCAGCTACGCAAGTCCCGACTTCGACTACTACAGCTACCTAGCCCAGGAGTCCGGCCCTCCCTTTCGGATGAACACTGCTGAGTTGACCGGGCAGACTGACAAAGCCGAGCGCACCAAGCGACAGCGCTGGTTCCAAGACATCTTTCTCGCCGATGAGGAGAAGCATAAACTGGTGCGCGGCCTCGACCTTCTGAATGTGACTACCACCATGGAAGCCGGGGTGGACATTGGGTCGTTGCTGGCGGTGATGATGGCCAACATGCCCCCCAGACGGTTCAACTATCAGCAACGGGTTGGTAGAGCAGGGCGGCGGGGAGCTGGGGTATCCCTGGCGGTGACTTTCTGTCGAGGGCGCAGTCATGATGACTTCTATTTCCAGCGTCCTGAAAAGATCACGGGTGACCCTCCTCCTTCTCCCTATGTCGATATGAGGCGGGGGGAAATTCTCAAACGAGTCTTGAACAAGGAGGTTCTCCGACAGGCATTCCTAGCCATCGACCCTGACCGCCAGAGCACCCCGGATAACGTTCATGGGGAATTTGGAGAGAAAGAAAACTGGCCCAAGGTGAGCGAGAGGATTTCTCAATGGCTGTCAGATCCGAATCACGAACAAACGTTGAGGGAGGTTATCGAGGCGCTGAAGGTGCAGACGGATCTGCCGTCAGAGGTGACCCTGGATTCGCTACTCAGCTATTTGCGGGAGGAATTAGTACCGAAGATATGGGAGATCGTGGACAACCCGATTTATACCCAAACTTCTCTCAGTGAATGCCTCGCTAATGCCGGGCTGCTACCCATGTTTGGGTTCCCCACAAGAGTGCGGCTCCTGTACACCCGTGAACCGAGCAGGAGTGACTGGCCCCCAGAGCAAGGGATTATTGACCGGGATTTGGATATGGCGATCAGCCAGTTTGCCCCTGGCTCCGAGCTGGTCAAGGATAAGGCAGTCCATACCGCGTGTGGGGTCGTTGAATGGGTGGAAGCAAAGGTGACAAGCCCAGGGCTTTATCCCCCTTTGGACCAAGGCAACAGCAACACACTGGGGGTCTGTGACCATTGCAAGGCGGTTATCTTTCCCCACACCCCTCTAGATAGACCTCAGCTCAGTAGCCAAAGGATTGGGCAAGACTCCTGCCCTGTGTGTGGTGAGCCGAAACTGCGTTGCTTGGACACCCGTGAACCCAAGGGCTTCTTCACCAACTTCCAACCTAGGGACTTCGATGGCAATTTCGAGTGGCAGCCCCAAGCGACTCGCCCAACACTGAGCGTTGAGTCCACTGATGACCCCTCGCCCCTGGCTGGAAGAAATTGCAACTTGCTCAGCTTCACGGGGAAAATCCTTTCTTTTAATGATCAAGGAGGGCGGGGCGGCTTTGACTTTCAGGAAGCTGCTCTCTATGGTAAGAAAACACCTGGAGCCTACGCTGTAGGACTCGCTGACAATGGGGAATCCGTTACGACTAAGGGTTCTAAATATCGGATTGCCCTTCTGGCTCAGCGATTAACAGATGTACTGCTTGTGGGTCCTACTCAATGGCCGCAGGGGGTAGGGGCAAACCCCACCACTTACGAGGGGCGAGCAGCCTGGTACTCCCTATCCTTTTGGTTACGCCTAGCGGCCGGAGTGGAGTTGGATGTAGATCCGTCCGAGCTGCAAGCAGGCTTTCGCACAACGCTGGATCCCTTAACCCGGCAGATCCAGGGACAGGCTTTCCTTGCTGACACGCTGGAAAATGGAGCGGGTTATTGTCGATACCTTGCCCTGCCAGAGGTTTTTGACCGTCTCCTTCAGCAGTCGGAACTCCATGAGAAGACCCTGACCCACAAGTGGCTGAACCATGGGGGTGGGTGTGATACTTCGTGTAATCTGTGCCTGCGAGACTACACCAACCTCCCCTATCACGGTCTCCTGGATTGGCGACTGGCTCTGGATATGGCACGCCTACTGAGGTCACCCGAGCATCCCCTGGATATCCACTCTGACTGGGGGAGTGAACCTAACCCTTGGAAGCGATTGGTGATAGACCCTAGCTCTCCTGTCGCTGTGACACTCTCCCAATTGGGGTATCAGCAAGTTGAGGTGTGCCAGACTCTTCAGAGCTTTGTCCACACAAGACGGAAGACCCTGAAGCTGGTGAGGCATCCCCTATGGCAGGATGATCACCCGATGTGGCTTGCTGCTGTTCGAGAGGCTCAGGAACAATACCCCAACCATGACATCCAAGCTATGAACCCTTTCCTCTGTCTGCGACGACCCGGAGACTGTCTGTAATGGGTTTATGAAGTCTCCTGTCCGCTACAGCTCTCTGGCAGATCGGTTGACGAGATTGCCCGGGTTCCGGCTAGCCCCGGCCGGCCGGTAAGCCACGGATAGGGTGCAGTCTAGATGTCTTCCCACAGGTCTCGCATTCTCTGGATCACCGCATCGGGGACTCCATGGGTACTTGGCCAACTCCCAGTCGCATGCACAAGGCGTACCGGGATGCCGAGTTTCTGGCCCATCTCTAGGTAAGGTTCGATTTCCCAGCGTTGGACGAAAGTGTTGCTGACGACGACTGACTTACCTTGGAGGAGCGCATGCCATACTCGCTGCTGGCACCAGAGATGGGCGTCGCGGATTAGGTCGGGTTTGTAGGTGTAGACACCCATCTCATCGAGGAAATAGTGGTCGGCCTCGTACCACACATACCCCGCCATAGCGCAAGCCAGGGTACTCTTGCCGGATCCTGGCAGCCCTCGGATCAGAACCAACTCCATAGATCTGGGTGATATAGCCGATTTAAATTGCCATGCAGCGCTATCTACAATGATGAGCTAAGATTTACGACGTGTCTATTGAGGA
>JACYLR010000041.1 GCA_015272465.1 Gloeomargaritaceae cyanobacterium C42_A2020_066
CGCGGCACGAATACTACGAGCTTCAAACAGGACAAACATCACTCGGACTACTGTAGGCTTACAATTTGCAACACAGATAAACCTACTCTAGCAGGCCAGTTCAGGAGTCCGGCCGGCCGTACCTGCCAACGGATTGTCCTAGGATGGTGGGATAGATCTCCAGCCCAAAACCCCTGTGGCCTGGGGACTGCTGAGACGACCCATGGCTGGCCCAATTGCCCTCACCCTCTACGACACCACCCTGCGCGACGGCACCCAACGGGAGGGTCTCTCGCTTTCCCTGGAGGACAAGTTGCGGATTGCCCGTCAACTCGATCACCTGGGTGTCCAGTTTATTGAGGGGGGCTGGCCTGGGGCAAACCCTAAGGATGTTCAATTCTTCTGGCAACTGCGGGAGGAACCCCTCACCCAGGCGGAGGTGGTGGCCTTCTGCTCAACCCGTCGCCCCGGCTTAACCGCCGTCGATGACCCGTCACTACAACCGATCCTGGCAGCCGGCACCCGCTGGGTCACCCTATTCGGCAAGTCTTGGGATTTGCATGTCACCGAGGGCCTCAAAACCAGTCTGGACGAGAATCTGGCGATGATCGCCGAGACCATCGGCTTTTTCCGCAGCCAGGGCCGGCGGGTCATCTACGATGCGGAACATTGGTTCGATGGCTATAGCCACAATCCCACCTACGCCCTGGAAACCCTCCAGGCAGCCTGGGACGCGGGGGCCGAATGGCTGGTGTTATGCGACACCAATGGGGGCACCCTACCCCACGACATCACGGCAGGGGTGGCGGCTGTCCGAGAAGCCCTGGGGGAACTGCCTCTCGGTATCCACACCCACAACGACAGTGGTACGGCAGTGGCCAATGCCCTAGCGGCTGTGCAGGCGGGGGCGCGCATGGTGCAGGGGACGATCAATGGCTACGGCGAACGCTGCGGCAACGCCAACCTCTGTACCCTGATCCCCAATTTGCAACTGAAGCTGGGCTATGTCTGCATTACCGAGGGTCAATTGGCTCGGCTGACAGAAACCAGTCGCCTGGTGAGTGAACTGGCGAACCTGCCCCCGGATGATCACGCACCCTACGTGGGACTATCAGCCTTTGCCCACAAGGGGGGAATCCACGTCAGTGCGGTGGAGAAGAATCCCCTCACCTATGAGCACGTGGCCCCGGAGCGGGTCGGCAACCAGCGGCGGATTGTCATCTCGGAACAGTCGGGATTGAGCAACATCCTGGCCAAGGCGGAACAGTTTGGGGTGGAGCTGGGGCGCAACCACCCGGCCGGCCGGGAGTTACTGCAACGCCTCAAGCAGTTGGAGAGTCAGGGCTACCAGTTTGAGGCGGCCGAAGCCAGCTTTGAGCTCTTGCTGCGCCAAGTGTTGGGCCAGCGACGGGTACCTTTTGTGCTCAAAGGCTTTCAGGTGCACTGCCAGACCCAAGAAGAGGGGGCTTGGAGCAGTTCCCTGGCGACGGTCAAGGTGGCCGTCAATGGGGCTGAAATGCTGACCTCGGCAGAAGGGAATGGGCCGGTGTCTGCCTTAGACGCGGCCCTCCGCAAAGCCCTCGCCGCGTTTTACCCCGAAGTCGCTGAGTTTCACCTGAGTGACTATAAGGTGCGGATTCTGGATAGCCAGGCGGGTACCGGGGCCCGCACGCGAGTCCTGGTGGAATCCACCGATGGCCAGCGCCGCTGGAGCACCATAGGCGTCTCGGCCAATATCATTGCCGCGTCCTATCAGGCGGTTGCTGAGGGCTTAGAGTATGGCCTGGTCTGGCGCACCCCCAGTCCGGTGCCCGTGACGGCCTAGGATCGCGGCCCCATGGTCATCTACTTCTACAAGGCAGATGGCCCCTACGGTTGTTTCTCTAACTTCTCCCCCCACCCCATTCAGGCGGCCGGCCGGGCGTGGCCGACCGTAGAGCACTACTACCAGGCCCAAAAGCTGGTCGGTACCCCGGATGAGGCGCTGATGGAAGTGATTCGTCAGATGCCGACGCCTGAGGCGGCCGCCCAACTGGGACGGGATCAGGCTCGGTCAATTCGAGCGGATTGGGAACTCGTCAAGTACAGCGTCATGCTCGAGGCAGTCCGGCTCAAGTTTCAGACCCATGCTCCGGCCCGGCAGGTGTTGTTGGCGACAGGAAAAGCCGATCTGGTGGAGCAATCACCCGTGGACTACTACTGGGGCTGTGGTCAGGATGGCAGTGGCTGTAACCACCTAGGCCGGATTCTGATGACGGTGCGGGCTGAACTCCAGGAGCAGGCACTGCAACACCAGTAGGCCCTAACTCTGCAAAGCCAGCGAGGGACAAAGGCTAGGGTTGCTGCGCTCTAGACCATTCTCCTCCACCAGCGCGGTGGCACGGACAAAACTCTACCCCAACCCATCCGCGGTTGAGGTCAGTCTTGTGCCTGGCTATTGCACAGGCGCCCCTGTCTTTCCATCCACGCAAGAATGCATTTCCGATGAGGGCAGCTTGGCGTGTCCTGACAGAATGCAAACACGGAGGATCGTTCAAGGATTACCTACAGTGACCACAGACTTAGGGACAACTTGCCCATCCGAGGTGATCGACCAAACCTGGTATTGGGTGGCAACATCCCCTTGAGGGTCAAAGTCAAGGTCACTACTGGCTCCCTGGAAGTCGATCTCCCGGCCGGCCCGAATGAGTTCCAGAGCTTGGCAGACATCGGTCACAGGTTCACCGGGCGGGTTGGCTACCGTCCGCATACCTTCCTTAAGGGCAGCCCCTTGGGTCGATTGGGCAGCTTCGGCTGCGAGCACAAGTAGCGCTGTTGCATCCCAGGTGTTGGGCGCATAAACATTGGGTTCCCGTTGGAAAGCCTCCTGGTACCGTTTGCGGAAGTCAGCTTCCCCTGGTCCTCCTGCCGCTGCTGCCGTACCGATGGCGCCTGCCACAATCGGCCGGCCCTGGGGTGTTTTGCCCACCAGCTCGGCAATGCGGGCATCCTTGAGACCGTCAGTCAGTAACAATTGGGTACGATCCAGGCCCCCCTGTTGATAGGCGGCGCGCAGAATCAAGCTACCGGTTTCGGGATAGCTGACTAGGAGCAGGGCCTCCGGCCGGCCGCGCAGGGCGTTTTTTATTTCGGCATCGAAGCTAGTGGCTCCAGGGTCGTAGAACACCGGTGTACTGGGCACCTGCCCCCCCAGGGCGATCAAGGCGGGCACAAAAGCATTGACCAACCCTCGCCCATAGTCGTTATTGATCGCCAGTATCCCCACAGTTTTCCACCTCTGGGTCTGGGCAACCTGGGCCAAGGCTTGGCTCTGGAAGGTATCCGGCGGTGCGGTGCGGAACCAGAACCCCTGAAGTTCTCCCTTTTTAGCCCGCTCGGTAAACACTGGACTGGTGCTGCTGGGGGAGATCATCACCACCTGGTTGCGTACTGCAATGTCGAGGGCGGCATTGGTGACGGCACTACTGGTGGCGCCCACCACTCCGGCAACCCGATCCACTTCCGCCAGTTTGGTCATGGCAGCGACGCCAGCGGCTGGATCGGTCTGGTCATCCTCGGAGATTAAGGTGACGGGTTGCCCCAGGACACCGCCACAGCCGTTGACCCTATCCACCAAGAGTTGGGCAGCATCCTGCATGGGGGGGCCAAATTGGGACAGATCGCCGGTAAGCGCCAAAAGCGTGCCGATCCGCAGGCCACCGGGCACTGGGCTACAAGCAGCCAAGTTGATCAAGGCTAGGAGTAGGCCGGCCGGCCGCAGCCACGGGGGTAGATGCTGGCCAATCATGGCCCGGTGAAGATGGCCGCATCGAGGTCACTGCGGCTGAGGGAGTACTTAAAGGTTCGCACCACATCCCGGCCAGATTGGGTGTAGCGCACCACCACCTCCTCAATGTCGAGGCAGAGTTCCGCCTGCCAGGCCGGCCGTTGGATCTGCCAGCAATTGAGGTGCTCCCGATCCTGCTGGCAGCCGTGTTCGTGGAGCCAAGCTTCGATAGCGCCCAGGGAGTGGTTATACAGCGGGGTATCGGCAGAGGGCAGACGCATAGACACCAGGGGGGGAAAACATGAGATCGGCCAGGGATGTGGCTGGTTGGGCCTCTCGCACCAAGCCGAGGATGACCGCTACCACTAGACAGGCTACCAGGGTCACTCCCAGGATAAACAGGGCAAAGAGCTCGCCGGACGATAGCGGGCGGTCGATGGGATCGAGATAGCTAGAGTTGGGCAGGGGTGCAGCCGCTTCGGCCGGCCGGGGGAGGGGCGCCGAGGTCGTTTGCAGGCTGAGGTCGTAGAGGGTGCGCTGCTGCGGTGAAATCAGGACGGTGTAGGCTTGGTGCACCTGCTGAAATTTCTCCCGCGCTAGGCCGGCCGGCAGGGTGGTGGTGACCGGGTGGTAGCGCTTACTCAAGTCCCGATAGGCACGCCGAATCATTTCGGGTGTTGCGGTGGTCGCCACCCCCAGGATGGTGTAGTGGCTGACGGGTGCGTTGGCGAGGGGAATGCTCCACTGGCCAACGGACTGCTGCTCCTGCCCCATAGGTACTGACTGCTTAGGCTCGGCGAAACCACCCAGGGTCAACGCCGTAATGTTCCCAACTATAGTCCTAAATTTGCGGGGGTGTCCCCCCGTCAGTTAGCCGCCTGACCTACTTGCCAATGCAAAACCGGCTGAAGATGCGATCCAAAATGGATTCGGTGATCGCGTCGCCCGTGACTTCCCCCAGGGCCTGGAGAGCCGCCCGCAGATCGATGGTCCAGAAATCCACAGGGAGACCGGCTGCAGCGGTTGCCTGTACCTGAAGCAGAGCTTGGCGGGCGCGCTGGAGGGCAGCAGTTTGACGTTCGTTAATCGCCCATTCCAGGTCGGCCGGCCGGGCCTGTCCCCCCGAAACCTGGGCCACAATTGCGTCCTCTAGGGCCTCAATTCCCTGGTGATGGGCGGCGGCCGTGGCCACCCAGTGATGAATCTCGGCCGGCCGGGGCACTTGGCCCGCGTCCGCCAGATCCGCCTTGTTGATCACCAGAATGAGCGGCCGGCCTCGGACTTCCTGGTAGAGGCGTTCATCCTCAGGTGTCCAGCCTGCCTGGGCATCAATCGTCAGCAGCACTAGGTCAGCCCGGTGGATCGCTTGGCGGGAGCGGGCCACCCCCATCTGCTCCACCCGGTCGGCAGTGGTGCGAATCCCCGCTGTATCCAGCACCCGCACCGGAATGCCCTGGACGACCAGATGGGACTCCACCACATCCCGCGTCGTGCCCGGCAGGTCTGTGACAATCGCTCGATCGGTGCGGCTCCAGGCATTGAGCAAACTGGACTTGCCCACATTCGGCCGGCCGACGATGGCCACCTGCACACCGGTACGGACGAGGGCACCCCGTTCGGCGGTGGCCAGCACTTGGTCGAGGGTCTGGGTCACCGCCTCTAACCGCTGGCGGATGGCAGCCTCGTCGAGGGGGGGCAGATCCTCATCAAAATCCAGCCGGGCCTCCAGTTCCGCCAATACATCCAGGCAGGTGGCGCGCATCTGCTGAATCGGTGCACTCAGCTTGCCCGTCAGTCCTGCTAGGGCCATGCGGGCCGCTGCCTGGGAACCGGCCTGCACCAAATCGGCCACCGCTTCTGCCTGGGTCAGATCCAAGCGTCCGTTGAGAAAGGCCCGCAGGGTGAATTCCCCTGGCTGCGCCAAGCGCGCCCCCTGGGCCACGCACAACTGCAACACCTGCTGCACAGGGATTAGCCCCCCGTGGCAGTGGAACTCCACCACATCCTCGCGGGTGTAGGAGCGGGGGGCCAACATCAGCAACACCAACGCCTCATCCACTCGCCGCCCAGTGGCCAGGTCGCGCACCCAACCGTAGAGAATGCGATGGCTCTCCCACACCGGCCGGCCGGCCGGCTCAAATAGGGCTTGGGCGATGGGTACCGCTTGGCTGCCGGAGAGGCGTACGACGGCAATGCTGCCCTGTTGGGGTACCACGGGCGTGGCGACCGCGACAATGGTGCCCGTCAGATAGTCCATAGATCGCTCAACAGAACGCTCAACCGCCTTCCCGACTCCCTAAAACACGTAACTGCGGCCTTGGCCAAAGTCGTGGGTCTGAACCACCTGGAGGATGCGCTCGGTCAGCTTTTCTCCCCCTTGAACCGAGGGTTCAATCGGGTTGGCGTAGTCCGCTGGGCTGTCGAACAGCAGACGCAGGTCAATCAGGGGCCACCCCCGCCCAAACACGTGACGGGTGATGACATCGTTGAACACGGTCAGGGCCGCTGTCGCCATCGCCCGATACTCCAGTGGCGCAAAGTTGGGATCATAAATCGTGCAGACTACGGTGGGCAGATCCAACACGCCAATCTGGTCGAGGAGTCGCCCGTAGGCCCGGTTAAACCCCTCTCGGATTGCGGCCAACTCGGCAAATACCTGGGCACTGGCGGTGACGGGCTGGTTGAAGATTTCCGCCTGTCCTAGGGCATCGTTTCCCCCCACGCTCAGCACCAGATGGGTTGTCCCGGCCGGCCGCTGAGCCAGTTGTGCCGCCACATCCGCAACGCAAGCTCCATCTATCGCCCGCAGCTCCGCCTGCCAGCCCCGGGGAAGACGGGCATGCAGTTGACTGACCACGTCCGGTTGACCGGGCACGTAGACGCCGTTATCAAAAATGGAATCGCCAAGCAGGGTGATGTGGGCCATAGTTTAGGGGTCGGTGGGGCGGGATCAGGCGGCCGGCCGAATATCAGGGCGCGGATCCAGGGGCGTCACCTCCTCAAGGGGAGCTTCACCCAGCAGCGGCTGGAGTTCACCTTGCAACAGCCCGGAGCGGACAAACTCGGCGTAGGCATCCACTTCAATGGCCCGGAGCTCAGCGTTGAGTTGGGCCTCGGCAAAGCTACGCAACTCTTGATGCTCCGCCAGCAGGGCCGTGGTCTCGGCCTGATAGCGGTGCAGTTCCTGTTCCACCCGCTTCATCTGCCGTGCATAAAAACTCAGGTCAATCCCCGGACGTTGCTGGAGGGTACACAGGCGCTGTAACACCCGGCTAAGGGCCACCTGGCGGGCGGCTGTCTCCAAAAAACGCTGGCGGAGCGGTGCGTCTCCCAGCAACCCAAACCGATGGAGCAAGGGCTGAATCGTTAGGCCCTGTACCAACAACGTAAACAAGACCACCCCAAACAGCGTTGCCACGATGGCATCGCGGCCCGGCAGGGTACTGGGCAAGCTAAGGGCCAGGGAGAGGGTGACACCCCCCCGCAGCCCACCCCACCAGAGAATGCCCTGGGTGCGCCAGTCAATCTGCGACCCCGCCAGCCGATTACTCACCCCACTCAGGCCCGCAACCGCCACCAGACGAGTCAGGAGCATGGCCAGGGTGGTGAAGGTGATCAGGGGCCAGTTGTGGAGGAGCAGTTCAACCTTCATCTGGTCGCCGATCAACAGAAACAGAATCGAGTTGACAAAAAAGCCGATAAACTCCCACAGTTCCCCCACAATCACCCGGGTTCGGGGACTCATGCCCACCTGGGAGCCGAAATTGCCCAGAATCAGGCCGGCCGCCACCGTGGCAATCACCCCCGTCCCTCCCAACTCCTCGGTGAGTAAGTAGGATCCGTAGGCTGCCACCAAGGTCAAGGATTTTTCTAGCAGGGGCAGGTCAAACCGTTGGGTTAAGTAAGAGACCCCAAACCCGACGAGGGCACCCACGGCCAACCCAATGCCCACCACCATCAGGAACTTGAACACGGTGCCTTGGGGGGACGTTGCCCCTGTCTGCTGCACAGTACCGACCAGCAGCGTAAAGGCGACCACCGCAGTACCGTCATTAAAGAGGCTTTCCCCTTCGATCAGGGTGCGAATGCGGCGGCCCACCCCCAGTTCCTTGAACAGAGCCACGACGGACACGGGGTCCGTTGTCGCCAAGCAGGCCCCCACCAGCAACCCCAGGGGGACGGACAAGCCCATGCCCCAGTGGAGGCTGGCCCCCACCCCCAGGATGGTGATCAGGCCCCCCAGCCCGGCGTAGAGGCTGACCGGTACCCAGTCCCGCTTCAGGTCATCCCAGGAGAAGTTCCAGGCGGCCTCAAACAGCAGGGGCGGCAGGAAGATCACCATGATCAGGTCGGGGGAGAGATCGACCAAGTGAACATCCACGAGGGAGAGTCCCAACCCCGCCAGCACTAAGAGGACGGTGTAGGGAATGCGGCGAGTCCAGGTAAAAATTTGGGGCAGGGCGGCCACAGCTAGGGCTACGGAAAGCACCAGCAGGAAGCGCTGCACCCCCACCTCGATCAAGCCCTCTTCGGGAATAATCCCATTCGCCAACAGCATGTTGCCCACCTCGGCCGGCCGTTCTGATCCTAGAAGTTTTTGGGATAGGGTTTCCCTTCCCCCTAACCCGGTCGGACTTAGGGCTGCGAGGCCCTTTGTTGTATCCAGTTGCGGTACTTTTGACCCCTACAAGCCGAGGGGATGAAGACCTGGTGCTCGAACAGGAAGATGTCTGGGTCAAAATCCGGCTGCGCGGCGCAAATCTCAGCGACCAGCTCCTGGAAGTAGAACGGTTCAGCGTTCAAGCCCAGGGCGTATTTGGCCGGGTCTTGCTCGTAGACCGCCAGTGAACGCCCCGACTCGATCAGTTGCTTCTTCTTAGCCTGGATGTCCATACCCCAACCCCTGACAGTCCCTTTCTTCCCATTGTGGGCTACGTCCGGGGGCATAGGAGACCTACAGGTTGCCGTAGATAGGGATCACCGCCCCCCGGATATCTTTCGCTGCAGCAGAACCGAGAAAGCCGATTAGCTGGGCCAGGGAGGCTGGACTGACCCACTGACTGGCTTGGGCGTCCCCCATCGCCTCCCGGTTGCTGGGCGTATCGATGACGCTGGGCAGGATGACATTGGCGGTAATGTCTTGGCCCTTAGTCTCAGCCGCAATCACACGGGTCAGGGCCACGAGGCCAGCCTTAGAGGCACAGTAGGCCGCCAACTGGGCACCCGGTTCGACCGCCCCGCGGGAAGCCACAGTGACAATCCGCCCGTAGCCCTGCTGGAGCATCCGGGCCAGGACGTGTTTACACACCAGAAAGGCACTGTTCAGGTTCAGATCAAAGTCCTGCCGCCAAGCCGTATAGCTGTATTCGTGGGTCTTGCCCATGGCGAAGCCCCCGGCCAAGTGCAACAACGCATCGACGCGCCCCATACCCGCCACGAGGCCCTGGACTTGGACTTCCTGGAGCAGGTCGCACTCCACAAAGCGCACCCGTTCGAGTTCGTTCGGGCTGAGACAAGCTTGGAGCCGCTCCACCGCCGACATACTGCGGTAGGGGATGGTCACCCAGGCTCCCTGCGCCAGAATATAGGGCACCACACCAAGACCCAGCCCCCCCGTACCGCCGGGAACCAGCACCTGTTGACCCTGCACCAGTTACGCTCCTGGGATCATTGACTTCCTCAATATAGGCGATAAGCATCTCTAGGCCGGCCGGCCGTGGCTGTCGGGAGGGGTATGTGTCAAGATGGGAGGCGTAAGTTCCTGGCCAAGCCCACTGTGTTTGTCCTAAATGGCTACGACTACCTGCTGGTGTTCCTGCTGCTGTGTTCAGTAGTCCCGATCGCCGCCTTCACCCTCTCAGCGTTACTGCGGCCGCGGCGGACGGGGGCGGAACGGCGCACCACCTACGAATCGGGCATGGAACCCCAGGGGGAAGCCTGGGTTCAGTTCAACATCCGCTACTACATGTTCGCCTTGGTGTTCGTCGTCTTCGACGTGGAAACGGTGTTTCTCTACCCCTGGGCCGTGGCCTTTAGTCAATTGGGGGTCTTGGCCTTCATAGAAGCCCTGATCTTCATCGCAATTCTGGTGATTGCCCTGGTCTATGCCTGGCGCAAAGGAGCCTTGGAATGGTCATGAACCTGAGTCCCGACAACCGGGCTGAAAAAATCCTCAATCCCATCGAGCGGCCGGCCGTCACCCAGGAACTGGCCAATAACGTCATTCTCACCACCTTGAATGACCTGTATGACTGGGCCAGGCTTTCCAGCCTATGGCCACTACTCTATGGCACCAGTTGCTGCTTCATTGAGTTTGCGGGTCTGATTGGCTCCCGGTTTGACTTCGACCGCTTCGGCCTCATCCCCCGCTCCAGCCCCCGCCAAGCCGACCTTATTATCACTGCGGGCACGGTGACCATGAAAATGGCTCCTGCCCTCGTCCGGCTCTATGAGCAGATGCCCGACCCCAAATATGTAATTGCGATGGGGGCCTGCACCATCACTGGCGGGATGTTCAGTACTGACTCCTATACCGTAGTCCGGGGTGTGGACAAGGTGATCCCCGTCGATGTTTACTTGCCCGGTTGCCCGCCAAAGCCAGAGGCGATCATCGACGCCATCGTCAAGCTGCGCAAGAAGATTGCCCAAGAAGACGTGCTTGAAAAGCGTGCCCAAGCGCCCACCCACCGTTACCACACGGTTACCCATAATCTGAAGGTGGTCGATCCAATCCTCACCGGCAAGTACCTCCAGAAAGCTGCCCGCCAAGCCCCACCGCTGGCCCTGGCAGAAGCGATGGGTATGCCCGTGCCCGCGGCCCTGGAGGCGGCTCCCGCGGAGGTGAATCATGGCTGAGGAACAGGTGACTCCAGCAACCGAAACTGCGGCCCTCGTCTCGGCCGGCCCCATCTCCCAATGGCTGACCAGCCAAGGCTTCGGCCACGACAGCCTCGATCGGGATCACCAAGGGGTGGAGGTGCTCAAGGTTGAGCGGGAGTTTTTACTGCCGGTAGCGACTGCCCTCTACGCCTACGGGTTCAACTATCTGCGCTGCCAGGGCGGCATCGACTTGGGGCCAGGGGAAGACCTAGTGAGTTTCTACTACCTCACGAAGCTGGCAGACAATGCCGAGCAGCCAGAGGAAGTGGCCCTCAAGGTTCAAGTGCCTCGCCACGACCCCCGCCTGCCCACGCTTTACTGGCTGTGGAAAACCGCGGACTGGCAGGAGCGGGAGACCTACGATCTCTACGGGATCGTTTATGAGGGACACCCGGACTTGAAGCGCATCCTGATGCCAGAAGATTGGGTGGGCTGGCCCATGCGTAAGGACTACATCACCCCCGACTTCTACGAGTTACAGGACGCCTACTAGGCGAGGCGCGTGGTGGGCATCTAAAGCTCAGCTAGTGCCCGCTCACCTGCATCCCTTCTGACTCCCACAGTTCGTGCTCCAGTCCCTTCCCCAAACCTTGGCAAACGATTCCAGTCCATCCTGAATTGACCCACGCCATTACGGTGTCATGTCCATTGAGCAGGATTGGGAGCGAGTTCGCCAAACCTTCCAGCGGTTGTGGGGCTACACGGACTTTCGTTCGCCCCAGGGCGAGGTCATCCGGGGTCTGCTGGAGCAACGGGATAGTCTGATTGTCTTACCCACGGGGATCGGCAAGTCCCTCTGTTTCCAACTGCCCGCCCTAGTGCAGTCAGGTACCAGCCTGGTGATCAGCCCCCTGATCGCCCTGATGACTAACCAAGTGCAGGAACTCCAGCAACGGCGGCTACCCGCAGCGACCCTGCACAGCCAGCAGACGCCATCGGAACGCCGCCGGGTCTTGTTAGCCTTGGAACAGGGGCGGTTACGGCTCCTGTATCTCGCTCCCGAAACCCTGTTCAGTCCACCGGTCTGGGAGCGCCTACTCAACCCTGCCCTCTCTATTCGGGGGTTGATCCTTGATGAGGCCCACACCCTGGCGCAGTGGGGCGATAGTTTTCGGCCGGCCTACGAGCGATTGGGAGCGGTGCGGCCGGCCCTGCTCCGGTCTCGTCCCCACAACTCGCAGTTTCCTATCGCCGCCTTTACCGCCACGGCCGATCCCACCACCCAAGCGGTCGTGCAGCGGGTCTTGGATTTGCGCCAACCCCAAAGGGTGGTGCACAGTCCCTACCGGGCCAATTTATTCCTGGAAACCCGCGTCGTCTGGACACCGGCCGGCCGCCGCCAGCACCTGCGTCGATTCCTAGAGAGCCATCGCCGCGAAGCGGGCCTGCTCTATGTCACCCAGCGCCGCCAAACTGAAGAAATCGCCACCTGGTTACAACAGCAGGGTTGGGCCACCGCCGCCTACCATGCGGGCCTAGCCGCCCAGGAACGCCGCCGTCTGGAACAGGCATGGATCACAGGTGACCTGCCTTTCCTGGTGTCCACCAGTGCCCTGGGCATGGGTGTCAACAAACCCGATACCCGCTGGGTGGTGCATTACCATCCCCCCGCCAACCTGCTGGACTACATTCAGGGTATTGGTCGGGGCGGTCGCGACGGCCGGCCGGCCCACGCCCTCCTGCTCCACAGCGAACCAACGGGACTGCTCGACCCCAGCGAAGCCCAGAGCCGCCGCCATTTGCGCCAGCAACTCCAAGCGCAATTCCGGCTTGCCCACACCTGGCTGCCCCAACTGCCCCAGGAAGCCAAGCTGACAGCCGTTCAACCCCTCCACCCCCAAATTGAAGCCATCCTCGCCCTGCTCCATCGCCAGGGGCACCTCCTCTGGCTCGATCCCTTCACCTACCGACTCCAGGGCAGCCGAACCCTCACCGCCCTACCCATCGAAATGCCCCAGGACATACAGCCCTACCTGAGAACCCGCCACTGCCGCTGGGCTTTTCTGATCCAATCCTTCACCCAAACCCAGGCATCGACCCCGTTCCGGTGCGGCCACTGCGACAATTGCTGTCGGTAGACCGAGCCCAGGTTCCCCCCTGACCTTACCGATCCCCTTAGGCCCAACTCATGGGAGCCATAAAAGATTTAGATCGAGCCAAGGCCGCAAACGCCCTGGGCTAAGCCTGGATAGCAGCCTATACTGGTCAACGGTGACACCCGGCCGGCCGGGTCAGACGTGCAGCCAAAGGTAGGTTCTTATGACCCTGATCGAAACCCGCACTGAGCCGATGGTGATCAACATGGGGCCTCACCACCCCTCCATGCACGGCGTTCTGCGGCTGATCGTCACCCTGGATGGAGAAAACGTGATCGACTGCGAGCCGGTGTTGGGATATCTGCACCGCTCCATGGAAAAGATTGCCGAAAACCGCACCGTCGTTCAGTATTTGCCCTATGTCACCCGCTGGGACTACCTGGCCACCATGTTCACGGAGGCGATCACCGTCAACGCCCCCGAAAAACTGGCGGATGTGGCTGTGCCCCGCCGTGCTCGCTACATTCGGGTCATCATGCTCGAACTCAGTCGAATCGCCTCCCACCTTCTCTGGTTGGGGCCATTCTTGGCGGACGTGGGTGCCCAGACTCCCTTCTTCTACATCTTCCGCGAACGGGAAATGGTCTACGACCTGTTCGAGGCCGCCACAGGCATGCGGATGATGCACAACTATTTCCGGGTGGGGGGTGTTGCGGCCGACTTGCCCTACGGCTGGGTGGATAAGTGTGAAGACTTTTGTACCTACTTCCTGCCCAAGGTTGACGAGTACGAAAAACTGATCACCAACAACCCCATTTTCCGCAAGCGGGTGCAGGGCGTCGGTACCCTGAGTCGGGAAGATGCCATTAACTGGGGGATGTCTGGCCCCATGCTCCGCGCCTCTGGCGTTAACTGGGATTTGCGCCGAGTCGATCACTATGAGGTTTACGACGACTTCGACTGGGCTGTGCAATGGCATACCGACGGCGACTGTTTTGCCCGCTACTTGGTGCGAATTGGTGAGATGCGCGAGTCCTGCAAGATCATCCAGCAGGCGCTCAAGGGTTTACCCGGTGGCCCCTACGAAAATCTGGAAGCCAAGCGCATGGGAGGCGGCCCGAAGTCAGAGTGGAATACCTTTGACTACCAATTCACCGGTAAGAAATCGGCCCCCAACTTCAAGATTCCCAAGGGCGAGCACTACGTCCGGGTCGAAGCGCCTAAGGGTGAATTGGGAATCTACGTCCTCGGTGATGACAGCCCCTTCCCCTGGCGATGGAAGATTCGTCCCCCTGGATTCATCAATCTCCAAGTCTTACCCCAACTGGTGCGGGGCATGAAAGTGGCCGACATCATGGCCATCCTGGGCAGCATTGACGTGATTATGGGAGAGGTAGACCGCTAATGGAAACTGGCCTCGATTTGCAGCGCACCTTTGTCCAAGCCCTAGAGGGTTTCGGATTGATGCCTGGTGTGGCACAGACCCTGTGGATGCCCCTGCCCATGGTGATCATCTTGGTGGGTGCGACCCTGTGGGCTTTGGTAGCCACCTGGCTGGAGCGCAAGGTATCGGCTGCGGCCCAGCAGCGGATTGGCCCTGAATATGCGGGGCCTCTGGGTGTCCTCATTCCCGTGGCGGATGTGGTCAAACTCCTGATCAAAGAAACCATTCGGCCGGCCAAAGCTGACCCGTGGCTTTTTAGTCTTGGCCCGGTGGTGGTGGTCTTACCCGTCTTACTGGCCTACCTGATCGTTCCCTTTGGCCAGCATCTGGTGGTGACCGATTTGGCGGTCGGGGTTTTCCTCTGGGTCTCGATTTCCAGTGTTGCGCCCATTGGTTTGTTGATGGCGGGCTACGGCTCCAACAACAAGTATTCCCTGCTGGGGGGACTGCGGGCCGCGGCCCAATCGATCAGCTACGAGGTACCTTTAGCGTTGGCGGTGCTGGCCATTGCCATGATGTCCAACAGCCTCAGTACCGTGGACATTGTCAATCAACAGGCTGGCTATGGCATCTTGGGCTGGAACGTCTGGCGGCAACCCGTAGGATTTCTCATTTTTTGGATTGCGGCCCTGGCTGAGTGTGAACGCTTGCCCTTTGACCTGCCTGAGGCCGAGGAAGAATTGGTGGCCGGTTACCAGACGGAATACTCCGGTGTGGGCTTCATGCTGTTCTACGCCGGCTCCTACCTGAATTTGGTGCTGTCTTGCTTGTTGGTGGCCGTGCTTTACCTGGGCGGTTGGGAAGCCCCTATCCCCGTGGAAGTTTTCGTCACTGGGTTGGGCCTCAGTGTAACTGACCCCCTCGTAGAAGTGATCACGGCCGCTATTGGGATCACGATGACCCTGCTCAAGGCTTATCTGCTGCTGTTTACAGCCATTCTGTTGCGTTGGACAGTGCCTCGGGTTCGCATTGACCAACTCCTGGATCTAGGTTGGAAGTTCCTTCTCCCCGTTGCCTTGGTCAATCTCTTGGTCACAGCAGCTCTCAAGCTCAGTTTTCCCCAGGTCTTTGGGGGCTAGGGCCTTCAGGTTGCGTCTTGAACCCGACCGCTATGTTTGTCTATACCATCTGCGTAGAGGTAACCCAGGATGTTTAAGTTCTTGAACCAGGTGGCGGCCTACACCCAGGATGCGGTTCAAGCTGCTAAGTACATTGGTCAGGGTCTAACCGTGACCTTCGATCACATGCGGCGTCGCCCTGTGACCATCCAGTATCCCTACGAAAAGCTCATCCCCACGGAACGCTTCCGGGGTCGGATTCACTTTGAATACGATAAGTGCATTGCGTGCGAAGTCTGTGTGCGGGTTTGTCCCATCAATTTGCCGGTGGTGGATTGGGAGTATAACAAAGAACTGAAAAAGAAAGAACTGAAGCACTACAGCATTGACTTCGGCGTCTGCATTTTTTGTGGGAACTGTGTGGAGTACTGTCCGACCAACTGTTTGTCGATGACTGAAGAGTACGAGCTTTCGGCCTACGACCGCCATGAACTGAATTACGACAGCACTGCCTTGGGTCGCCTCCCCAAAAACGTGGTGGAGGATCCCATGGTGCAGCCGATGCGGGGCTTGGCCTACTTGCCAAAGGGGGTGATGGATCCCCACGAGGTTGACTACACCGAACGCCGGGCTGGTCTCCGCCCCGAAGAGATTCTGGCCCAGGAGCAGGCTCAAAAGCCTGTCTCCACTCCCCAGTAAACATTTTTCCCAAGCTAGTCCAAGCACGTTGAGGTGATCCTGTGACCCTGGCCAATGGAGTTCAAACCGTCGCCTTTGCCATCCTCACTGTGATGATGCTGGGGGGTGCCTTGGGGGTTGTGTTGTTGAACAACATCGTCTACTCAGCCTTTCTGCTGGGAATGGTGTTTATCAGCCTCTCCGGTTTCTACATTCTGCTCAACGCCGATTTCGTTGCGGCCGCCCAGGTGTTGATTTATGTGGGTGCGGTCAACGTGCTCATTCTGTTCGCGATCATGCTGGTCAATAAACGGGAGCGGTTTGCGCCTGTCCCCCGGGCTGGCTTACGCAATTTGGTGGCCGCCCTAGTGTGTTTTGGGTTGGTGGCGCTTTTGGGTGTGATGGTGATGACCACCGCGTGGCCCATTTCTACAGAATTGCCCACTCCAGGTTCTATCTATCGGATTGGCCAGCATTTCTTCAGTGATTTTCTCCTGCCCTTTGAGTTGGCGTCGATCCTGTTACTGGTTGCCCTGATTGGTGCGGTGGTTCTCGCCCGGCGGGATCTGATTCCTGAACCAGAGGTGCCCAATCTGGAGCCCCTCAGCCTGCCAGAAAGGCCCAAGGAAGACTTGGGTTCCCTCACGGCCGGCCGGCCCTAGTTCACTCCTGGAGATAGTCTCATGGCGCTACACCTGCAATACTTCCTACTGCTAGCGGCCGGCCTCTTCTGCATTGGCATTTACGGATTGGTCACCAGTCGCAATGTGGTACGGGTGCTGATGTCAGTGGAGTTGCTGCTCAATGCGGTCAACCTCAATTTCCTGGCCTTTTCCAACTATCTGGATCCCCAGGAGATCAAGGGCCAAATTTTCACCATTTTTGTGATTACCGTGGCGGCGGCCGAAGCAGCGGTGGGCTTGGCCATTGTGCTGGCCATCTACCGCAACCGTGACACTGTGGATATGGAGCGCTTCAGTCTGCTCAAGTGGTGAACAGGAGGTTCTCACCTAGCCAGGAGTTCGGGATGGAGTCAGCACCCGAACCAGGCGGATGGCACTCTGCTGTAATGCCCCCCACGGCTCTACACCCTGCTTGAGAGCCAGCTCTAGCTCCAGCAGTAGCTCAAGAGATGCTTGAAGTCCGGCATAGGGACAAGACTTAACCTCCTGTTCCAAGAAGTACAAGCGCTTGGGATTACCCAATTGGGTAGCCGCCAGCACCCGATCCTTATCCACCTCAGGAGCAACCCGCAGTAGTTTCACCCACAGCCAAAGCCGAAACTGGCTAATCAGGGTGGCTACAATTCGCAACGGTGGCTCGTAGTGGGTTTGCAGGGCCGCTAGCAGGTCGAGGGCTTCCTGGACTTGCCCCTGACGAATGGCTTGGGCAAGGGCCAGACTGGTCTGAGTCGTGGCATTCACCAACCCGCGCACCGCCGATTCCTCTAGCGGTTGCCGGCGATCAAGGCCATAGAAATGCAGTTTGAGTAATTCCTGCTGGAGGCGGCCGGCATCGTTACCCACCGCGTCCACCAGATAACCTAACGCCGCCGAGGTTAAGAACACCCCAACCTCCTGGGCCTGCTGGCGGGCGTAGTGTTGCAATTCATCGGTCTTCCAGGGAGGGATGAGACCAAATTCCTGAATTGTGCCGTGCTGCTGGATGAGTTGGGTGGATTTAAGGCGCAGGCTCGGCCGGCCGGTACTGGTGAACAGCAGATGGGAGTTATCTGGCAAACTAGGCAAGACTTCAGCCAGGCGGGCGGCGTCCGCTGGGGGACACTGCTTGTCCAGGGTTGTTTCTGCCACCCAAGTCAGGCGACCCCCTTCGCCAAAGGGGGGGGTGCGGGCCAAACTGAGGGCCATTTCCAGCGCATCAGGGGTGTCCCCGGCAAGCTTTTCGTAGTTAAACCCTTCCCAGGCCGCGACCACAACCTGGTGTCGGAGAGCGGTCACAGCCTGGTTGAGGCGATGCTGGTCATCCCCCCAGAAATAGGACACCGCCATAGCAGAGTAACCCGTCCTCTGGGCCGGCTACACCCAAACACCTTTGCTGAACAGCGGCCGGCCGCAGCTAGCCCTCTATCAGTTTTAGCAGCCTGACCTAGCCTTCTAAGCGCCCCAAACCTCGATCTATCGCCGAAAGGGCTGCCAGCGGCTTAGCATGGGTGAAGTCTTGCCCACCCCCTGGGGCTGTAGCTCAGATGGATAGAGCGAGCGCCTCCTAAGCGCTAGGCCGCGCGTTCGAATCGCGCCAGTCCCGTGCCCATCTAAACCTTGCCTCACAGAAATTCCTATAGGATGCTGCCGCAGAACTGCCGTGGTTTCTAGGTGCCGCCTAGCCCTCACCAAACCCCGTTGTCAGGGAGCGTTGAACCACCTATCCAAACCTGGTACCTCAGAAAACTTGAATGAGGCTCCCTACCTGCCCACAGAGGCTCGGTATCCCACCCCGGCAGCAACTCCTTTACTGTTCATAAAAACTCACGGTACCCAAGGTTCTAAACCGAAGATGGAATGCTATGATATCGCCAACTATGGTGTGAGGTTTGAGCAAAGCAATGTCCCGTTTCAAACGCTATGCCGGGGCCTTTGGCTTGCTGACGATTCTAGCGGGTGGGTGTACCCCTAGCCAACAGGCGACCCAAACACCGACTCCAACGCCCCAAGCCGCCCAAACGCCTTCTCCCAGCCCGTCCCCAACCCCCGTACCCGCACCGCCACCTTTGGCGCTGGTGCCCTCGATTGATCCGAACGCCCGCCGGGATGAACTGATGGCTGGTCGTCGCGATCCCTTTGCCCCACCGGGCGCTTCCTCTGCAGGTGGCTCCGGCCGGCCGGGGGATATTGTCCCTATTCCACCCCCACCCTTTGAGCAGGTTCCGGCACCGGTGATTGGCCCCATGGCAACGGCTCCCCTGCCTGGCCCCATGGACATTTCCAACACCCTGAGCTTGCCCGCCATGAACCCGGCCCTCGCCAATGCAGTGTTGGTCAAGGGCATCATCCAGGTTGGCAATCAGGTACAGGCCATCGTTCGCAGCCCCAACG
>JACYLR010000154.1 GCA_015272465.1 Gloeomargaritaceae cyanobacterium C42_A2020_066
TCAATCCTAGCTCATCATTGTAGATAGCGCTGCATGGTAATTTAAATCGGCTATACATAACTTCTCCGAGGAGCTGTGACTGTATTCGCCATTGTTCTAGGGAGTGTACTTCCTGAGTGGACTAGGCCGTACAGCGACCTCTTTATAGCCGTTTCATTCAGGTTTGAGACACTCAGTCTCACCTCTCCATGTCCGCCAGACACCGTCCACATAAGACTTCTAGGGCAGGCAGGGAGAGTTAAGGGATCTGAAGAAATGTCTCATTCCCATTCAAATCGGCTATAACTAACTTAGCGTGCTGCGGAAGAGACCCTGAGGACGCACCAAGAGCATCACCATCATCACCACCAGCGCCACACCCAACTTGTACTCCGTCGGCAGCCAGATTGTACTGACTTCCTGCGCCGTGGTAATCAGCAGAGCACCCAGCACTGCGCCGTAGGGATTACCAATGCCTCCCAGGATCACCGTGGCAAACATAGGCAAAATCAAAAACCAACCCATGTTGGGGCGCACTGCGGTGATCAGCCCATACATTCCCCCGCCCAAGGCTGTTAAACCGCCCGCCACTCCCCACGTCCACAGCACAACCCGATCCACATTGATCCCGGAAACCCGCGCCAGGTCAACACTATCCGCTACGGCTCGCATCGCCTTCCCAATCCGGGTGTAGTTCAGTAAGGCGTGTAAGCAGACCATCGCCAGCACTGCCAATCCCATGACGATGAGTCGGTTTTGGGTGAGGGTTAAGCCGCCGCCTATCGGGATAGCTGGGAAAACTGGGAGCCGATAATTTTGGTTTTGGCTGCCCCAGATCAAGATTAGGCCGTTACGTAGGAATAGGGCTAAGCCGATGGAAATAATCATCAGGGTGGTCGAGGTGGCTCGGCGCTGCCGTAGCGGCCGCCAGAGTACGTGTTCAGATGCGAGAAAGGCTCCGACCGTGGCCACAATACCCAACAGCAGGGCAGGTACTAGGGGGATACCCGCCAAGTTGGCGGCAAGGGTGAGGTAGGCCCCCAGGGAAAGGAAGTCTCCGTGGGCAAAGTTGGGGAGCCGCAGAATACCATAGGTGAGGGTCAGACCAACAGATCCCAAGGCCACAATACTCCCCGTAGCCAGGCCATTGAGGACGAGTTGACCGAGTTCGAGGGGGGTGGGCAGGGCCATAGAAGCCAATTTCGCGAGCGTCACCTGACGTGACAGACTGGCCTAGCTTACAACCCCATTCCCGGTTCAGGCCACCAGCGCCAGAGCAATCACGACGAGGGTGACCAAAATCACAACCCCCAAGAGGCCCACGCCCAGGGGGGCTAGTAGCCAGCCCAAAGCGGAAAGGGCAGGCAGGGTGATCAGGCTCCAAAGCGTGGCAGAGATGGCAAAGAAGCCCTGTGCTAGCCCAAGGGCTACGGAAAAGAGGAGCTGGAGCAGGAACAGTAAGCCTTCGATGACGCTAGCCAGGAGCGAAAGGATGGAGAGGACGTTGGAGGGGGTCTCCGTATCCTCGACCAACACCTGGGTAGGGGCGTCAAGTTCCAAGAGGAGGCGCGCGATCACAGTTCAGACATTCGCTTTTTTGTCTAGGGAACGAATGTAGGCCCGGATGACATCCGTTTTTGACTGATTGGCTGCGCGGCAGTAGTGTTCGAGCAACTGGTTCTCGTACTCGGTGAGCCGGACGCTGAGGTGCTTGTCTTTGACCGCCATGAACCCATCCAACCCGACGCTAGCGATGGTACCAGGTTCGCGACAAAGTTCTAGGAATCGCAGCATTCCGCAATAGTTTGTAGAGGTGAGTCGGGTAACCGTCACAAAAGAAGCGGAATGGATAGGTCAACTGCCCACTAGCATCTGGGTCGTTTCACCAAGAGTGCCGAGGAATTCATGGAGAATCCGGCCGGCCGTCTTGACTGCTGGGGCAGGCGATCCATCTCGCTTAGGTTACGTGCCCAGCACCGCACTGGTCGGAGGAGTTGGGCGCTTGGTCAGGTTGGCACAGGGCTGTCCCACACCAATTGGCAATTGGCCAGCCCATCGCTTATAACCGTTGGCGAGTGCCATCGGGCAGTAGCGCTGCATCTAGGCGCGCCGTGTCGAGTTGGTGGGGATGTACCAGGGCACCCTTGAGATTGGCATGGCGCAAGTCGGCCCCCTGGACATTCACCTGGCGCAAGTCCACATCCTGAAGATCGGCATGGCGCAGATCTGCCCCACTGAGGTTGGCAAAGTCCAGACAAGCCTGGTACAAAATCGCATCCTTAAAATTAGCCCCCTGTAAATCGGCTTGACTTAAGTCGGCCTGGGTGAGGTTTGCCCCCGCCAAGGAGGCTTTAGCCAAACTCGCCCCCGTGAATTGGGCTTTGGTGAGGTCACATTGGTTGAGTACAGCCTCCGAGAGAACAGCCCGACAGAGATTGACCTTCTGGAGTCGCCCACCTGATAGGACTGCCCGGCGGAGATTGGCACCTTCGAGGGTTACGGTTTGGAGCCTTGCCCCGCGCAAGTCCACTTCCTGGAGGGCGGAGTGGCTGAGATCCACATCTCGCAGGGTGGCATCCCGCAAATCAATCCCCCGCAAGTCCACCCGGTGGAGGTTCATGTGGGCCAGATAGCCACCTTTAAAATCCCGCATCCCGGCTGCATATCGTTTGAGAAACCAATTGGCGTCATCACTGCGCAGCCGGCCGGCCGCCGGGGGAGCGGGCGGTGGGTCTGGCCTTGGCTCCGCGTTGGGGGATACTTCAGGGCCGGCCGTGGCCTGGGCCTCCACCGTGGGGGGCGCGCTAGGAGCCAAAAGTGAGGATGCCTCTGAAACAGGGAGGTCAGCACTAGATACTCCTGAGGAAGCCGGCCGGCCGGCCGCTGTTCCCGTTTGCGGGGGTGAGTTGGGTACGGTCAGATCGAACTTGTCTACCCAAGCGGGTAATTGGGTGCCCTGGCGACGGCCATAGATACTGAGGCTGTGAACCCCCTGGGGTTGGAGCCGCTGGATGCCCTGGTGGATAGCGGGTACCAGCCGACGGCGATCGGGGGGCTGGGCGGCATTGAGCAAGATATGGAGGCGCGACTGCCGCAAAACCACCTGCACCTGGATACCTTCCGATTCCAGGATTTTGTTCATGAGGGCCGCAATGGCATCCGTATTTCCCTGCCGAGCCTGGTGGAGCAAGTCAGGATTGCCACCGTTGGCCGCTGATGGGGTGTTGGACGGGGGAAGGACGGGTAACTCCAACTCTGCCACCCACTCGGGGAACTCATCACCACGGGTACGTCCAAAGGAGCGAATTGAGCGGAGGTTGGGAATTGCTAGGCGTGCCAGCGTCCGGCAAATAAAGTCCTCCACAACGCCCTGGGCTGGACAAGGGCTACCCTCAATCAACAGGTTCAACACCCCTTTTTTCCAGCCCGCTTTCACGAGAACCCCGCGCAGGCCCAAGGTGGCCACACCCTGGGTCAAAAGGGCGGCAATCGCATCTGCCTGACCAGAACGGGCGCGACCCACTAGCTCCCGCCAATCTCCGGCCAATGATTGGGATGGACTCCCCCCCTGGATGCCTGCGGTCACCATTGGCCGATCTCCTTGACCAGATGGGCCAGCGCTTGCCGAAAACGCGGGCCACTGAACCCCACCGGAAACACCCTAACATTCCCCATTCTAATGACCCACTTCATGCAGGGGGTGCTGTTTGTAACAGATAGCACTGCTGTTAGCCATCAGTCACCCGCAGTCGGACGCGTGATCCGGGTCACGGGATGGGCGTTACGGCTGTCACTGATCGGTGCTGGGCCAGAAGCCTAGAGTGAATACATCCTGAACGACAGGATGTGAGGACTAGAGTTCCGGGGGCACCTAAGGTTTTGGGTGTCCTTTTTCATATCTTGCTCTACCCCCAATTCCTAAAGCAGTGCCCGGCCGGCCGTGCCCAGGCCCCAGCCGATGGCCACAAAGCTGGCACTACCCAGGATCAGCCTTCCCCATGGTCTTCCATCAGCGGGCTTGAGAGACAACCCCAGAAGACTGCCCAACAGCATCAACCCCCCTAGGATCAACGCTAGGGTAGCCAGGGTGAGCAACATCCAACCAAGAACCCGCAGGGCCACAACGTAGATGTCTATGAGGTGTCTAGAACTCCCAGGGTTTGCAGCAAAACTTAATCACGGACGGCCGGCCGCCCAGCAGACCGCGTCCACGCCCCTGATAGACTAATACACTGGGAAGGCCAGCGCGCCGATACGGGAACGTCCTAGCGAGGTACACAGTGGATAGCACAATCGGCTTAGAAATCATTGAAGTCGTCGAACAGGCCGCCATTGCCTCGGCCCGCTTTATGGGCAAAGGGGACAAGAATGGTGCTGACGAAGCCGCTGTGGAAGCCATGCGGGAACGCATGAATCGCATTTACATGCGGGGCCGGATTGTGATTGGAGAAGGGGAGCGGGACGAAGCTCCCATGCTCTACATCGGTGAAGAAGTGGGCATCTGCACCCGTGAAGATGCCAAACAATATTGCAACCCGGATGAACTGGTTCAGATTGACATTGCCGTAGACCCCTGTGAGGGCACCAACCTGGTAGCCAAGGGGCAGAATGGCTCGATGGCGGTGCTGGCTATTTCAGAAAAAGGCGGGTTGTTTGCCGCCCCCGACTTTTACATGAACAAACTGGCCGCCCCCCCTGCTGCTAAAGGCCATGTGGATATCCGCAAATCTGCAACCGATAACCTGCGGATTTTGTCGGAATGCCTAGAACGCTCCATCGAAGACCTGAATGTGGTGGTCATGGATCGGGCGCGCCACGACGAACTCATTCGGGAAATTCGGGAGTGCGGGGCACGAGTACGTTTAATCAGTGACGGCGATGTCTCCGCCGCCCTCTGTTGTGCCTTTGCGGGCACCAACATCCATGCCCTGATGGGGATTGGAGCCGCACCAGAGGGGGTGATTTCGGCGGCGGCGATGCGCTGTCTGGGTGGGCACTTCCAGGGGCAGTTGGTTTACGATCCGGCCATTGTCAAGACTAAGGAATGGGCCAACATGACTCGCGAGGGCAATCTGGAGCGCCTCACCTCCATGGGCATCACCGATCCCGACCGGGTTTACGATGCTGAGGACTTGGCGGGTGGCCAAACGGTGCTCTTTGCAGCCTGTGGCATTACTCCCGGTGTCCTGATGGAAGGGGTGCGGTTCTTCACGGGTGGGGTGCGCACCCAATCCCTGGTGATTTCCACCCAGTCCCATACCGCTCGGTTTGTGGACACCATCCATCTCCAAGGCCAACCCAAAACCATCCAACTGAACTAGTCGAGTCCGGCCGGCCGGGTCGTCGCTACTACCATGCACATCGTCGTTGTCGGTCTGAGTCACAAAACGGCGCCAGTGGCGGTGCGGGAGAAGCTCAGTATCCCAGAAGCGCGGCGACCCGAAGCCATTGCTGATCTCTGCGCCCAGCCCCACATCCTCGAAGCAGCGGTGCTCAGCACCTGCAACCGACTGGAGGTTTATTTGGTCACCGCCGAAGCCCACCAGGGCATTCGCGAAGCGACCCAATACCTTGCGGATAGCAGTGGTGTACCCCTCCCCCATTTGCGGCAACACCTATTCATGCTCTTGCATCAGGATGCCGTCATGCACTTGCTGCGGGTGGCGGCCGGCCTGGACAGTCTGGTGTTGGGGGAAGGCCAGATCTTGGCCCAAGTGAAGCACTGCCACAAAATCGGACAACAGGCTCAGGGGGTCAAGTCGATTCTCAATCGCCTGTTTAAGCAAGCCCTAGAAACGGGCAAGCGAGTACGCACCGAAACCAGTATTGGCACTGGAGCCGTCTCCATTAGCTCTGCAGCTGCGGAGCTAGCCCTTCTCAAAGTACCCGACCTGAGCCAACGGCGGATTGCCATTATTGGTGCTGGCAAAATGGCGCGGCTGCTAGTGATTCACCTCCTGAGTAAAGGGGTTACCGGATTCCGGGTAATCAACCGCAGCGTGGAACGGGCCAATGCCTTGGCTAAGGAATTCCCCCAGGCTAATCTGACCGTACATGCCTACAGTGAAATGCTACCCGTACTGGCCCAAACCGATGTAGCCTTTACCAGTACGGCAGCCACGGAACCAATCCTGGATCGGGCGGTACTTGCCAGCACCTTAGCTACAGATCAGCCCCTGATGTTGTTTGACATTTCGGTACCCCGCAATGTGCATGATGATGTCAACCAGTTGCCCCATGTACATGTTTTCAACGTGGATGACCTGAAGGCAGTGGTCTCCCAAAACCAGGAAGCTCGGCGGCAAATGGTGCGCGAAGCAGAGGTGATCCTGGAGCAGGATTGGGAAGCCTTTGATCTGTGGTGGCAGGCCCTGGAAACCGTACCCACGATCAACTGCCTGCGGGATAAGGTAGAAACCATTCGAGTCCAGGAACTAGAAAAGGCGCTCTCTCGGCTAGGCGCTGAGTTTGCCGAAAAACACCAAGAAGTTATTGAGGCGCTCACCCGCGCCATTGTGAACAAGATTCTCCACGACCCAATGGTGCAGCTCCGTGCCCAGCGGGATATCGAGGCCCGCCGCCAAGCCCTGCAAACCCTTCAAGACTTGTTTAATCTTGAGGCTCAAGCAGCCCAGTCTCGGGGATAAGGCCAGGATGTTGACCGGGTTCGCCTTAGGCGCGGGCGTCCCGTCTTCTCAGCCGCAACTCGGCTAGATGAGCTGCAATTTCAGGTATAGCCATTCACGCTTAGTTTGACACATGAGGTTCAAAGCTGTAGGCTCAATAGCCCTCTTTTTATAGCCGATTTGAATGGGGATGAGACATTCTTCAGGCTTTCTCGACTCTCTCTATCTGCCCTAGAAGTCTTATGTGGAGAGTGTCTGGCGGACATGGGGAGGTGAGGTCAAGTGTCTCGAACTTGATTATAGCTACTCCAGCTTAGGTTGACACATCAGGTTCAAAGATGTAGGTGCAACAGCCCTCTTTTTAGTTCAGAGGCTTACGTACTGGACGTGTGTCAAGCCAAGGCAATCTGGCTATAACGGCAGCACATGATCCTAAAGTAAACCACGCTAAAGCCTCCTCATGACTTCAGCTACTGAGGTATGTAGCCAGTTGAGTTACGAATGAGACACACATCCTCCTCTTCACTCTTGCGGCATTCAGCCTATCATCTAATTTTGACGCACATAGTGGTGTTAATAAAATCAAGAGAGTGTCTCATTTTCGTTTGAAACGGCAATACTTTCACTACTTATTCATTACTACACACTTTTCTTGTTTTTATCGGTACTCTTCATCCGCCCTTGGAGTAGAGACTAGGCCAAATGTAGCGACAATAGGGGTAAAGATGGACATCGTACTCTTGACTCAAGAAATTAGGGTCGCGACTGAGAATTTCTAGCCAAAAAAACACATCCTCCTTGACCCGATCCAGTCCTAGGTTACTCACAGAGTCTATCAATTTATCAGTCAGTTGACACTGCCCGAACCAACTAACACCTCTCCCCGTAGCAGCCGGCGGGCAGCATCCAGAAGATTCTCCTCTAGGTAGGGCTTGGTGAAGTAGGCACTTGCACCCAGTTGGATGGCCATCTGTCGGTGCCGCTCCGCCCCCCGTGAGGTGAGCATGGCAATCGGCAACTGTTTCAGGTCGCTGTCCCGCCGCACTCGCGACAGGAATTCCAGGCCATCCATGCGAGGCATTTCGATGTCGCAGAAAACCATATCGCAGGGTAGTCCATCCTTGAGCTTTTCCCAGGCTTCTTGACCATCCCTGGCCTGTTCGACTCGGTAGCCCTTGCTGCTGAAAGTCATGGAAAGTAACTCGCGCACCGTAATCGAGTCGTCCACGATCAGCACTGTCGGCTCCTCTGGAGGTACCTCCTGGACAGTTGGCACCTGCCAGACTGGCGTGGTGGGAGGGGCCAACTGTCCCACCGCCATGTCTACCAGTTCCATAATGTCGGCGATGGTCATGATCCGGCCATCCCCTAGCACTGTAGCCCCGGCGATACCAGGGGGCCGACTGACTGGGCCAGCCAGTTGCTTGATTACGACCTCCTGTTCATTGAGGATTTGATCCACCTGGATCGCCACGTACCGACCCAAACTACTCAGAATGACCACGGAAACTAGGTCATCGGTTGTTGAAGAGCCATACATGGAACTCCGGCTAATTTGGCGGTTATAGCGCAGCAGTTCTTGGAGGGGACGCAGGAGTAGTTGCCTATCCTTCCAGTGAATGGTCTGGCTACCATCGGGCTCAATCCGCACCTGCGGCTGTTGGATATCCAGGACATCCTCGACCCCGTCCATGGGGAAGGCGATCCGGGCATGGCTGCTCAGGCAGCAGAGGGCCTTGGAAATACTCAGAGTGAGGGGTAGGCGAATCGTGAAAGTTGTGCCTTGGCCCACCTGAGAATCGACAGTGACCGTGCCGCGGATTTCAGCCAGTTTGGTGCGTACCACATCCAGCCCGACCCCGCGCCCGGCGAATTCATCAGCTTGGTCTTTGGTGGTAAAGCCAGGGAGAAAGAGTAGATTATAAATTTCGCTCCGGCTTAATGTTTCCACCTGCTCCGGGGTAATTACGCCTCGTTCCAGGGCCTTGGCTTTTACCCGCTCTGGATTGATCCCCACCCCATCATCACTGACTGTAATCACCGTTTGGTTTCCCTGGTGTGCAGCCCGAATGACGATCCGGCCGGCCGGCGAGCGACCTGCGGATTGGCGTTGGGCCGGCAACCCAATCCCGTGGACAATGGCATTATTCACCAGATGAGTCATCGGGTCAGTTAGGTTCTCCAGGATCATTTTGTCGATCAAAGTGTCTCGACCCTCAATCTGGAGATTGACCTGCTTACCGTACTTGAGGGCAATGTTGCGCACCGCCCGCGGCAGCCGGTCAGCGATCCGGGCAAACGGTTCCATGCGGGCCTGAGTGATCCCCTCTTGGAGAGAGGTCGTGATCCGCTGAAAACTCCGGGTCACCTCGTCAAAGGCTTCCGCCATGAACTGGATGTCTGCCGCCGACTCCCGCACCCGCACCACCCGCTCCGCAATTTCCTGGGAGAGGACGTGGAAACCGGTGAACCGATCCATCTCCAAGGCATCGAATTCGGCACCCGTTGTGTGCTGACTGCTCTCGCCGCCGCCCGAACCCATCCCCGTCTGCTGACGTCCCGCGCTCAGGGCACCCTCTAACAGACTCCGCTCGTACAAATCCTGAACCCGCTGACTCAAATCGTTCAGTTGTTGGGCTTGATAGAGCAGATTTTCCAAAAATTGCCGCAGCCGCTGCTGGTCTTCGTAAAGGGCGTTTCTGCTGACGACCAACTCCCCAATGAGGTTGTTGAGATTGTCGAGTTGCCGCACAGGCACTCGCATACTTTGTTCGAGGAGGGCACCGGTCATCGCCCGGCCGGCCTCCCCTCCCCCAGTTTCAGCTACCAATGCCACAGCCCGTTGCGGGGCCGGTGAACCTAGCAAGTCCTCTAGATTGGCGAGGTCAGCCGCAGCTTCAGGGTGTTCTGGAGCGGCCGAAGTTGGCGCATCCAGGAAGGTTGCCAGTTCTGCCAGATCATGGTCTGAGGCCGCTTCAGAAATTGCGGAGGGCACCTCCTCCAAGGCCAGGGCATCAAGGCTAGCTAGGGCATCATCCAGTTCGGCACTCGTTTGGAGCAACGCCGGGTCTTGGTCAACTTCGGCCAGGAAGCTGGCCAAATCCTGATCACTGGCTGGCTCCATCGCGCCGCCCTCCACTGCGAGCGCCTCATCCAAAGGCAGTTCTGATTCTCCTGGGACAAGGCGGGGTTCAGGAGCGGCAACTTCGGGGATCGCCAACAGATCTTGCCAAGCATCCTCCCCAGTGCCCGGGGGATGAGCTGATTGAGCCTCCAAACTTTCTAAATCTAGGTTGGCCCACAGGTCTCCGGTGGGAACAGCATCGAGGGCATTCAGGTCGGGAACCGTGGGTTGTACTAGGCCGGGTTCTGGGGTCGGCATCTCCCCACCGGTACCAAAGAGATCGGCCAGGGATTCCAACTCTTGGACTTCCATGTCTACACCCTCAGTCTCGCTGGCTAGTTCAGCGAACAGGGTCGACAAGTCATCTAGGGCGTTCCGGCCGGCCGCCTCCAATGCTTCGGGGGGGCTTGCTTCAGCAAAGAGTTCTGCCAAGCCTACATCCTCAGGCGGTTGGGATCCAGACCCAAACAAATCCACTAACCCGGCTGCCATTTCTCCTTCCATGCCAGCCGGAGCAGGCATAGGCACAGCAGCAGGCACCTCGACCCCACCACTCATCTGATCCAGAGTCTGCTTCAGAGTTTTGAAGACGGGTTCCACCGCCTGCCAGGTCTGCTGCGCCGTCTCCTCATCCAGGGCTTTGTGGGTCTCTACATGGGCGTGGAGCGTGCACAGTGCCTGTAATCCCTGGAGAAAAAGGGCCACAGTAGGCGGGTCAACCGGGGGTTGGTGATCGCGCACCACCTTCAGGCAGTTTTCTAGGCCGAGAGCCACCTTTTGAATGCCCGGTAAGCCGAGCATGGCTGCCCCACCCTTCACCGAGTGGGCGGCGCGATACAGTTCAGCGACAAACTCCTGATCACCCCGGCGCTCCGGCAGCGTCTTGAGGCCGCGGTCTAGGGTTTCAATGTGCTCCCGAGCCTCTTCGATGAAGTACCCCAGGATGCGTTGGTGCTGTTCTGGCTGCATCGCCCCGTTCCTCTAGGTTGCCGTGTCGTGGCCTCAACCGTATTGACCTGTGCGTGTCCGTCTTGGCTTATCCCATATTCCTGGGTCTTAGAGTGGCTCTGTGCTTCCCAGGCGGAACCGCTCCACCGAGGACTGCAACATCCGGGAAACTTCCACCAGGGTTTGCAGTGAAACAGAAACCTTTTGGGCCTCCTGGGAGGTTTCTTGGGCCGTCAGTTCCACCGATTGCATCACCTGGGTGACGGAGCGAGACACCTCGGTTTGTTTGATGGTGTCGGCTGTGATTGACTGCACCAAGCCCGCAATCCGTTGGGACACCTGAATGATCTCTTCCAAGGAGCGCTTGGCCTGTTCCGCTAGGCGGGTACCTCGGATCACCTGCTGGGTGCCTTCTTCCATAGCGGTCATCACAGTGCCGGTTTCACTCTGGATTTGGAGCACAATTTGCTCGATTTCCTTGGAGGACTTACCCACCCGGTCTGATAACTGGCGCACCTCGTCCGCAACGATGGCGAAACCACGACCAGACTCACCGGCTCGCGCCGCTTCAATGCTGGCATTGAGGGCTAGCAGGTTCATTTTGGAGGCGACCTGGGAAATCAAGTTAACAATCTTAGAAATTTCCTGGGTCGATTCGGCCAGTCGCTTGACCTTACGGGTGGTTTCAGCCACCGACTCCCGGATGGTCTGAATCCCCACCACTGTTTCATCCACCGCTTCACCCCCCTTGAAGGCAGTTTCCTCAGCGCGGCGCCCCACTTCTTCTGCTTCCCGGACGCTGTCCGCCACCCGTTGGATGGAGTCCATCATCAATTGCACGGAATTGAGAGTGACCGCCAGATCCTGAGCTTGCCGGAGGGCGTTGGCGGACAACTCCCGAGCGAAGATTTCACTCTCAGCGGCACTGCGGTTTACTTGCACCGCAGCCATCTTCACCTGCTGCACAATTTGACGGATGTTCTGAATCGTCAAGTTGAAGGAGTCGGCTACAGCCCCCAGGATGTCGGCGGTCACTTCGGCTTGGACGGTGAGATCGCCCCGCGCCGCCCCCTCCACATCGTCTAGGAGGCGGATCACTTGACGCTGGAGATCTTCTCGAGCCTGCTCCACCTCCTCCGCCTTGGTTTGCAACTCACTGGTGCGTTCGCTGACCTTATCAACCATGCTGTTGAAGGCCAAGACGAGATCCCCCATCTCCGTGGAATCCAGAGATAGGCGAGCACTGGTGTAGTTCCCTTGCCCCAAGGCTTCACACCCAGAGATCAGGTCTCCCAGGGCTTGGCGGTTCATGCTCCCCCCCCCACCGCTGCTCCCCCGCCCCCGACTGGCGAAGTACGCTGCCGCAGTACCTGCAGCACCCGCGGAAACAATGGGGGCAACAACCGGTTGTCGAATGGCAAAACCCACCAAGGCCGCAGCAGCGCCAACTCCCCCGGCAACCAGCCAGCGCATCGGGGCACCTTGGGAACGGACTGCGGTAGGAGAGGTGGTAGAGCCGGCCGGCCGGCCGCTGGCTACGGGTGTAGCCGGCGTAGCCGGAGTCAGGCGTCCACTGGTACGGGGGGAGGTCAAGCGATCTGACGTGGACTGGGCCACAAGGGGTGCAGATTCTTCCTCAACAAAGGTGGTTTCCATGGCTGGCTCATCCACCTGTGCTTCAAAGTTGAACAGGTTCTGCATGGGCGGGGCGTCATCTCCGACGGGTAAAGGCACCACAGCTTCCCCATCAATGGCTGATGTACCCGACATATTCATAATCAGCGTCCGATCGCCGGTCATGGGTTCCGACTCCAAATCTTCTGCCGATCCCCAAGTTTCTGGACTGGCGCTAATCGCACTCGCAGCCTCCGGGGAGCGAAAAATGCGCGTTTCGGCCAAATCCTCTTCAGCCCCTAGTTCTACCCCTCCAAAGGGGTTGCTCTCAGCCAGCACCGGTTCGAGGGGTGGGCCTTCCTCTCCCCCCAGAAAGGGATTGCTACCAGCGGCTTGTAAACCGAGGGCAAAGGGATTGATTTCCCCAAACGTGGGTTCGCCATAGGGGTCGATATCGGGACGCTCCGCCCCCAACCCGCCACCTGCTTCTGTAACCGCTTGATCAAGACTGCTGAAGAAGGCTTGCCCCCCTTCCAATTGGGCATGGGTCTGGTCTTCAGCAAGGGCTTCCTCAGCGGCCACAATCCCTTCCCGGGCGTAACCGAGCAGTTCTTGGTCACTGGTCAGGTTGAGTACCGTGTGGTAGCACCCTTTGGCGGCTTCAAATTCTAGGAGACAGCGATGGATGTGGCCCCGCAGGAGTTGGAGGTTGGGTTCGTCGCCGTGCTCTTGCAGCAACTCATCTGTGATGCTGGCCGCTTCAGGGTAGTCGCCGTTCATGTAGGCGCTCAAGGCCCGCTGGTATTCCTGGAGGTAGTTGGTTTTGGGTGCCATCAGCCTTGCTCCTCTGTACTGCAATCTACGATCTCCACGAGTCCAGCCCCCAGTTGCTGTTCGATGACGCTAAGCCCCGGTGCCCTGTATCCAGCGACCAGATTGTAACAATGCAGCCGGTTGGAGCAGGCGTACACGTGAACTGCCCTCCCCTTGCCCCGACCACTCACCTAAGATGATGGGCGCCTGTCCAGCTGTACTAGGGCCGGCCGGCCGAAAACCCTTCTGGTCTAACCAATCCACACCGACGACCTGATCGACCGCCAACCCGACCGTCAGCCCCTCGTGGGCCACCACTACCACAGAGACTTCCGAACGGCTCGTGCTCAAGGGGTTGGCGAATCCCAAAAATTGCCCCAGGTCAGCCACCCAGATCACCTGCCCCCGAAAGTTATAAGCCCCCAAAACAACCGGGGGCACATTGGGAACAGGGGTAATCCATTCTGGGGAGATCCCAATCACCTCCTGAACCCCTGTAGCTGCAAGGGCCAATTCATCCCCAGTGTTCAGCCGAAAGCGCAGGTGCAACTCACCCTGAACTGCATCCGATGCTGGTGGCCCCGCCAACGGCTCCAGTCCGGGGGCATCAGGGACGGGCAATGACACGGAGTTGTCCACCATGACGAGCATCCTCGATTCACACGCTCAAATTGCGGTTTCCCTTGAGCAGGCTACGCACCGTGCCCAACAAATCCTGGGGTTCAAAGGGTTTGGTGATGTAAGCATCAGCCCCTTGGCGCAGACCCCAGCTCCGGTCAAAGTCTTCTCCCTTGGAAGAACACATAATGAGAGGCAAATCCTTGGTGCGGTTGTCCTTGCGAATGTGACGGGCCAACTCATAGCCGTTCATGCCCGGCATGACAATATCCATAATCACTAAGTCTGGCACCTTATCGGTCAACTTCTGGAGGGCTTCGGCACCATTTTTGGCGATTAGCACATCGAGTCCCCCTTCCTTGAGAACCTCCACAATGATTTCTCGTTGCAAATCGCTATCTTCAACGACCAGAACCGTGCTCATACCGCATCTCTGGGTGGGCGACCCAACAGCGTGGGAGTGTCATGCCTAGCATAACGCCTAGGTACAGAATCATACAGTGGCCACGGAGCGTCTAAGGTATAGCTCTTGACATCCACGTCCTCCGTTGCACTAAGCGCCCACAGGGGTTTGGTTCTCCCGGTGATCCAGACCGTGGCGCTACACTGAACTAAGCTGGGGTTCAAACTGGGCTTGAGCAGTGCTCATAGTTATCCCAGGCCAGCTTAGACTGGGGGCGAGCGCAATCTAGATCACGGGACACGCCAAGGGGCAGGTTGTGATTTACCTGGCAGAAGTTCAGAAGAAGAATAAGACTGGGTTCCTCGCTGGTGCCCGCACCGATCTCAAACTGCTGGCTTGCCAGCGGGGGGAAACGTGGAGTTCCCTGGGGGGTGAGGAGCACCTCACGGTCGAGGAGAATCTAGTCGGCGGGTTCAATACCGGTGTTTTGGTGCTCGTCCACACAGGCCCCAACAACCAAGTGCAACGGGTGCAGGAAGCCACCCGCCCCTTGATCACGGCCCTGCAACAGACGACCAAGCTCCAGGAACGGGTGCGAGAGCAGGAACAGCAGATCAGCCAGTGGCAGGAGTCCCTCACCTACCAAGCTGAGGAAATGGCCCGCCGGCAACAGGAAATGGATGAGCGCCAAGCCTACCTCCAGGAGTTGGAAGCGGGTTTGGCAGACATGGCCAACCAGCGTCAGCAGCTTGACGCGGCTCAAGCGGATTTGGCAGACCTCAAGGTCAAACTGGAGCAAGAACAGGCGGCGCTGGCGCGAGCCCAACAGGAGTTGCAGGGTGAGCAGCGGCGCTTTTCGGAGACCCGCCCCCCCCTTTCCCAACCTGCCGAAATCCAGCGGGCCAAACAGTTACTCGGTACCCTAGAGAGCCGCCTACTTGGCTTTACCCCCCAACTGGCGCAACTCCGTAATCGGCTCCAGCAGCAGCAGGATTTACTGCGGAGCCACTGGCAGCGGATTGAGGAACAGCGACGGCTTGTCGAGCAGTATCGGAGCGAATCGGAGCAGCAGGATAGAACCCTCACCGAGATTCGCCAAGCGTACCAGGCATCTATCCAGTCTCTAGCCGAGGCTCAGGCCCTGCTGGCCGGCCGGCAGCGCGCCCTTGAGGTTGATCAGGAGCAGGCAACCTATCTACGTGACCAGCTTGAGGTCTTGAGTGGCCTGTGCCAAACCCTAGCCCAGTTGGTGGGACCGGGGCTAGATTGCGTGGATCAGGCGGCTTTGCAGGCCATGCCCCTGGAAGCCCTGGTGGAGGAGGCCAATTCCCTAGAGCGGCAATTACGGGATTTATCCGAGTTTGTCGATGCTCAAGAGGAGGAATTAAGCCTCCAGCAGCAGGCGATTAACGAGTTACGCCAACAGATTCAAAAGGCCAATGAATTTGACCGGCTCAGCCTCGAAAGCGAATTGGAAACTGAGATACAAAACTACGAATTTCAGGAGAAGAGTTTGCTGGGACAGCGCCAGAGTTTGGCCCAGCGGGAAGCGGTGCTCCAAGCCTACCGAAAAATTCTGCTCCGCCGGCAGGGGCACGAGGCAACTTCAGCCGGGGTTGTAGAACTGGAGTCAGTTCAGGCCAATTTAGTCCACCTGCGCCAGGTGACCCGTCAAGCCCTCCAAGCTAAGGAGAGCGCGCTCTCGCATGTTCAGCAAGAGCTGCAGCAACTTCAGCAGGAGGTGGGGGAGCGGCAGCGCCAGGTTCAGGAGCGTTGGCAGCAGCACGTAGAAATGGAAAAGTGCTGCCAGGAACAGTGCCAGGCGCTCGGCACGGCTACGGGACGGCTACAGCTCTATGAGGAATTGCTCCAAGGGGTGCAGGATCGCTTAGATGAGGCCCTGGGGGATTTGGACGCATTAGAGGCCCAAGCGGCCGGCCGGCCGGATGAGCCGGGCGCTCATGCCGCCGTGCAGGAATTGATGGGCTTTATTTTAGCGACGACTGAGGGGGGTGATCTGGAGCAGGCTGCCTCTTGAGGAGGTGGAGCCAGCGGCCCTGACTGCGAACAACATAGCCCCCGGGGAGGGGAAGCGTCTGTTGGCCGGCCGGGGCGGAAAGCAACCCAAGGACTGCCTCCATGTGGCGATGGCTCGGCGCGTGGGGTAGGTGGGTGATCAGGAACTGGCGTATGGCCCGACTTTGAAGGGCGGGGTGGGCGCGGGCCAAGGCCCAGCGGTCAAGGCAGGGCGGGTGGGCCTGGTAGGCTCGCTGGTAGAGGGTCGCAGCCTGGGCGTTCAGGTAATCGACGTCCTGGGCCACGAGATGGGCGGTGCGGGTCAGGGCAGCTTCCACCTGGGGGTTAAAGTGGTCGCGCAGGTAGGGCAAGACCACGTGTCGGAGACGATTGCGGCGCAGGGCGAGGTTCTGGTTGGTGTCATCAACCCAGACTGGTAACTGGTGGGCCTGGCAAAAAGCCGCAGTTTCCGGGCGAGTAACTCCCACCAGGGGGCGAACCAAGAAGACTCCCTTGGCCAACGGCCGGCCGGCCACGAGGGCTACCAGTCCCTCCAGTCCACTGCCGCGCACCAGGTTGTAAAGCAGCGTTTCGGCCCGATCGGAGGCCGTATGACCCGTGACCACATGGGTACAGCCTTGATCTTGGGCTAGTGTGGTTAGCGCCTGGTACCGCCAGCGCCGGCCGGCCGCCTCGCTTTGGGGGCTGGGATTAGCCTGCACTTGGACAAAGGGAATCCCCCAGGCTTGGGCCAACTGGTGCAAATGATCGCCGGTTGCAGCTGAGTCGCGTCGCCAGCCGTGGTCACAGTAGGCCAGGGTCAACTGCCAGCCCCAGGCCGGCCGCAGATCTAGAAGGATGCGGGCCAAGCAGAGCGAATCCTGGCCGCCAGAAACCGCCATCAAAATCGGACTCTGGGGGGGTAAGGCCCCCGTTTGCCGCAGGTGCCCATCCACACGACCCACCAGATTCATGGACACAGCGCGGCCAGCCATGGCAAGAGGACGGGGGTATGCTAACGTTGGGTCGCTGGTACGGCGTGAGGCAAAACCATGACAATTCCGGCACAACTGCCTGTTGCCATTGTCGGTGCATCCGGTTACGGCGGCGTGCAGTTGGTGCGGCTGTTGCTGGAACACCCGGGCGTCGAGATTACCTACCTGGGGGGGGAGAGCAGTGCCGGTCAGACCCTAGGAGATCTCTACCCCCACTTGGGGCACCGAATCAATCTCAAAATTGAGCCAGTAGACAGTGAGGTTCTCAGTCAGCGGGCGGCCGTCGCCTTTCTTTCCCTGCCGAATGGGGTGGCGGCCCAGATGGTGCCTGACCTCTTGGCCCGCGGCTGCCGGGTGCTCGATCTCTCGGCTGACTACCGTTTCCCTGATCTATCGACCTATCAAGCCTGGTACGGCTTGCCCCGCACCGATCAGTCGGTGGCGGCCACCGCAGTCTATGGTCTGCCTGAACTCTACCGGGAAGCTATTGCCAAGGCCCAACTGGTGGGTTGTCCCGGCTGTTACCCCACAGCTAGTCTGCTAGCACTGGCTCCCCTGCTGCGCCAGGGTCTGGTTGTCCCGGACAGCATCATTATCGACGCCAAATCAGGCATTTCCGGGGCCGGCCGCCAAGCCAAGATCAGTAATCTCCTGGCTGAAGCGGACAACTCGATCAGTGCCTATAGCGTGGCCCGCCACCGCCACCGCCCTGAAATTGAACGCATTGGCACCGACCTAGCGGGCCAGCCGGTCAAAGTGCAGTTCACACCTCACCTGATGCCTATGGTGCGGGGCATTCTGGCGACCGTCTACGCCACGGCGCGAGATCCGGGGCTGACCACAGATGACCTCCTGGTGATCTATCAAGCGTTCTACCGGCACAATCCCTGGGTGCGAATTCTGCCAGCGGGAATCTACCCCCAAACCAAATGGGCCTGGGGTACTAACCTCTGCTACATCGGTCTGGAAGTTGACCCGGATACGGGGCGGGTGATTATCCTGTCAGCCATTGACAACCTGATGAAGGGCCAAGCCAGCCAGGCGGTACAGTGCCTTAATCTGATGCAGGGTTGGCCGGAGACCGAGGGCCTACCTCGGCTGGCGTTCTACCCCTAAACCGGCCACTGCCCCCCGGCCAGAGGAGGGCATTCGTTACAAAACGTTACTTTTCTTCTCACCGTATCGTATACTACCGGAAGTCTGGCGCTCAGGAGTTGGGGTTCGGATGGGTGAGGTGAGTGAGGCACAGTTTCCGAAAGACTGTCTGGGGCCGTCGGAGGCTTTCTGGAACTTGAATCTGCTGATGTTCCTTGGGGCCGTAGCTCTGGTCATCCTCTCCACCGTGGGCTACTGGGGGGAGCATTGGCCAGGGTGGCTATGCTTCGGTTTGAATGTTTTGGCGCTGCACATGGCGGGGACAGTGATCCACGATGCGTCGCACCATGCGGCCCACGCCAACCGATTGCTGAATGCACTGCTAGGCCACGGCAGCGCCCTGATGCTGGGATTTACTTTTCCGGTCTTTACCCGGGTTCACATGCAGCACCACGCCCATGTCAATGACCCGAAGAATGACCCGGATCACTTTGTCTCAACCGGCGGCCCCCTCTGGCTGATTGCTGCTCGGTTTTTTTACCATGAAATCTACTTTTTTCAGCGGCGGCTGTGGCGTAATCATGAGCTGTGGGAGTGGGGTATCAGT
>JACYLR010000008.1 GCA_015272465.1 Gloeomargaritaceae cyanobacterium C42_A2020_066
TCGGTGCGCTTTTGCCGCTTTACTACCCTACTGAGTTCCTCTACTAATTGTCAAGCCCCCTATAGAAACCAGCCGTAGCTGTGGAGACCTTTGCCCAGTAGGTTGACCCCTAGATAGCAAACCCAGACGACGCCAAAGCCGATGGAAGCGAGTACGGCCGGCCGACGCCCCTGCCAGCCGCGGGTAATGCGGGCGTGGAGGTAGGCGGCAAAGACCAGCCAGGTGATGAATGCCCAGGTTTCTTTGGGATCCCAGCTCCAGTAGGAACCCCAAGCTTCGTTAGCCCAGACTGCTCCCGCAACGATGCCGATAGTGAGCAGGGGAAAACCTAGGCCGATGACCCGATAGCTGAGATTATCGAGAGTCTCAGCCAGTGTCAGGCGCTGGGGGCTAAGGGTTGGGGGGGCTTGGGTGAGGACAGCAGTACCGCCCGCGCTGTCGCCTAAGGCCAGGGAGGGGATGGCCGCTGCGCGGGTTAGTCGATAGGCCCCATTACCAATGGAACTCCCTTTCAGGTCAATGGCTTGACCTCGCGTCACCACAAGAAAAGCCATGGCCAGAACTGAACCAACCAGCAGAGCGGCGTAGCTGAGCATCATGATGCTAACGTGCATCATCAGCCAATTGGACTTGAGGGCGGGTACTAGGGGAGCGGACTGCTGCATCTCGGAAGGTAAACTGAGGGCCGCAAAGGCTGTGATACCAAGGGCTACAGGAGCGGTAGCCACGCCAACGAGGCGGCTGTGACTGATGGCCTCGGCGATCAGATGAAAGAGAGTGACGCCCCAGGCCAAGAAGAAAAGGGACTCGTAGAGGTTGCTTAACGGAAAGTACCCCGCCTCAAGCCAACGGGCTGCCAGGAGGCCGGCGATGGCCAGGTTGGCGAGGGCCACCGTTGTCGTACCGAGGCTGTTGAGCAGGGCGGCAGGCCAGGCAGCCCCTAGCCAGTAGAGGATAAGAGCACCTAAAAGGAGGGCAAAGGCGCTGTTGTCGAGCAGGTTTTGCAGCGTGACAAGATCCATGGCGATCTGGGGGGCAGAAGAGTTCTAAGGAGCCGGCCGGCCGGCCGTGGTTTCCGTGTCTAGGAAGGGGCGCAGGGCAGGCTCCGTGGCGAGGCGCTTATAGTCGGCAATAAGGCGCGGCCCCCAGAGATTTTCCTCTAGAAAGGGCACTTGAGCATAGCGACGGTCAATACGCAAGGCATCGGTAGCCAAACGCAGCCCCGCTTGGCTTTGCCCCTGGGCGTAAAGGGCCACGGCAAGGGCCAGCATCGGCTCGGCTGCCTGCTGGTCGATGGCCAGGGAAGCCCGCCAGCGCTCTTGGGCATTGCGGTTGTTGCCCTGCTCGTATTCCACAAGGCCAATGTTGTTGATGGCAGGCCAGAATTTGCCATCTTGACGAAGGGCCTTTTCGTACTGGGCAGTGGCCTCTGGGAGTCGTCCTAGCCGGAAGTAGGTGTTGCCCAGGTTGAACAGCCCCTCAATGTTGTCGGGCTTGAGGACAAGGGCAGCTTCCAGGTATTTTTGGGCCGCAGGGTAGTTTTCCTGGCGCAGGGTGACAGATCCTAGGGCAAACAGGACGTTGGCGTTGTCCGGTGCCAGCTTGTGGCTCCGGTCAAGAGCGGCCACTGCTCCGTCTAGGTTGTTGTTACGCAGGTACAGTTGACCGAGAATTGCCCAGGTTTCGTAGCGCTGGGGTGCCAGTTGGGTAGCCAGTTGGGCAGTGGCTAGGGCCTGGGGGAGGTTGAGGGCTTGGACTTCGGAGAGGAGAGCGACCTCCCGGGCAATTTCCAGGCCACGGGCTTCAAGCTGTTCAGGGCGCAGGGTGGGGATCAGGGGCAGGAGGGCTTGGGCCTGGGCGGGCAGGGCTGGCAGCGTACCCCCCAAAAGGCAGCCCGCCAGTAGCCAGGTGCGAGTCAACCGTTGAAACACGCTGGGTATACCGGAGTACAGAGGCTAACCCTAGGGTAGTGGATGGACAGGCAACTAGAGGAACTCACGGACGTCGGCAACTGCCCCCCGAATGGCAGCCGCCGCAACCATAGCGGGACTCATCAGCAGGGTGCGGCCGGCCGCAGACCCCTGACGGCCCTTGAAGTTGCGGTTGGAGGAGGAGGCGCTGATCTCCCGCCCCTGGAGTTTGTCGGGGTTCATGGCCAAACACATGGAGCAACCGGGGTCGCGCCACTCAAAGCCGGAAGCTAGAAAAACCTCATGGAGGCCCTCAGCCTCGGCCTGTTGTTTCACACGCTCGGAACCGGGCACGACAAAGGCTTTGATCCCCGGGGCCACGCAACGGCCTTGGGCAATGCGGGCTGCTTCCTGGAGGTCACTCAGCCGGCCGTTGGTGCAACTCCCGATAAAACAGACGTCTACTTTGGTACCCAAGAGTTTTTGGCCAGGGAGTAAGTCCATGTAGTGGTAGGCTTCCTCGGCAATGGCTCGTTCGTCGGGGGGGAGGGCTTCGGGATGGGGGATGGTTTCGTCGATCCCAACGCCCTGACCGGGGGTGATACCCCAGGTGACCGTGGGGGAAATCGTCTCCGCTTGAAAACTCACCTGATCGTCGTAGACCGCATCCGGTTCACTGGCCATGCTTGTCCACCACGCGACAGCCTGCTCCCATTGACCAGCGGCAGGAGCAAAATCCCGATCCTGGAGGTAGGCGAAGGTCACGGCATCAGGGTTGATGTAGCCGCAGCGAGCACCTCCTTCGATGGACATGTTGCACACGGTCATCCGGCTTTCCATGGAGAGGCGGGCAATAGTGTCGCCAGCGTACTCGTAGGCGTAACCCACACCACCCTTGACCCCCAGGTGACGAATGATGTGCAGGATGACATCTTTGGCATAGACCCCAGGGACGAGGTTGCCGTTGACTTCAATCCGCCGCACCTTGAGCTTGTCTAGGGCCAGGGTCTGGGACGCGAGGACATCCCGCACTTGGCTGGTGCCGATGCCAAAGGCAATGGCACCAAAGGCCCCGTGGGTGGAGGTGTGGCTGTCACCACAGGCGATGGTCATCCCCGGTTGGGTGAGGCCCTGCTCGGGGGCGATGACGTGGACAATGCCCTGGTTGCCAGAACCAATGTTGTAGAAGCGCACGCCAAAGTCCTGACAGTTGCGCTCTAGGGCTCGCATCATGTCCTCCGCCAGGGTGTCGGCGAAAGGGCGGGCTTGGTTCTCCGTGGGAACGATGTGATCGACGGTGGCGACGGTTCGCTCGGGAAACAGCACCGGTAAGCCGCGCTCCCGTAACATGGCGAAAGCCTGGGGACTGGTCACCTCATGAATGAGGTGCAGCCCAATGAACAGTTGGGTCTGGCCAGAAGGCAGGGTGCCGACGGTATGTAAATCCCAGACTTTATCGAACAATGTCCCTCGACTCATAGCAGGCCCTGTATGCTCATAATGCCCCGGCGGGGATTTCTATGGTAACGGGTCAGAGGGGAGGGGCAATGGCTGAGAATGGGGCCTTGGGAACCACAATCGTCCAGGGGCTGGCGGATCTAGCAGAAGAAACGCTGACCTGCGGCGTGGGGTTGCCGGATCTGGCACTGGTGGCCCAGATCCTGGCCGGCCGGCCGGGGGCCTGTCTACATCTGGTGTGTCCGACAACCCTGCCAGGGTGGGGAACGTGGTGGCAGGATGCGGAGGCGGCCGGCCTGGAGACGCAGATCATGGTCTACGACCAGGAACCGGAGGCGTTCTTTGAGGACTGGCGGGAATTGGGGGCGGCGGAGCGCATTGGACTCTACCTCTACGCCGGCCGGCCGGACTACCGTTCCCAAGTGATGGGGCTGCTGTTGCCCGTGCCCTACCTGGCGGATCGGGCAATGCTCATCCATCTCCAGACGGGGCCGTGGACACGCCTTGCCCTGGGGGATGTGCTGCGGCTGCAGCCGACGCTGGGCCTGAGGGGAGATTACCCTGAGGGGCAGGTTTTGGGGTGGGACTCAGCCGAGGTGACAACGCTAGTTAGCCCCGAACCCCAGCCGGGTTTGGTGAAGGCCCTCGCTGCCGTTGAGGCAGACCTCAAGGCCGACCAACTGCTGGCGGAAGCTCGTTTTTGGCAAGGCCAAGGACACTGGGAGCGGGCAGAGCAAAAGTGTCACCAAGCCCTGCTCCTCGATGACCCAATGATTCCGGTCTACACTCTCTTGGCCGAGATTTACCAGACCACCGGCCGGCCGGCCCTAGCCTTGGGGACGTTAGTCGCCGCCCTAGAACGCTTCCCAACCTGTGCCGAACTCCATTGGCAAACGGGCCAACTTCTCGAAAGCCTCAGCCAAATCCCCCAAGCCATGGCCTGTTACCGGCAGGCGTTGGACTGTTCCGACGCGCCACCTGCAGCCGGCCAGCACTTGGCAAGGCTGTGGTGGCGTCAGAACCATACGGAAGCTGCCATCAACCTCCTGAGGGCTGATTTGGAACACAACCCAGGCAATCTGGAGACGGCCCGACTGCTGATCCCCATGCTGATGGAACAGGATCAGATGACTGCCGCTCAAGACCTCTACTGCGATACCCTGGCTCGCCATCCCGACGATCCAACTCTCATGGCTACTGGGGCGGCCCTAGAGCGCTACCAAACCCACCCGGATCAGCGCTGGCGCGACCTAGGCCACCAAGCCTATCGAGACCGACGGCCGGCCGCCGCGGCGCGTCTTCTGCGGCGCTACCTTCAGACCTGCCCAGGCGAGGAAGCAGTCTACGCAGAACTGGGGGACAGTCTCTGGCAAGCGGGCGACCGGCCGGCCGCTCTGGAGGTTTGGCAAACGGGGGTGGATGCCCATCCCCAGTCGGGTCGCCTGCATTTCGCCCTGATCACCCATTTGCATCAAAGGGGTCAAACAGAAGCCGCTCTCGCAGCGGCCGGCCGGGCGCGGGCCTGTTTGCCAGAGGAGTTTAGCTTCGTTCTGCTGAATCACCTGCTGGTGCCCCTCTACTACGAAACCGAAGCCGAGATCGCCACCTATTACCAGCGGTTTAGCCAGGGACTCACCCAACTGATCGCCGAGACCGACCTCGGCCGGCCGGGGGTCTGTCGCCAGGTCTTTGCTGGACTGGCCACCTTTACCAACTTCTACCTGCCCTTCCAGGGGGTGAATGTCCGTGACCTGCTTAGCCAGTTCGGTGACTGGGTTCATCAGGTCATGGCCCAACTCTATCCCCAGTGGACTCAGACCCTGGCAATGCCCCCGCGAACTGGCAAGATTCGCGTTGGCTACCTCTCCCATTATCTCCACGCCTACAGTGGTTCCCTGTGGCTGACGGGCTGGCTGCGCTATCACGACCGCACCCAGTTTGAACTGTACGGCTACTACACTGGTACTACACCCGACAGCATGACCCAGGAACTGCGGCAACACTGCCACCGTTTTCATCACCTGCCAGGGGATTTAGAAGCCCTCGCCCGCCAGATTCGGGCTGATGATTTGCATATCCTGGTCTACCCCGAACTGGGCATGGATCCACCCACCTTCCGCACGGCCGGCCTGCGCTTGGCACCTGTGCAGTGCACCTGCTGGGGCCATCCAGTGACATCGGGCCTGCCGACGATTGACTACTTCCTATCCAGTGAGTTGATGGAGCCTGAGAATGGCCAGGATCACTACCGGGAAACCCTGATCCGCTTACCTCACATCGGCGTTTCCTACCCGCAACCCACCGTGCCCAGCCGGCGCCGCACCCGGGCCGATTACCACCTCCCGGAGGATGCCGTCCTCTACTTCTGCGGCCAGTCGGCGTCCAAGTACCTGCCCCAGTACGACTGGATTTTGCCCACCATTGCCCAGCAAGTCCCCCACGCGCGCTTCCTATTCCCACGAGGCGACCTGCTTAAGGCCCGCCATGCGCGTGCGTTTCATGACGCGGGCCTTGATCGGGACCAGTACTGCATCTATCAGGCAATTCCAGACCGCCAAGACTACCTAGCCCTCAACCAACTCGCCGACATCTACCTCGATACCCTGGAATGGTCGGGGGGCAACACCTCCCTGGAGGCCATTGCCTGCGGACTGCCCCTCGTCACCCATGCCGGCACGTTCATGCGCGGCCTCCACACCGCCAGCTTCCTGAGGCGACTAGGCCTGGAGGAAACGGTAGCTGACACCCCAGACACCTATGTCGCCTTGGCCATTGACTTGGGTCAAAACCCAAACAAACGCCGAGCACTGAAGCAAAAACTCCTAGAGCGCCAGCATCGGCTGTTCGATGACCGGTACTGCATGGTGGGCCTAGAGGATTTCTTTCGCCAAGCGGCCGGCCGGGGCTAGCCTAGGCATGACCTTGGATGCTGGTCTTGTCCCCAGTTGAGGCTTCAGTCCCGGGCCAGTTCAGCTTTTCTCCCAGAAAAAGCAGCAATAGCCTGCCGATAGACAGCCTCGTAGTCATCTGTCATGCGCCCTACCCCAAACCTTTGGGCCACGTGCTCCCGGCAGTCTTGGCGATTTAGGCTTCCGACCCTAGCAACCGCCGCAACACACTCCTCCACCGTCTGACAAAGGAACCCTGTTTTACCATCTGCAATTACCTCACGGGTTGACCCTTTTTCCAGGGCAATGACAGGTGTACCGCTGGCCATCGATTCAATCATCACCAGTCCAAAAGGTTCACTCCAGGTAATTGGGAATAAGGTGGCAATGGCCCCTCCCATGAGAGCATTTTTCTGAGAATGGTTTGCCTCCCCAAGGTATTGGATATGCACCCCATCGATCTGTGGCTCAATAACTTCTTTGAAGTAGGTTCTATCAACTGGATCGACTTTACCAGCGATACGTAAAGGAATACCAGATTCTCGGGAAATCATAATAGCGTGGTGTGTACCCTTCTCTGGAGAGAGTCTACCTAGGAAAGCCAGATAGACTGGCTCCTCTGGAGCTTCATAGAAGGTGAAACTTTGATAATCAACCGCATTATAGACGGTGGAGATGTAAGCAATCTTCAGGTCTGGATGCCGTTGCGAATCAGAGATACTCACAAAGAACTGATTCGGGATTCGTGGCCAAACTAATCTCCTCCACAGGGAGCGAGCACGAGGCTTAAGGGCCTTGACAGGATTCTCTCTGAGACCTTTTAGCAAAGGTGTAGAAAGCGTTGGCAAAACAGGGCCGTGCAGTGTATGAATAACGGGAACTTGGGAGGCTAAACTATGCCAAATGCCCCTTGTACCCACATGGGAGTGAATCACATCAAAGTCAAGTGAGTGGGCAAAGGCCTGGCTGATCATCTTATTTTGTACTTGTCGAAAAACGGGCTTTGGAAAGTTAGTTTCCCGAAACGAGACTGGATACCCAGAGATGAGGTTGGCCGAGGTTTGAGCATCACCCGCAGCAAACAGCGTAACCTCATGTCCCCGTCGCACCAATTCTTCTGTTAACAGACTGACGACCAGCTCAGTGCCCCCATAGCCGTAGGGGGGAACCCGTTCCCAGATGGGGGCGATTTGGGCAATACGCATGGAAATTTACAGAGGACAGCGCGGTCAGATCACACAAGCCAGGGACAGGCTAGCCAAGAGACACCTGCCCCCACGATGCCTCCGACCACAACCTCCAAGGGGGTATGCCCCAAGGCTTCGGGGAGAGGCGTCCCCCCCTGATCAGAGGCCTGACCCAGAGGGTAGGTTATCTGGTTGAGGATTTGGGCATGACGGCCGGCCGCCTGCCTGACTCCAGCAGCATCGTACATGACAATAATCGCCACGACAGCGGCAATGGCAAACTCGGCTCCCTGCCAACCCTGGGTTTCACCAATGGCCACCGCCAGGGCCGCCACCAGTGCCGAATGGGAACTGGGCATACCGCCGGTGGTGGTCAGCAATTTGGGATCGACCTTGCGGTGATAGACAGCCGCCCAAAACACTTTGAGGGCTTGGGCCAGCAAACACGCACCAAAGGCCACCACCAGGATGCGATTCAGAAGGATTGGGGCAGCATCCATGAGTCTAATGGGTGCGGGACACCACGAAATCAGCCAGGGCACTCAGGGGCCGGCCGGCCGGGCCATAGCTGACCAGTTGGGCCTTGGCTTCGTCGATCAGCACGTGGGCCTGCCGCCGAGACTCTTCGATACCCCAGATGCTGGGGAAGGTCACCTTCTGGGCCTGGAGATCCTTCCCGGCAGTCTTGCCCAATTGATCGGCAGTAGCCGTAATGTCCAGAACATCATCAATGATTTGAAAGGCCAAGCCGATGTTCTTGGCGTAGCGAGTCAGGTGGTCAATCATCTCAGGGGGTGCCCCAGCTAAAATAGCCCCGGAAACCACGGAGATTTCCAGGAGCGCCCCAGTTTTGTGGGTGTGGATGAAATGCAGGGTCTCCAAGGAGACATCCGTTTTCCCTTCCGAACAGAGATCCACCACTTGACCCCCGACCAGACCCGTCGCAGCTACCGCGTGACCCAAGCGCGCCAGGATTTCCAACAGCCGATCGGCGGGCACTCCCTGGGTTTTCCGAGCAACATACTCAAAGGCATAGGCCAAGAGGGCATCCCCGGAAAGGATGGCAATATCGTCCCCATAAATCTTGTGATTGGTCGGCCGGCCGCGGCGGAAATCATCGTTGTCCATCGCTGGCAGGTCGTCGTGGATCAGGGACATGGTATGCACCATTTCCAGGGCACAGGCAGTGGGTAGAGCCATCGTCGCCGTGCCGCCCGCCAACTCGCAACTGGCCAGGCAGAGGATCGGCCGCAAACGCTTACCACCCCCCAGCAGGGAGTAGCGCATGGATTCGTAGATCACCTCTGGATAGGTGAGGGGAATCGACGCTTCCAAAGCTGCCTCAATCAACGGCTTCCGTTCGGCCAAGTAGCCGTTCAGGTCGAACTCAGTCACGGTGGAGACAGCGGCCATGGCACAGTCGGGGGTAGACATCACACCAACGGTTCACAGGCGGGAATCAGGGGCAGTCCATGGTGGTGACAATAACTCTGTACAGTATTGGCGAGCAGTACTGCCACAGTCATCGGTCCCACCCCTCCCGGCACCGGCGTCAGGTAGCTGGCGACCGGCTCTAGGGCAGCAAAATCCCCGTCTCCCACCAAACGGGTGGTACCGTCCGGTAGCGTGAGCCGATTAATGCCCACATCCACCACCACGGCCCCCGGCTTGACCAGATCTGCCGTGATCAAGCACGGCCGGCCGATAGCTAGGACTAGAATATCAGCCCCACGGGTGACCGCTGCCAGATCGGCCGTGCGGGAATGGGCGATGGTGACTGTAGCCTGGGCCGCCAACAACATCAAGGCCAAGGGTTTACCCACCAGGATGCTGCGCCCTACAACCACGGCCGGCCGGCCGGCCAGGGGAATGTCGTAGGCGGCCAGCAGTCGCATGACGCCCGCAGGGGTACAACTGCGTAGCCCCGGTTCCCCCCGCAGCAGATGGCCGAGATTCACTGGGTGAAGACCATCCACATCCTTACTAGGGTCAATGCGGTGGAGGAGGACGTTGCTGTCCAGATGGGGCGGCAGGGGCAATTGCAGGAGAATGCCATCCACCCGCTCGTCTCGGTTGAGGGCATCGATGGCAGCCGCCACCTCCGCTTGGGTCACGGTCGCCGCAAAATGCTGGCCAAAGGAGGCAATCCCCGTCTGGGCACAGGCTTTTTCCTTCTGGCCCACGTAGGCAGCACTGGCCGGGTCATCCCCCACCCGCAAGACTGCCAAGCCGGGCGGCCGGCCGACCTGGGGCCGCCAAGTGGCAATAGCGGCGGCCAACTCGTCCCGCAGACGCTGGGCTAAGGCGCGACCCTCAAGACGCTGGGCTGGCATGGGAATGGCAGCAAGTGACCCCGATATTGTACGGCTCCGACTACCCGCCGCCGACGATGGTGACGATTTCGACCCGATCCCCATCCCCCAGAACCGTAACGGGCCAGGCCGGCCGTCGCACAATCTCGCCGTTGTACTCCACCACAATTAGGCGGGGATTTAACCCCAAGTCAGCGAGCAACTTATTCAGGGTCTGCCCCTCTCGGAACGATTGGGGTTCGCCGTTAACCCAAATCTGGGATTCCAGGTTCATGGTTGTTGACTGGGCAAAGTCAGGTGGCTCAAAAAGTCCTGGGTCATCTGGCGAGGGTCGGGGGCTTCCATCAGGGCACGGACGACTGCGACCCTCTGGGCACCCGCCGCTAGGACTGGGGTGAGATTATCCAAGGCTACCCCCCCAATAGCAAACCAGGGCAGGGAGGCGTGGCGGGCCGCGTAGGGCAAGTAAGTCTCGCCCACAGGGGCTTTACCCGCCTTGGTCGGTGTGGCATAGACCGGGCCAACACCGATGTAGTCAGGCTGGGCGGACGTCGCGTTCTCCAGTTCAGCAGGGCTGGTGGTGGAAAGCCCGACTAAAGCCCCCGGCCCCAACAGTTGTCGGGCAACCGGCACCGGTAGGTCATGCTGACCCAAATGAACGCCGTCAGCCCCAACGGCCAGGGCAATATCCACCCGGTCATTGACCATAAAGAGGGCACCAAAGCGGTGACACAGTTCCGCCAGTCGGCCGGCCGTTTCCAGGCGAACCCCATCGGCGGCGGCTTTGTCGCGATACTGCACCAGGGTCAGCCCCCCCTGGAGAGCCGCCTCGACAACCTCGAACAGACGGGGGTGAGGAGACGTCACGAGGTACAGGCGCGCCGCCAAAAGTTGGGCCAAGCGCGGCCGTCCGAGCAGGCGACCCTCCAGTTGGTAGACCTGGTAGCGCATCTGCTTCGCCTCTTGGGCAAGGGCGGGGTTTTCTAGCTTGGCGTACTCTTCGATCACCCGCAGTGCCTCGGCGACCCGTGCACAATTGGCTTGGAGCAAAGCATTCACATCGCCACGCACTTCCTCGTGCGGATGACTGAGGGTGGTGCCGGGATCGGTTTCAGTCTGGCGTGCCGCCCGCCACTGGGGCTTATGCCAGGCCCCCAAGCTCTGTCGCCACGCCTTGCACTGGGCAGCGGCCGGCCGGTCTTCCAGGCCCAGGCGGCACCAGTCCTCAAGAACCCGCAACCCCTCCCTGGCCCGATCCAGGTTGGCGTCGAGAATGCGGTAGGTAGCTTGGGTGGCGTTCAAGGTCAACCGTTTCTCCGAATTGGCCATACCTGTTTTAGCCATCTCTTCTCCTAGGCTGCCAAACCTGTCCCTAATTCAGGGTTCTGGGTTGACAATCGGTGGCGAGGTCGGTATGGTAGCAGCAGTATTTTAGCCGTATTCTGAGAAGCCATGCTGGGTCCTAAGGTGAGGAGTGACCAGGCCAGGCTGTCCCGGCCCTGGATGTTTGTCGGTGCTCTGTTGGGAGCTTGGGCCGGGAGTGGCGGCGCGGCCGTTGCCCAGATGGCCACTCAGTTGCCCATGCCTCAAGATTGGGATCAGCGGCGGCGCCCCGTGCCGACTGTAGCGCCTAATGCGATTACGCCAGCTCCAGTTCGTACTCTGCCTGTCCCCAGCGGCTCTATTCCCATTGGGCAGGGCACCCCACCAGGACAATCGGCCGGCCGGCCTCTGCCCCCACCGCCCACTGCTGATACCGTCGCCGCATCCTCCGCCGCAAGCGGATATCGAGTGTTGGTTGTCCCTGTCAATGCCTATCAAGCCGAGCGCCTCAAGGCCCTCCTCCCCCAATCCTTCGGCGTGGTTTATCGGGGTCAGGCCGTGGTTCAGGCGGGCCTGTTCCAGGAAGCTGAGCGGGCTGAGATGCTTTCCCAGCAACTACGGCAGCAGGGTTTCAGCGCTGCCACCATTGCTCCACCGGGCCAACGTCAGCCCAGTTTTGCAGTCAATCCTGCGACTGCCCAACAGCGGGAAACTCAGATGAATGTCCTCCTGAGTCGCAACCCTCAGGAGCAACTGGCTGCTTTTGCGGCCGGCCGGCGCTATGCCACATCTCCCGTGACTACAGCCGTTGCCCCCACCTTGAACGTGGCTGGCCCCTCCCGCCCCGGAACCTACCGAGTTTTGGTACGGATGCCCCTGCCCCAGCAGTCAGAACTCATCCGCACGCTGGTACCCACTGCCTTCACCACCGCCCACCGCGGACAAGCCGTCATGCAGGTTGGATTATTTGGTGACCCAGTTCGAGCTGAGGCAATGGCCAATCAACTGCGGCAGCGGGGCTTGGATGTGATGGTTGAGACGCCCCTCAATCCCGGCGCTGCGTTCACACCATGAGCGAACTGAACACCGATCTACCCAGCGTCCGGTTCATTCAATCTTTAATCCGTGATAAGACCCGGATTGAAGCCAAGCTGGTTACCGGAGATACCCTCCACGGACGCATCACTTGGCAAGACATCCACGCCCTGCGACTGATAACCGACGTCGAGGAGGTTTTCGTTATTCAGTTTCATGCCCTAGCCTACCTAAAAAATCTAAGTTAAGGGCTGACTCCCTCACCGGAGAAGCCTCATGTCCAATGCCTAACCTGATGGGTGCTTCACCCCCAGTTAGGGTAGCTATAAACGGTGCCCCCATACCACAAGATGGTTTTGCACCTAGGGAGCAGCACAGTTCACCTAAAGCTACTACAAAAGGGGGAGGTTTCCACAAATCGGGATGGCCGGATTTGAACCGACGACATCCTGCTCCCAAAGCAGGCGCGCTACCAAACTGCGCTACATCCCGGTGCACGCTCAGTATAGCGCTTAGCGGGGATACCAGAACATCCCTTTGATCCCTTCTGGGTCTGTCAGGAAACCCATCTGCTGGTAAAACCCAATCACCTGGGGGTCAGCAAACAGGGTGATATTGCTGATGTCCTGTTGGCGAAGCTCCCGAATGATTTGATCCATCAGGGTTTTCCCCAGCCCCTGCCCTTGAAATTCGGGATGGACGACCACATCCCAAAGGGTGGCGTTGAAGGCATGGTCGGAGGTGGCCCGAGCAAATCCGATCAGTCGGCGTTGGGCGCCGCGCTCTAACCAAAGGGAGACCACCAAAAAGCTGTTCTCAATGGCCTTGCGCACCTTGCGGTGGGGCCGACGTGCCCAGCCCACCGCCAGACACAACTCTTCCAACTCGTATAAGTCGATATCGCGGGAGGTACTGAAGTAAATCTGCTGGGTTTCCCCGTTGCGATAGGGTTTTTCTGCAAGCAGAATTTCCTTTTCTCTGGGCCGGCCGGCCGCGGCAGGGGTGCCGGGGGCCGCGAATAAGCTTTTCCAGAAGGTCATGCAGCCGGGGTCGCAATCCTATGTAGGTTGACTGTAGACGATCCCTGTTGCCAATGGCCACCCCAGGAAGGTCGGAGTAGCATGGGAGAACAGGTAGGCGTTAGGACTGGGACAGTAGGTCACCCTATGGCGGTTGCGGAGATTCGGGGCGTTCCTCACATCTATGACCTGACACCACCGGGTCGTCTCCCCCTCACACTGGTGTTCATCCACGGCTGGATGCTCAGTCGCCACTACTGGCAACCGCTTCAGGCCCTCCTCGCTCCAGACTATCAATGCCTCAGTTATGACCTGCGGGGCTTTGGTGACTCCCGGCCGGCCGCGGCTTCCTCGAGCTATTCTCTGGAAACCTATGCAGACGACCTAGTTCAGTTATTGGAAACCCTGAGGATTCAGGACTGCTGGCTGATTGGCCATTCCCTGGGAGGCAGTGTGGCCCTTTGGACGGCAGATCGGTTGCCGCGGCAGGTGCAAGGAGTGATTGGCGTCAATGCGGGCGGTGGGATTTACCTCAAAGAGGAGTTTCGGCGGTTCCGGCGGGCGGGGGTGCAAATGGTGCGCCTGCGGCCGGCCTGGTTGCGGCAAATGCCCGGCTTGGATCGGGTGATGGCCCGCGCCAATGTGGTTCGTCCCCTGGCAAGAAGCTGGGGGCAGCAGCGGGTGGAGGATTTTGTCAAAGCCTGCCCAAAGGCGGCGATCCGCACCCTGCTGGCGGCCACCACCGAAGAGGAGGTCTATCGTTTACCCCAAGTGGTGGCTCGCCTCCCGCAGCCCGTGTATTTCCTGGCTGGGGATCAAGACACAATTATGCCGACCCCCTACGTCCGCCACCTGGCCAGCTTCCATAGTCTGTTCAACCAGGGGCAGAATACGGTGGTGGAACTCCCCAACTGCGGTCACCTGGCCATGCTAGAGCACCCCAAGCTCGTGGCGGAGCAGATTCGCCGCGTCGTTAGTCAACATTGTCCGGTGTAGCGGTGGCGGGCTTAGACCTCTCTCGTCCCTTCCAGCCGGTGCAGATCGCGGTGCTGACCGTATCTGACACCCGCAGCTTAGAAACGGATACCTCTGGTGCTTTGCTAGTAGAACAGGCGACGGCGGCCGGCCATCGGGTGGTTGCATGGGCAATTCTGCCTGATAACCAGGGACAACTCGTCCAGCAATTTCAGGACTGGATTGCCGATCCCCAGGTGGATGTGGTGATCAGTACCGGCGGCACGGGACTGACGGGGCGGGACGTGACTCCGGAAGCCCTGCGCCAAGTGATCGAGAAAGAGATTCCAGGCTTTGGGGAGGTATTCCGTGCCCTCAGTCTGGCCAAAGTGGGGCTATCGACTCTCCAGTCCCGCGCCCTCGCTGGCCTGGCCCAAGGGACATACCTGTTTGCGCTGCCGGGTTCCACCAGTGCCTGCCGGGATGCTTGGGATGAGATTTTGGTCTGGCAACTGGACAGCCGCTACCGACCCTGTAATTTGGTGGAGTTGCTGCCGCGGCTGCGGGAAACCTAGCCCCTCACGCCGAAGTCACTTAGAACCGAACCAGCACATCCGCTACGGATCGCCCCCGTACAACGGTCAAGACGGCCCGTTGGGGATAGGTATCCAGGTAGGTGAGCAAGTCCTGGAGACGGCGCAGCGGCCGGCCGTTGAGGCCCACAAGGCGATCCCCAGAGCGCAGACCCACCTGGGCGGCTAGGGAACGGCTCTCCACGTTGCGAATGGTCAGGGTGCGGGCATCGACCACCACCCCCAGACGGGGGGGGTTGGCCTCTCGCTTGGCCAATTCGGTGTTGTCCTGATTTTGGGCGATGAAGGTGCGCGCCGTGGGGGCACTGGTGGCAAAGCCAATGCCGATGTTGCCTTGGCCGTTCACACTGAGGATGGCCTTGTTCACGCCGATCAGTTCCCCGCGGGAGTTGAGCAACGGACCGCCAGAGTTGCCGGGATTGATGGCAGCATCGGTTTGCAGGTCACCCTCTGGGGTGATGCGGCTGAGAATGCCTGTAGTCAGGGTGCCCCGCAGACCAAAGGGACTGCCGATAGCGAAAACCCGTTGCCCCACCTGAATGCCACTGGCATTGGCCAGGGGTATGACGGGGAACCGCTCGCCCGCCGTGTTTTCTAAGCGCACGAGGGCCAAGTCGTTGCGCCGATCGACGCCGATCACCCGGCCTGTATATTGCCGGCCATCGGCCGTGGCCACCCGCACCCGGCCGGCCGCCCCCACCACATGCTGGTTGGTGAGCACCAAACCCTCCGGACTGATTAAGCTCCCAGAACCCGCGCCATTCCCCGCCTGAATCGTGACCACCGCTGGGCTGGCCTGCTGGTAGACCCGAATGTTGATCTGTTCGTCGGTCTGGAACTGGGCCAGTTGCAGGGGAGCAGGCTCGGGCACTGCCAAGGCTGGCTGCCCCGCCCAACCGAGGGACAAGGCCAAAAAGTAACCCAGGGAGGTACGCATCATGGCTGGGGAATGCTGGGGAGCAGGTAAAGAAGGAGGATCGCCTAAAAGCTTTAGAACGGCCGGCCGGCCCCCAGGTTCCCAGGTCTCACGCTACAGACTGCAACGAGAAGAAGGTTTTGAACACCTCCTGGTCAAAGGCGTTCAGGTTGCGTTGTAGGCCATCGATATACTCGTGCAAACCAGCCTGAATCAGGTCGTCAATGATTTGGTAGTCCAAGTCTGACCGTAACCGTCCGATGGTGCGTTCGACCGGCCACCGCCAGTCCCCCGCTGGCGTGCCCGTGATTCGCCGCAGAGACTCCTCCACCTGGGTCAGGCAAAAGTGAATGGAGCGGGGAAACTCCCGGCTGAGCACCAAAAACTTCGCAACCCCCTGGGGCGTAATCCGGTGGCCCCCCTGCTTGCGATACATTTCGTAGGCGCTGGCAGATTTGAGGAGGGCCATCCACTGCACCTCATCCAGGGCCGTGCCGACGAACTGCACTGAAGGCAGCAAAATAAAATATTTGACATCCAAAATCCGGGAAGTCTTATCCGCCCGCTCCAGAAACCGCCCCATCTGACCAAAGTGCCAGGCTTCCCCGCGGGTCATGGTGGCATCCATCACCCCCGCAAAGGTGTGACTGGCCCGCTTCACCTGGAGGAAGAAGTGATTGAGATCCAGGTCTTGCGGCCGGCCGGCCGCCTCCTGCACCAAGTGATAAAAACTATTTACCTCCTGCCAGACCTCCGTGGAGAGGATCTCCCGAATCGAGCGGGCATTTTCCCGCGCCGCACACAAACAGGACAGGATGGAATTGGGATAGTCTCGGTCAAAGGTGAGGAACTCAATCACCTGCTGACTGGTCGCAGTCCCATAGCGCTGGTGGAATAGATTTAGGTCGCCGGTCACCAGCACCAAGGGTTCCCACTGCAACTCCAGCACCAAAGGACTGCCCTGACTTTGGGCTTGGGTAGCCACCGGCAAATCCAGAGTGAGGGTGATATTTACATCCACAAAGCGGGCCACATTCTCCGCCCGCTCAATGTATCGGTTGAGCCAGTAAATGGCATCGGCAACCCGACTGAGCATAGACCTTTCCCCTACAACCTATTTACAGGACTCTAACCCACGGGCACCTGAGGCACTTACACGGGTTCCTCAGGCCACCTCGCCCAACCCAGCCTGGCCGGACTCCCATCACAGACCCTATTGCGTCAGTACCCAAGTATCCTTGCTGCCGCCGCCCTGGGAGGAATTGACCACCAGCGACCCCTTCTTAAGGGCCACCCGTGTCAGCCCACCGGGATGGACATAAATCTCCTTGCCATACAAAACATAGGGCCGCAAGTCCACGTGACGCCCCTCAAAACCCTCCCCAATAATTGTGGGGACGCGGGAGAGCGCTAACGTCGGCTGGGCAATGTAGTTGCGGGGATTAGCCTCAATGCGCTGGGCAAAGTCGGCCCTTTCTGTCGGGGTTGCCGTTTGACCCATCAACATCCCATAGCCCCCGGATTCATTGGCCGCCTTAACCACCAACTGATCCAGGTGTTCGAGGACGTAGCGTCGATCCTGCTCTTCCCAGCACAGGTAGGTAGGCACATTGGGGATGATCGGGTCTTCTCCCAGGTAGTAGCGCACCATGCGGGGGACGTAGGCATAGACCACTTTGTCATCGGCCACCCCGGTACCCAAAGCATTGGCTAGAGCAACCCGGCCCGGGCGGTAGACCTCCATCAAACCTGGCACCCCCAACAGCGAATCAGGTCGGAAAACCAAGGGATCGACAAAGTCATCATCCAACCGGCGGTAGATCACGTCCACCCGCTTCAAGCCGCGCGTGGTTCGCATCTGGAGGTAGCCATCGGCCACCGTTAGATCCCGTCCCTCCACCAACTCCACCCCCATTTGCTGGGCGAGGAAGGTGTGCTCGAAATAGGCTGAGTTGTACACACCGGGCGTGAGCACCACCACCGTTGGGTCGGAGAGATAGGACGGTACTAGGTGCAGCAGGGTTTCCAGGAGATGACTGGGGTAGTCATCGACGGGTTGGATGGGCAGCATCTGGAACACCTGGGGAAAGGTGCTTTTCATCACCCGCCGGTTTTCTAGAACGTAGGACACCCCTGAGGGCACCCGTAAGTTGTCTTCGAGGACAAACCAGTCCCCCTGGCGATCTCGTACCAGATCGGTGCCGGTGATGTGACACCAAATGCCGTGGGGCGGCTGCAAGCCTACACAGGGTTGGAGAAATCCTTTGGCTGAAGTGATCACTTCGCGGGGGATGACGCCGTCTTTAAGGATCTTCTGCTCGCCGTAGATGTCAGAGAGAAAGAGGTTGAGGACATGGATGCGTTGCTTGAGACCCCGTTCGAGGCGTTCCCACTCCTGGGCAGTGACGATCCGGGGCAGGATGTCGAAGGGCCATACTCGCTCTGCCCCCTGGCTGTCGCCATAAACATTGAAGGTGACGCCGAGTTGCATGAGGGCAGCTTGGGCGGCCTGCTGGCGACGTGTCAGTTCCCCGGGGGGAAACGAGTCAATGCGCCGCACTAACAGGTCTGCGCCTGGTCGCGGCTGACCTGGGCCAGCGAATAATTCGTCGTAAAAGTCTCCAGGATCGTAGTCTGCCAGTTTCACACCTGCCCTCCCCGAAGTTCGCCTTATTTTAGTGTCCCCTTGAGACCCTTCGGTCTGAATGACGAAAACCTTTTACGTCCTCGCAAGTCATACTCATAACGAGCATGATTAGGAGAGGTTGTTGTTTCAGGGATGTCTATGGTGCGGATTGTTGGGCTGGCGGGGAGTCTGCGGCCCGGTTCTCACAGTCAGCAGGCCCGGGCGGCGCTGGGAGCGGAGGTGGAACTTTTGGATATCCTGGCCCTGGACTTGCCTTTTTGTCATGGAGGCGATGACTACGGTAACCATCCAGGTGTGGCCCATTGGCAACAGGCGTGGCAATCCAGGCTGGGAAGGGTAGGAGCGTTGTTCGAATCCACAAACACGTTCTCTGAGATAGGTTTAAAGCATGCCGTAAGGCAATTTTGGGTAGCAATAAAGATGTAGTGAAATAGCAGATTAGGCTAAGAATTCGACACTCTATTTCCAGAGTAAGCACGGACAATCTCATCTATACTAGTGTCGGCA
>JACYLR010000198.1 GCA_015272465.1 Gloeomargaritaceae cyanobacterium C42_A2020_066
CGGTCATAGAGGTTGCCGCTGCGGGGTTCCTTAATCGTGCAGATCAGGCTGAGGGTCGGTTCCTCCATAAAAGGGTCGATCCAAGCCGTATTCGGATCCGGCACCTTGAGCATGTCGGACTCGTTGATGGTTTTCCACCCCCGGATGCTCGAACCATCGAAGGGCATCCCTGTGGCAAAGGTGTCCTCGTCAATCAATTCGCTGGCGTAGGTACAGTGCTGCCAGGTACCCAACATATCGACGAATTTCAGATCAACAACTTTGATCCCCTCGTCGCTAATCTTGCGCAAAATTTCGTCGGGAGTAGCCATGCATTAAGCTCCTTTCAGGGTGGTGACCACCGCAGGCCGGCCGGGACTTCATAGGCATGTCAGAGACATAGAAAGGCCAGGCTGACAGTTATCTGCCCCATCCTAGAGAGCCACCCCCACAAAATATGTATTCATAGATACAGAAGCCCAGTGCCGGCCGGCCGGCACCCAGGTGCCTATAAAACTCGCCTGTACGGTGCTTCAACGGTCTGCGGTAGACTGAACTCCTGGGCAGCACAGATTTTTTGTAACAAATTGGCAGGAAACGTAGGCTCCATGATGTTGACACATCGCTGGGTAAATGCCCTGTCCACCCGGCCATCCCTAGAGGCGGCTGTGACTGAGGTTGTGACACAGGCCCAGGTGGCTCTGGGTACAACTGCCCATTTGGGCCTAGTCTTTATTTCCGATGCCTTTGCCAGTGAGTATTCGCGGTTGTTGCCCCTGCTGCGCGAACGGCTGTCGGTTGATCACCTGATTGGTTGCGGAGGCGGTGGCACCATTGGTTGTGATGCTTTGGGCACAGCCCGCGAAGTAGAGGGCAAACCCGCGCTCTCCCTAACCTTGGCCCATCTGCCGGGGGTGGGGTTACACAGCTTCCACTTGGAGGGCGAGTCTCTGCCGGACTTGGATGCCTCGCCAGCAACCTGGGTGGAGCAGGTGGGGGTCGATCCGGCCGGCCGGCCCCACTTCGTCTTGCTGGGTGATCCAGGGTCGAGTTCGATCGTTGACCTACTACAGGGCCTGGATTTCGCCTATCCCCAATCGGTTAAGGTGGGTGGCCTTGCTGGCGGGGGGGGGCTGTTCCACCAGGATCAGATCCATCGGGAGGGCACTGTGGGCTTAGCCCTGACGGGGGTGCGCCTAGACGCTATTGTGGCCCAGGGATGTCGGCCCATTGGTCAACCTTACCGAGTTACCAAAGGTGAGCGCAATGTGATCCTGGCTCTAGAAGACCACACCCCCCTGCGCGTTCTCCAGGATTTGATCCAAGAGCTAGACGAGGCGGATCGCAAACTCGCCCAAAACTCCCTGTTCATTGGCGTGGTCGGGGATGCGTTTAAGCAAAACCTGGTGCCTGCGGATTTCCTGATTCGCAACCTCATTGGCATTGACCCCCGCCAGGGTGCTATTGCCATTGGCGACCGAGTACGGGCCGGACAGCGTATCCAATTCCATCTGCGGGATGCTCGCACCTCCGCTGAAGACCTGCGTACCCTGCTGGAGGAATATGTGGAGGGCCAGCGGCCGGCCGGCCCCAAGCCCCTGGGAGCATTGATGTTCTCCTGTCTGGGTCGAGGGGAAAATCTCTACGGTCAGGCGGACGTGGACTCTGACATGTTCCAGGGCTATTTCCCGCAGGTTGCTCTGGGGGGCTTCTTCTGCAACGGCGAAATTGGCCCGGTGGGCAGCACAACCTACCTCCACGGCTACACGTCTGTTTTTGCGCTGGTTTACCCCGAATAGGTTTACCCAGTTGACGGAGTAGGGGTTCCGGTCGGCACAATGGGGGCCAGAACTCTACGGACTTTATGCTGCCCTATTTCCCGCGCACCCTCCTGCCCCTTGCAGCCGGTGCCTGCCTGGTGTCTGGCGCTGCTCTGACCACAACGCCCAAACCGGCTTGGGCAGCCGACACCGTTGTAGTTGTCGATGGTGGCCTGCAACTCCCGATTGCCGTCGCCGACCTAGAGACTTTTGTCCAAACCAACCAATTGCCCCCCAAGTTGCAGTTTCTGGCGAGCCAACTGTTGCCAGGCGGCACGGACAACCTTCAGCAAATTCTCAAGACAACCCTGCCAGTCCCCAAGGGACAGATTACCCGCCTGTTAAACACCCCTACCACTTACATCCTGTTGCAGCGCGTGGGTCAGGTGATCCAGACCGGGGACGGGCGCAACGGCGCACCCGCCATTCAGGCCGCTCTGACCAAGGCCATCGATACCCCCGAGGGCTTAAATCTCCTCAATTTTCTCCGTCAGTTTCCCAGTCCCACCATACAAGTTAACATTCGCCAAGGGCTGACCATCGGTCAACAGGTCACGGAAATCATCACCACCAGCATCAGGGCGCTCAACTTGGTGGCTCAGGTTGCCAGCCAAGAGGTGGCCACATCCCCGCCGGTTGCCAATTTGCCCCCTCTGACGGGGGGTAAGACTCCCTGGCAAAAGTCCAGTCTCAGCGTGACGGACACCAGCCGCCAGCGGACGTTCAACACAGACTTGTATCTACCCACCACGCCACCGCCTACCCCGCCGCCGCTTGTGGTCATTTCCTACGGTTTGGGGGAGGATCTAACCAGTTTCGCCTACCTGGCCCAATTCCTTGCTTCCCAGGGTTTCGCCGTAGCGATCCCAGAAAACCCGGAAAGCAATGCTGATTACTTCAGCAAAGTTTTAGCGGGCGCTGCCCCTGACCCTATCAATCCCCAGACCCTCGTCAATCGTCCCCTGGATATCCGGGCCTTGCTGGATGAACTGGGGCGACGCGTGACCTCCGACCCAGCACTGCGCGGGCGGCTCAATCCCCAGCAAGTTGCAGCCATTGGCCATTCTCTAGGGGGGTACACGGTTTTGGCGCTGGCTGGGGCACCGATTAGCCAGGGGCCAGAGGTACGGCAAGTGTGTGATCCCGTTTTGCAAGGGGACATCCTCAACATTTCTTATTTGCTCCAGTGTCGTGTACTGGCGCTGACCAATCCCCCCACCAATTTCCGCGACCCGCGCATTAAAGCGGTGATTGCCACCAACCCAGTGGGCAGCGTGGTGTTCGGGCCGGCCGGCTTTGGCCAGATTCAAGTGCCGACGCTCCTACTTGGCTCAACCGAAGACTTTGCGGCACCAGTACTGTCGGAGCAAATCCGGCCTTTCACCTGGTTGAATACCCCGCCTCGATATCTGACCATCCTGGAAAACGGCACCCACTTTTCGGTGATGGGGGGGAGTGGATCGGGGGTAATCAATCTGCCGTCGGCCGCCCTTGGCCCCGACCGCCGCATTGGACAGGAATACCTGAGGGTACTCAGTTTGGCTTTTGTCCAAACCCACGTCAACAACCAACCCAAGTTTCAGCCTTACCTGAGCGCCGCCTATGCCCAAGTGCTGAGTAAACCTGCGATGCCCCTACGCCTGATCCAGAACCTCACGCCGGATCAGCTTAACCAAGCGCTGACAACCCCGGTGACGGCAACGGCTCAACCCTAGGCTTGGCAGGATCGGGAAACACCTGCGAAGATGGCGGCAAAGTTTGGGTTGGAGTCAACCAGTTATCCCATGGTGGAGGGTATCCAGGCTGAACTACCGCCAATCCTGAGCATTGGCAATGTGGTCACGGTTGCCCTGGCCCTCTATCGCCAACACCTCTGGACCTACCTTCGCCTCGCCCTGATCGCCCACCTGTGGCTTCTGGTGCCCATCTATGGCTGGGCTAGGTTCGGGGCTTTGGCCGCGGCGATTGCCCACGCGGCAGTCGGTGAGTTGATGGGGACAGAACCCGACCTCGCGCACAGTCAAGATCATTGTTTGGGGCGGATGTGGCCTTTGTGGGGTGCCAGTGTCCTGGTTTTCCTGATCATGGTGGGTCTGCTCTTGCCTATCGCCCTGTTTGTGGCGGCACTAGGGGGCCTGGTACGGATCATCAGCGATAATGCCCCCCTCTGGCTGGAGGTTGGACTCGTTGTTCTCCTGGTGTTTGTGGGGGTGGGGTTACTGCTGGGCTATGTGTGGGTGGCGTTCCGTCTGGCCGTGGTGGGGATGCCCATGGTGGTGGAACCCGGGGTGGGCCCCTTGCGGGGGATCGAGCGGAGTGTCCAGTTGACGGGCGGCTCGGTGCTCCGCCTCCAGGGGATTGTCTCGGTGGGGTTTCTGGTGATGCTGCCGTTTCAGGTGCCGGTGCAGGCGGCGGTGAATGTTATCCAGATTCTGCTGTTCGCAATCAGTACCCTTTCCGGCGCGCTGTTGTCCCTGCTGCTGCCCCCTTTTCGACTGTTGCTGGTGCCGATGACTGTGGTGAGTTTCGTCCTGCCAGCCTTGTTCAGTGGTGCCCTGTTCCTACCCTTCTGGCAGACGATGATGGCCACCCTGTACTACGACCTGCGTTGCCGACGGGAGGGCTTGACCCTGGCGTGGCCGGCCGGCCGGGATGGGGGGCCATGAGGTATTTCCGACACATCACCCTGGAGACGCCTGAGAGTGTGGATCTGGAGTTCATCCTGGCGGGCATTGGCAACCGAGCGCTAGCCCTGGGGGTGGACTATCTGATTCTGCTGGTGGCCTTTTTGCTGGAACTGCTGGTGGTAGTGCTTGTGATCCAGAGCGAGGTGCTGTCCCTCAGTGAATGGACGGGTTGGGCCTGGTTTCTGGCGGGGCTGCTGCTGCTGACGTTTGCGGGGTACGCGGGCTATTTCGTCACCTTTGAAACCCTCTGGCAGGGTCAGACCCCCGGTAAGCGGCTGGCACGGATCCGGGTCATCGGCAGCGACGGCCGGCCGATTGGCCTCCAGCAGGCAACTCTGCGCGCCCTACTGCGCTTGATCGACGATTGGTTTTTGTTAGGGGCCTATCTGATCGTGTTGACGCGGGAGGAGCGCCGCATTGGGGATCTGGTGGCGGGCACCACGGTGATCCAGGAGGTGCGGCCGGCCGGGCAGCCCCCTGAAATCAACCCAGAGGCCCAACGTCTCGCGGAGCGTTGGCAGGCGGAACTGGATTGGGACACCCTGGAACCCGCCGCCTTTGGGGTGATTCGAGACTACCTCCAGGGACGGCACCAGTTGGCAGCCTACGCCCGGCCGGCCGTGGCTGAAAACCTGGCCAACCATGTGCTAGACCTCCTCAATCCCCGTACCCGGCCGGCCGTTGAACCGGATATCTATCTTGAGGCGATCTACCTGGCCTATCAGTGGCGACTGCAATCCTCACGACCCGGGGAGCAATTGTAGATTAACAGAGCTGTTACTCATGGTCTGAAGACCATCGGGCTGGCTCAATCACTAAGTCGCCAACACTCTTGAAATCAGCGGCGTGATCCAGCATGCTGTCCTTGGTCACATTTCCCTCAATGCCTTGCTTCCAATGCTTTCTGTCCATCGTTCCGATCACCGTATAATCATTGCCAATAACATCGGGTTGCATCTTGGTAAAGGCGTACATTAACTCGGCTTCCAACTCATGCTTGTGGGCGACTATGAACTCACACTTGGCACAATATTTGCAGGTTTTCCCTAGAATTAGCCACCCCCATTCCTGGATATGAATCAGGAGTGGGAATTTGCGTGAGTGCATACGCTTGCGACACTTGGGACATTGACTGACGCGTTCGCTTGGATAGGGATTCAGCGCAAAGCAGTACCTTCGAGGCAACTTTCCAACGCTTCTCCTACTCATAGACCCACCTTTAGCAGTGTTGGCACCTGAATCCCAGGGGGCTATTCCAAATAGTCTTCGGTTTGGGGGTGGCTCATGAGCAGATCGAAGTCACCTTGGATATTGTCCATCAAGATAGAAAACCGGGTGCGGTCGTACTCGCCTTCAAAAAAGGATTCCATCACCAGACTATTGTCCTCATCCACATAGGCTTTCAGGAAGACAAGGCCCCGATTCAGTTCATTGAGATACTCCAGCATCTCCGGCCGGCCGAGATCTTCCGCGAAGCCGGAGACAATGGACACAAGGACGCCCCGGTCATCCACCAGACGGACAAGGAGGCCGGGGCGGCGGGTATGGTAGGCGAGGATGTAGCCCTCCTCTTCTTCAATCCGGTAGCCATAGAACTCCAGATGGTTGCGATAGAGCGCCAGAGGATGACTCAGGTTGCTGATGTCGGGGGTGTGCATGGTGAACCCGTGGGTTCCTGATGTGGAGTGATTGTAGACCTATTTCTATCCAGCGTGACATCCCTGGTAGACGATTGCCAGTCCACCCATTAAGCTGAGGCAGTCTAGCTAAATCACTCTCATCTGGCGTTGCCTCGTGTCTACCCTGACCGCCATCCTCAAGGAACGTAACCGTCTGGAGGGATGTCAATTTACCGTCTGTGTGGTCGGCTCTCGCAAAATCAGGCCAGATGATGATTTGGGGACGCAAGGCTGGTCAGTTTTGGGTTCCAATCTTACAATTCTGGGCTTCGATGCTGATCCAGAGGCCACGGCCGCCGCAAACTTGGATCTGGAAGCTCGGCAAGTATCCTGGCAGGAGAGCCATTATGACCTCGCCCTCGGACGCCAGACTGGCGAGGCTAAACTCTACGTCACTCGAAGCGTGGACTGTAGTTCTCTCTATCTACCCAACGAGCAGCTCAGTCAGCGACTCCAAGGGTTTTCGCAGTCTTTGAACGTTGATCTGGTGATCGATATTCCTGTCATCAGTCTCGATGACTTCTGTGAACAAGAAGGGGTAGATCAAATCGATTTTCTATACCTTGACATCCAGGGTGCTGAGCTAGATGTATTGCAGGGAGGCTCCCAAGCCCTTGAGAAGATTTTAGGCATTGAGGCTGAAGTGGAGTTCTCACCGCTCTACCAAAATCAACCCCTCTTTGCAGACGTTGACACCTATCTGCGTAACCAGGGCTTCAGTCTGTTTGATCTGTCCACAGATCACCCGTGGTCACGAGCTCCGCGCGCCTGTTCGCCGTTGCGTACACGGAAACGCCCTGGTCAGCTCCTTTGGGCTGATGCCCTTTACCTACGTGACCTTTGCCAGCAGAATCTACCGCAGAATGCTGACCCCCTAGCGATCCTGAAACTGGCCTGCATTGCCGACATTCTGGGTTGCCTGGACTACGCGTTAGAACTGCTTCGACACCTAACCTTGACCCACGGCGCTGCCCCCCGGTTCAACGTAGCTGACGACGTCCTCTATTTGCTCAACACTTACCCGGATTTGGTGGCTCACGGATTAGACACCCTACCGCTGGTACAAGACTTGCAGCCTTTCCTAAAAGACTAGCCGACCACATCCTGGGCCAAGAATGTCCGATCCCTGGGCAAAGCTGCCACTGGCTCCGTCAGCCGAAACCGGCCGGCCGCAATCCAGTCCCGCAGGGTTTCTGCCACCTTAAGGGATAGATGCAGACTCGCTAGGGGAGCCGTGCGCACCGGCCGGCCGTCCACGGTGATCCGACCGGACTTCAACTGGGCGTAGGTTACCAGGCCAAAGCTGGGCCTAACCCGTCGGGGAATGGCAAAGTCCATCACCGGGGCCACGACCTCCTCATCCCTGACGGCGCAGGCCGCGATCACAGTCTCATCCACCACCGGAAAGGGCACCCCCACTCCCAGCATCAGCGATGGGCCATAGTGCTTGAAATAGCAGCCCCGCACCCAAGGACGACCCATGGAGCGGGCATCCCCAATCAGAGCCACCGTGGCGGCCGGCCCCACCGGTGTCCGGTTCTCTAGGCGCTTCTGGAGCGGAAAGTGCTGAGTGCCCTCCCAGGCAATGTAGCCCTCCCCACCGCCCAGGAAAATGCGCGTGCCGATCCCCACCCAGGTCAAGTCCGGGTCATTCATCAACGGAGCTAGGGCACCCGGACTGGCATAGACCGCATTCCCCAGTTGGGGCAGCAGCGGCCCCAGGTAGGTATAGAGAGTTCGCTCGCCCCCATTCACCCCCACAATGAAGTTCTGGTAGAGGTTGCGGGGGTTGTACAGGTAAAACTGATTAACTGTCTCCCGTGTCAGGGTCGTCTCCAGGCTGGCTCTGGGATAGCAATCCGTCTGATAGCCCACCGCCCGCAACGCCACCGCCCGGCCATCAACCAGCGCTTCAATCACATGGCCGCCCCCCCGTTCCTGGTCTTCCGCTTCGGTAGGCTGAGAGGCTCCTATCATCAGGTCAGCCGCCCCAAACCCTGCGTAGGCGGGCACCCCATCCAACCAAGCTTGGCGAATCTTTAGTGGCGGATCTGTCTGGCCAATATTGAGCACCGCCGCCGAGGCTTCCATCGGTTCATAGGTACCAGTGGTGACCACATCCACGGTTTCGGCACAGCGACGTATGCCCCACTCCCCCACCCGCTGCTTCAATTCCGCCACCGTCCACACCGTCACCTGGCCGCGGTCGATCTTTTCGTTAATTTCCGCCACCGTCCGCAGGGGCATGGGCTGTGTCCTAGCGATGCTCGGCTTCTAAACTATCCTGTAAGCTTGCTCAGATCAGTCTGCCACAGGTCTCTGTGGTGCCATTCATGCCCCAGCAGAAAACCCCCGCCTTCGCAGGGGCCTTCTGTACTTTGAGTTGAGTAAGGTTTCCAAACAGCCTAGAACTCCATCTGGGCCGCCTGCACCTTCTCCCACTGCTTCTTCTTCAACACCAGGAAAACCTGGGAGAGCAGCACCGTGGCGAAGAAAGCCAACAGCCACTTCACTCGCGTTGGACTTTGGAGCACAATCTCGGCCTCCGCCTGGCCAAAGCCCCCCACATTCGGGTTATTGGTCAGGGCCTGATCGGCTTCCACCACTTGGCCCTCCGCCACCAGCAACTCCGGCCCCGGTGGAATCGTTTCCACTACGGGATCGCCACTGGCAGGCTGGATAGTCACCGCGTAGCCACCCCCATCCTGGGCCACCACCTGGGTCACTCGGCCGGCCGTGGAAGCTGTAAACACCGTGTTGTTGCTCTTATCTCCCGTGGGATACACCTGACCTCGACCGCGGTTCCCCCCCAGGTAAATGGGGTACTTCAGGAAATGGGCATTCTTATCCGTCGCTGGATCAGGCGATAGCACGGGGAAGACAATCTCCTGGTACTGGTCACCGGGCAGCGGCCCCACCAGGACAATATTGTTCTGGGTTTCGCTATACGGCTGGTAGTACAGTCCCTGGGTCTTTTCCTTAAGCTCTTCGGGAATACGGTCGTCTGGCGCAATCTTAAACCCTTCGGGCAAGATCACCACCGCGCCCACATTCAACGGCCCCCGGCTGCCATCCGCAGAGACCTGCTGCGTCTCCAGGTCGTAGGGGATCTTGACTGTGACCTCAAACACGGAATTGGGCAACACCGCTTGGGGCACTTCCAACTGCACCGGCTTCTGGGCCAAGTGGCAGTTGGCACAGACGATCCGTCCTGTGGCTTCCCTGGGATTGGCGTAATTCTGCTGCGCCCAGAAGGGATAGGCTTGGGCTGCAGGGGCAAACCCAAAACCCGCTACCAGAACCAGCAAACCGGTCAGCAGAACCCGGTGTAGCCGTGAAACATTCAAATGCATAAATCTCTCAGACTGAAGGCAGGGGGATTGGTAATCAAAATCAAGTCCACCAGGGGTCTTGGCCCGTCCGGAAATCCGTCTCCGTCCAGGTCGTAAATAGAATCTTATCCTCCGGTGTCACCTGGGCATGGACAAGTGCCAGGGATAGGGGCGCTGGCCCCCGCACCACTTTACCTGTCTTGTCGTACTGGGAGCCGTGACAAGGGCAGATAAACTTGTTCTCACTCGCATTCCAGGGCACTACACACCCCAGGTGCGTGCAGACGGCGTTCAGTCCGTAGTCCTCAAGAGCACCATCTTCGGTAATCACAATGTAGGTGGGGTCACCTTTGGGACCTTGGGCCAGGGAACGATCGCCGGGGCTGTGGGCTGTCAGGTAGGTGCTGGCCTGGATATCATTACCCAGAGCATCCTTAGCCAGAATGCCGCCCCCCGCACCACTCCCTCCGGCAGCGGGCAAAAAGAACTTGACGAAAGGATAGAGTGCCCCCAACGCCGTGGCGCTCAGGCCACCCGTCATCAGCAGATTCATAAACTGCCGCCGGCCCAGGGAGGGAACTTCAGCCGTACCAGAAACTTGTGCCATAGGTTTGGTCAGGGAGTCAGAGGATAATGTAAGCCAGCTTGGGGAATCGTGGCGCGGGCCGTAGCCCGATGAGAAGAACCGTTCATATTTCGTGACATTCACCATCTTACTCAGGGACTCGACCGCCGACTGTTACAAAATGCAACACCCTGGCACCGGCGCGGATCTGCGTCAACTTCTCTTGAGTAAGTGGGGCTACTCCTACGATGTCCAGTTGCGCCGATTGCGGGATCGGGTCTACTTGCAGGTAATGTGGCGCTACTTGGAGCAGGCTTCATTTCCCCTGAGTGAGACGGATTACTTGGCGCACCTAGATCAGGTGATGGGGTATCTCCTGGCCTGGCAGGGCGTGGAACAAGTCTGGCAGCAGATCCAGGAGACGCGTGAGCGGCCCCGCCTGGGACGAGCGGTCAGTATTCCACTCGACTTGGGGGCGCGGGCGGTGGAGTGGTTCGATCCCTAGGATGAAATGGTTCCATAACCACAGATTGAGTGGCCGAACGCACTGAAACCCTTGGTTAAGATGTGGTAAGCAGAATTTATCTCTACTGCTTTTGACCTGCTATGTTGCGCCTCAAGGTCTCGGATCTCCATCCCCTGGGTCAGACGAGTTACACGTTGGCTCGGTGGGCTACGTTCCAAAACAAGCGGTTTATGCGGGGGCGTGAGTTTTCTAAGGATCAGGAGGTGCTGGCGGTCAAGTCCTGTCGCCAACTCCTGGATCAGGGGGAGTGCTGTCTGCTGGTCGAAGACTTGGACACGTGGACGTTGTGGCTGTGCCGGCCCCAGGTCACCGAAGGAACGTTGCCACCCCAGGGCGTGGGCGTGGCGTAGGGAGGGGAGTACCTGGCGGCGCTCAGTCAGGTCAAGCCTGGCTTCCTGGCCAATAGCCCTACGGCTGTCATGACCCAGCCAAGCTAGGCCTCAGACTCGAATTGCTTCACTCAGAACACCATGCCTTGACAGAGAGAGCGGGCGCCCCACTCTACGGAAAAAGGGGGAAGCCGCAGCCTCCCCCTCAGTATTAGGTCATGAGATGTTAACAGAAGCTGGTTTAGAGACTAAACCAGCCACTCTTCTACGGCCTCCTCACGGGTGTTGGTGTGGCGCTGGGGCGTTGTCCGCACGAAGTTCATGTGAATGGAGCGGGTTTGTTCGCCATCTGCGGCCACCGCCATGATCGGGTAGTCGATTTCACCGTCGGGGAAGGCCATCTGGAAGCGGAAGGTGCCATCGGGGCTGAGCTTGATCGGCCGGCCGCCCACAGTGACCGTGGCATCGGGTTCCGTAGCGCCGTAGACAATCAACTCGGCATCCGCCACCAGCCAGAACTTGCGGGGCCGAATTGGAGGCACAGAAGCACCCATCCCGATACCAGACATGCCCATGCCCGAAGGGGTCGGCAGTGCCCAACGGCCAATCCCAGAGGGGAAGACGTAGGAACTGAGCGCCATCTCCGCCAAGGAGACCTGCTGCATGGAGCCAGGAACCTGCTGCATCGAGCCGTAGAGGGAACCCGCCGCTCGCATGGCTTCGGTGCTTTCGGCCATGGCGAAGATTTCGTCGTAGATCGGGCTGCTGACACCCGCAGCCACCGTGGTTCGCATGCCGGGCGGCACCAGTTCGAGCACTGTCTTGCCCCGCAAATCCTCCTCCCAACTGACGGTGACAAAATGATCTTCAATCCAGTCGGAGGGGTACACAGGCGGGATGCGCACCGGCACGGAACGGGCCAGCACCAGCCAGCGGCCATCGGCGCAGCGGTAGCCCATCTCCACCACATAGTCCCGATCGCTGACCGGAATCGGCAGGTACCAGTCGCGGGCCAGTTCGTCGCAGGTATATTCCTGGACGCTGTGGGGAGCCTGCGTAGCCAAATCTAGGCCAGTGGCATCGTAGAGACGCAGGGCTAGGCTCTGCCCCCCCTGTTGCCGGAGGCTCTCCCGGTGGTCGTTGGGGATGTCCCAGTAGGCATAGGCCCACTGCGGGTCACGGGGCATCAGGACAATTCGGCTCTGGCCATAACCACCAGGGAGGTCGGGCAGGTCTGCATCCACATCTGTGAGGATGCCGCCCGTCTGATCTTCTTGGCCTACATCGAATTTTGCCGCTTCCACGTCTGACTGTGCCTCCATCTCGAAGGTATTGGGGGTATGGGTGTACACTGGTTGACCCTGGGCCGCTTGGATAGCCGCCACCAATTTCGATTTCCGTAGGCGACTGTAACGGGGAATGCCGTAGTCGCTCGCCAGCCGCCGCAGTTGGCGGAGGGTCATATCTTCTAAGGGGGGACGTTCTTGAGGCATTGGACTCGATCCATTGCGGATCGTTGCGCTATCTCCAGGATTGACAGACTTTCCCCGATCCATCAAGGTGGGGGCCAGGGCAATTTGGCCCGAAAACGCCTATTTCGGGGGCCGGCCGTCTCAGATGTCAGGAAATCTTGATAACTCAGTCCAGCCTCAGGGCAATCGGTGGATGAGTCGGTGGCTGGCCAAGGGATTGCAGTGGTGGCTGCGGCAACAGGTATCAGGGGTGGACGCCTTAACCGTGGAGGTAGAGGCCACCAACTCGGAATTGTGGGCCGGCCGGGTAGGGCGTCTGGCGGTACAGGCCGAGGGTGCGATATACCAGGGCCTAGTGTTGAGTCGGGTGGCCTTGGAAGCCAAAGCGGTGGGCATCCAGTGGGATTTCTGGCGGCGCGGCGAGGATCCCTTCACTGAAATGATCACTGTGGCTATTGTCCTAGAACTGACCCAAGAGGATTTACGCACCTCTCTGATCAGTCCGCTCCTCGACGTAGCCCTCCAGGAACCCCTGAGTCAACTGGCCGGCCGGCCGGTGTCCTTGACGGCACTCACCGCCCTTGAGATGGCTGCGGCAGGTATCACCTGGCAATGGGGAGGAGAAGCCCCATTGATACTGACGACGCTCCTGGCCTGTCCTGATCCTGGCTCTCTCACCTTGACCTGTGTCACAAGCCAGCGCCAGGTTGGCCTCCCTCTAGGCACCGATATTGTACTTGACAGCTTGACCCTGACTCAGGGCTGCCTCAAAGGCGAGGGTCGCCTGCTCATTAGGCCAGCAGGGGCAACAGCAGGGTGACGAAGTAGTAGGCAAGGGGTGCAGTGAAGACATAGCTGTCAGCCCGATCGAGAATACCGCCGTGGCCGGGGATCAACTGGCTGGAGTCCTTGACCCCCGCATCCCGCTTCATCATCGATTCTGTGAGATCCCCCAGTAGGCTAGCAATGCCAATCATCAGTCCTAGCCCCAGTCCGGTTGCCCACCAGTGGGGCCACCCCAGCCGGCCGGCCGCCGTCACTGCCACGGTCACACTGGCCAGAATGCCAAACACGGCACCCTCCACGGTCTTGCGCGGACTGATCTGGGAGAGACGGGTGCGGCCGAAGGTTTTCCCGAACGCGTAGCTGCCAATGTCCGAGGCCCAGATGCAGCCAAAGGCCACCAGGGTACTGGTCAGTCCCACAGGCCAAGGCTGATCCCCGGCCGGCCAAAAGCCCTCCAGAGGCAGGTTGGCGGCCACATCTTGCCCTAGGCCCCGCAGCCGCACCCAAAAGCTGGGGAGATAACCCCCGTAGAACAGTCCCAGGATGGAAGCGGCAATATCGGCAATGGTGGCCAGCTTGGGCTGAAACAGGAGGTAGAAGCAGATCAGCGTTCCCGCAACGGGCAGGATCATATCTGCTAAGGGGGGCCAGCCGTTGGCCACAACCAGTAACCCCTGACTGACCACCAAGGTGGTTTTCGCCGCTGGAGCGATGCCCTTAACCCGGGCTAGGTCAAAATATTCCAGTTGGCCAAGAAAAACCAGAATGCCCACGCCCAGGGTGAAATACCATCCCCCCAACACCACCAAACCGAGGGCCAGGAACAGGGCCACGGCCCCGCTGATCAATCGTGCCCAGGGCATAGGGAAGGCTAAGACTCTGGCCCATTCTAGCGGGGGATCAACCACCAATGCCCAAGCGGCCGGCCAGGCTAGGGCTGAGGGGGATTAGGGTAGCCAACATCAGAAACAGCAGCAACAGACCCAAGCCGGCGCGGGTATCATCGGGTTCGGTGATGTCTTCTAGGGTGGGCCGCTCCGGTTCCCGCTGCAAAAAGAAGATCAAAATTCCCCAGTAAAGGGACAGGGGATTGCCTAGGGCAACTAAAGCCAGAACCACGAGGGTGACGACTGTGAGGCGATTGGCAGTCGGCCGGCCGTAGATCGACTGGACGATGCGGCCCCCATCGAGGGCACCGGCGGGCATCAGGTTCAGGGACGTGATTACCAGGCCCACCCAGCCACTGATCACCAACGGATGGAGGCCCACCTGCACCTCCTGGAGTTCGGCCCCCAGGATGACCCGGGCCAAGGTGCCCACCAGCACTGATCCCTGCAGAATCTGGGGCAGTACGGGCAGTCCCCCACCTCCACGGGATAGGTACAGCCCCAGTACCAGCAGCACAAGGGCTAAGCCTCCCCCTGCCAGAGGGCCGGCCGCCGCCACATCAAAGAGGGCCGCGCGGTGGGGGACAGGTTCGCGGAACCGAGTGATAGCCCCAAAAGACCCGACCTGCCAGGCGGGCAGAAAGAACGGAAACTGCAACTTCACCCCCCGCTGGCGCGCCATCCACCAATGGCCTAGTTCGTGCACGCCTAGGACGGCTAGAGTACCGAGGGCCAGGGGCAATACGGTGCCCCACCGTCCAGGAATGGCGGTGACCTCCAGCCCTAGGGCGAGGCCGGCCGCCTGGAAACAGGTGAACACCGTGGTGACTAGCAAACCTGCCATGAATAGCCGTTGAGTGGGGGCGCTCGGCAATCGCAGCCGTTCGGTGGGTAGGACAATCACCGTCGGCCGGCCGTCGGTGCCCGCCACCAGAAACAGGGTGTAGCGCTCTCCCAGACTGGCCTGCAACCGCTCGGCCAAGCCCTGACGGACTAGGGCCGGTTCCCCCCGCAGGTTCCCCTTGACAATTGCCCCACCCTGGTAAGGAATAGTCTCGGTGGCAAAGAAGGTATCAATGCCAAAAACCCCCTGTAGGGCTTGGAGATCGGCAGCAGGCATGGTCAATTCATTGGACGCGGCCTGGGACTCCTCTGTTACCGGAGCCGCGGCACCCAGTGCATCGGAAGTCGGAGACGAATCCTCAGCCGGGGCTGTCTGTTGCACTGCCGCCAGGGCACGGCCGGCCGACCGGAGTCGCTGGCCGATGGCGATGTAGAGCACTGTCGAGCCGATAAACAACAGCAGGATCAGGACAAAATTGGGATAAATTCCCAGGCTGACCAAACCGAAAAAGAGGAGCCAGGGAAGCATCAAGGTCACCGACTGGAACCAGGCCAAGAGGCCCAGCTTACCCAAGGGCAGGGAGCGGTATAGGGTCCAGCCCAGGAGAGCAACTGCCGCCAAGGCCACAAACCAGGTTGTCAGCATCCGTCTCGCGCTCCAATCAGGGCCAGGTTTTAGGGTTACCCCGATTTTTTACTCTAACCCCTAGACCCTGGCGTTTCGTGTCTCCAGTAAGCACAAGAGTAATGGAGCGCCAGATGAATATCGACAGACTAAATCGAGAGCGACAGTTTCAATGCTAATAATTTCCCTGCCGGGGAACCTGAAGAACTTGCCTACCCATCTCGCTGAGTTACTGTAGAGTATCTTTATCGATTGAAACTGGCAGAGTTTTTTGATATGTAGGAGACGACAGACTAGGCACTGAAGACTAGCCTATTTTCAACAAGTAGGACTATCAGCCAATTTGTAGGCGGGTCCCGATATCGCGGTGCCCTTGTGTTGACAACACACGTAACCATCGGCTGCCAGCAGGGGGTATGCGTTTACAGCGTACTTGTTTCCACTCCCGGCCCCCTTGCCCCCTTATGCAAACAAGAGAGCAATCCCGATCAGAGACACGATAACGCCCATGAGTGCTGCCCAACTGAGCCGCTCCCCCAGGCCAATCACTAAGGGTAAAACCAGGAGTGGACTGGTGGCCAGCAGGGTCTGGGCGATGCCCACGGGCGCATACTTAAACGCCACTTGCTGAAGCCAAATCCCCAGGTAGCTGCCCAGGCCGGCCGTCACCACCACGCCCAGAATCAATCGCTTATCTCGCTGGAATGGCACGATCCAGGCGGCCAGCTTGCCCTGTAGCCAGCCCCAGAAGACCAAGACCAGGGAAGCCGCGCCCAACCGTACCCAGGCCGCCAGCAGGGGTGGGATGGGTGTTGCCGTCAGCACCCAGCGGGACAGGAGAGCCGCCAGCGCATTCACAACCGCCCCAAACAAGCCCCAGGCCAGGCCGGCCGCCGTCCACTGACCCCAGGTTTTATCCACACCGACCCGTTCCCGTGTGGCCCAGGTGATTCCAATGCCGGTTAGCCCAATGGCTGCCCAAGCAACCGGGTCGAGCACTTCCCCCAACAGGGCACTGGCCAGCAGGGCACCCAGGGGTGGGCTGAGGGTTTCGAGCAGCAGCAATCGGCGGGGGCCTAGACTTTGCAGGGCGCTGAAGTAGGCCGTATCCCCGAGGGCGATCCCCAAAATCCCACTCAAGCTGAGGCCCGCCACGGCCCATGCCGCCGGCCAAGCCTCGGCCGGCCGCACCCCCAGGGTCAGGCTGAGCAGGAGCACCGCCGCTAGGTTCTTGGCCAAATTGAGGCCCACAGGGGGAATTGTCCGCCCCAAGTAGCGGTAGAGCACACTGACCACCGCCCAGAGGCCGGCCGCCCCTAAAGCAGCCCACTCCCCTAGATGACTGATGTCAGGGGATGGAAAAAGTGTTACGACCCCACCCATTGGCGAGCGACTTTCCCAGGGGGCGCTAGCGGATGCCGGTCTGCTCCAGGATCAGTTTTGATTGTTTGAGAGGCTGGGGAATGGGGATCGGATAATCCCCCGTAAAACAGGCGGAGCAGAACTCCTGGGGATTCTCGCCCGTGGCCTTCAACATGCCACTCCAACTCAGAAACGCCAGAGAATCGACACCCAAGTGGTCGGTGATTTCCGCCACGGACTTGCGGGCTGCGATCAGTTGATCCTGGCTATCGGTGTCAATGCCATAGAAGCAGGGATGGGTAACAGGGGGCGAGGAGATACGCATATGCACCTCCCGGACGCCGGCATCCCGCAGTACCCGTACCAACTTGCGACTGGTGGTGCCCCGCACAATCGAGTCATCCACAATCACCACCCGCTTCCCCGCCAGCACATCCCGCAAGGGGTTGAGCTTCATGCGGATGCCCGCTTCTCGCATGGCCTGGGTGGGTTGGATAAACGTGCGGCCCACGTAGCGGTTTTTGATCAGCCCCTCGGTGTAGGGAATGCCACTCACCTGGGCAAAGCCAATGGCCGCCGGAATCCCGGAATCGGGTACGGCAAACACCCAATCCGCCTCCGCGGGCGATTCCTGGGCTAGGGCCTCCCCCAACCGCCGCCGATAGCTGTATAAACTTTCCCCGTGCATGACGCTATCGGGCCGGGCAAAGTAGATCATTTCAAAAACGCACAACTTACGGGCCGGCCGTTCCACCCAGTGGAAGGAGGCTAACCCAGCCTCATTGATCCACACCAACTCGCCGGGTTCCACGTCCCGCAGGTATTCCGCACCAATGATGTCTAGGGCACAGGTTTCCGAGGCCAGGACATACCGGCGGGAAGTACCCTCCAGAAGACCAATGACCAAGGGCCGAATGCCATAGGGATCGCGAATGCCCAGCAGGCCGGCCGGTGTGCCAATCACCAGGCTAAACGCTCCCTGGAAGGTCTGACAGCCCTGGATAGCAGCCTCTAACCAGTCGCTCCCCGTGTTGACATATTGGCGAATCGTCCAAGCCATCAACTCCGAGTCGGTGGTGGACACCAGATCCGGGGCATCCGCCGCTAAGTTTTGCCGTAACTCCAGCGTATTGACCAGGTTGCCATTGTGAGCCAAGGCCAGCGCGCCCAAGCGGGTCTGCACCAGAATCGGCTGGGCATTGACGACGCGGCTCGATCCGGTCGTGGAGTAGCGGGTATGGCCCACCGCCAAGTGACCCGGCAGTTCCACCAAAATATCTTCCCGAAAGACTTGGGCAACAAGGCCCATCTGCTTGTAGCAGTGGACGTAGGGTTCTGTCGTGGTAAAGGTGGCAATACCGGCAGATTCCTGGCCCCGGTGTTGGAGGGCGTAGAGGCCAAAGTAGGCTAGCTTGGCGGCGGGATGTTCCGGGGCATAGACCCCAAAAACCCCACAGGCTTCTTCCGGTTTGTCGGGCCGGCCCCCGGTCAAAGAGTGCGGGTTCACGGGCGCAGGGGGTGGGAGGGCGTCGCAGGTCGGAACAAGGGCAACTGGGTGTAGGGGTTTACCGGACATTAACCTGATGTCTTCATGCTAGCGCCGATTAAGGTTTGTGAACCTAGAAATTCTGCGGATACCGGGAATCCCCTTAGGACGCCATCTGCTCAGGGAGCGCCCCTGCCCAGGTCTGGATCAGGTCAGCAACAGAGACCCCAAGGAGGGGCCGGCCGGCCGTGGTGATCGTCAGACTGTCTCCCGCAGCGGTGCCCATACCGTGGTGGTGCGCGGGT
>JACYLR010000138.1 GCA_015272465.1 Gloeomargaritaceae cyanobacterium C42_A2020_066
GTTGACCACCAGTTCATTGGCTGGGTTTCGTCCCAGCAAAGCCAAGGGCTGACGGCCATTCAGAGTAATGGTTTGCTCTTGGTGCTGGAGGCGCAGATAACGACCCTGAGCCTGGAGTTGCACCTGGTCGACATTCGCAGTCATCATGCCTCATCACTCCGCTGCTATCGGTTCCCAGGTGGACACCGGCCGGCCGCTCAACACTCCATTCATGCTGCTCGGAACTGTTGCTCGGCACACCTACTGCTGCACCGCCTAGACACCCTAGTCCAATCCTGAATCCCTACCCAATACTTCCCACTCTACCTTGGCCATCCGCCTATCCTGTCAGAGTCACAGCATCGCTTCAAGGTTCGTAGCTGAGAGACTCTGGCTTGCCGCTAAAAGTTCCCGGACGGCGGTCGCAGGCCAGTAGCCTTCCCCCCGGCGTCCCGTTAAGAGGAGCAGCCGCAGGTCAAAATCCCCAGGGTATCCCGCCGCTTCCAACCAGATCAGGGAACTGGAGTGTTCACAGGTCAGGCGTTCTTCGGGCATCAGTTCGGGGGTGAGGCTCTCAAAGGTGCGGGCCACATCCCCCAAGAGGCGACAAAAATCTTGCAGTTCCGGCAGGGTCAATTCTAAGGCCCACGCTTCAGCGCCCACCAAGCCCACGTAGGGACTATTGCCTGCATCCCAGCCCAATCGCCATCCCTGACCTTGGCGGAGCAAGCGCCCCATAGGATCGGAGTTAGCGCTACGTCCCCACCCTAGTCGCCAATAATTTCCGGCTGGGTGACCTCATCCGCCATTTCGAGGATGGCCCAGATCACCGTTTTGTAGGTGGTGTCTTCCTTGGGATCTGCGCCCTTGAGCACCTCATAGGCTCGCTTCTTGGCCCGGCTAGCAACCTGCACGGTCACTCGGAAGCGATTTGAGGCAGCCGCCAGCAACTCTTCGGTGCGGTAGACAACCTCGCTGGGTTCGAGAGAATGATGGAGCATGGGTAGACGTACCCTACAATGGCGGCGGTTATTTCAGTCTATACCCTGGGGGGCAAGAAACCATCGTGCGGGTGATGATCATCGGACAGGGAGGACGGGAACATGCCTTGGCCTGGAAACTCTTGCAGTCGGCCGCAGTAACCGAAGTTTGCTGTGTTCCAGGCAACGGGGGCACGGCCCGGTTGAGCGGGTGTCAAAACCTAGCGGTGGCCCTTGATGACCCGGCGGAGGTGGCGCGAGTGGCCCAGCGCCAGGGCGTGGACTTGGTGATCATTGGGCCAGAAGCCCCCCTAGCGGCCGGCCTGGGAGATGAACTGCGGGCAGCGGGGCTGGCGGTGCTGGGGCCTGGCAAAGCAGGTGCCCAAATTGAGGCGAGCAAGTCCTGGGCCAAGGATCTAATGCATCAGGCGGGGGTACCGACGGCTGCGGCCCAAAGTTTTACCGATTTGGAGGCGGCCCGGGCGTACCTGAAAACCCGCGCCCTGCCCATCGTGATCAAGGCCGATGGCCTCGCTGCGGGCAAAGGGGTGACTGTTGCAGAGACTGCGGAAGTGGCTCTGGAAGCTGTGGAAGCCGCTCTGGCAGGACAATTGGGGCCGGCCGGCCGCCAAGTGCTGATTGAGGATTACCTGGACGGCGAGGAGGTTTCCGTCCTAGCCCTCACCGATGGTCAGACCGTCTATCCCCTCCTGCCTGCCCAGGATCACAAGCGGATTGGCATCGGCGACACAGGGCCGAATACGGGGGGGATGGGGGCCTATGCACCTGTGCCCTGGGTTACCCCAGTCCTGATGGATCGGATTCAGCAGCAGATTTTGCTCCCCACGGTGCGGGCACTGCGGGAGCGGGGCATTGATTACCGAGGCATTCTCTACGCAGGCTTGATGATTCGGCCGGCCGGCGATCCCTGGGTGGTGGAGTTTAACTGCCGCTTTGGCGATCCCGAAACCCAGGTCGTTCTACCTTTGCTCAGCAGTCCCCTCGAGACGCTACTGCTGGCCTGTGCCCAGGGCTGCTTGGGGGATGTGCCACCTCCAGAATGGGTACTGGGGGGAGCAGCCTGTGTCGTCGTCGCGGCAGCGGGTTATCCCGGCCCCTACACCCAAGGAGACGCCATCGATGGGCTAGACCAAGCGGCAGAGACCGGGGCTTTGGTGTTTCACGCGGGCACCGTCTGGGACAGCAGCCACCATCGGACGGCAGGGGGACGCGTGCTGGCGGTCACAGGCCGAGGTGCAAGTTTGGGTGACGCCCTTCAGCAAGCCTACGCGGGTGTATCCGCCATTGACTTTCCGGGCGCCTATTTTCGCCCCGACATTGGCTGGCGATTGACCCACGAGGAATGAGTGTACATCACTAGACGATCCCGAGTTCATAGCTGAAGCGGGTCATCGTATTCCCTCGACTGCCCTTATCCTGTCAGGTCTGTACCTATGGCTTTACCGCAAGTCTTGACCTTCAGTCAGAGCAGTCTGGAAGATTTTGACCGTTGCCCTCGTCTGTTCTGGCTACGGTATCAACAGCGACTGTCCTGGCCTGAACCCTGGAGCCCAGAGAATGACCGGGCCGTGGAACTTGGACAACAGTTTCACGCTTTAGTCCAGCGGGAATCCCTGGGAATTCTGGTAGATGTACAGACTTTGGGCGACCCTCTGAAACAGTATGATGCCCACTTTCCAGCACACTTGAGAACTGGCCAACTTTTGACCGAGTTGACCCTCCAAGTGCCCGTTTTAGGCCATCCGCTGGTGGCGCGTTTTGACCGATTGGTTCGTACAGATGCTGCCGAGTGGTGGATTATTGATTGGAAAACAGGGCAGTCTCCTCCCTCGAATCAGACCTTGGCACAGCGCTGGCAATCGACCATCTATCCCTACGTGCTTGTGGAGAGTGGGGCTTCACTGAATAGCGGTGTCCCGATTCGGCCGGCCGCCGTTCGCCTTCTCTATTGGCATGTGGCGGCCCCCCAAACCGTCACCCCTTTGGTCTACTCCGAGGCTGCCCACACCCAGGCGCGCCAACGCATTGAAGCTGCGGTGGCCCAGATTCTTCAGGGCACAGAGGCCGCAGATTTCCCCCTCACCCCTAATCACCAACGCTGCCAGACCTGTACTTACCAGTCCTACTGCGGACGGGGCCAGCAGATGCCGGAATTTCGCCTAGAAGACGCTGTTGCCTCCAAGCGAGAGCAGGTGGCGGCCGGCCGGGATTGGGAGATTTAAGGCTTGCTGTTGTCAGGCGACCCTGATTGTGTTATCCCAAACATGGGGTTTCAGGGGCATTTATGCTGCTTCAAAAGCTGACCCTGCGGAACTTTCTCAGCTATCAGCAGGCCACCCTGAATTTCCAAGGGATGCATGTGGCCTGTATTTGTGGAGCCAACGGGGCGGGCAAGTCTTCGCTGCTGGAGGCTATTACCTGGGCAATCTGGGGCAAGAGTCGCGCCCCCAGTGAAGATGATGTCATCCATCAAGGCGCAGTGGAAACCCAGGTGGATGTGGTGTTTCTCAGCCAGGGGCACACCTATCGAGTGGTACGCAGTCGTCGCAGAACCCAAGGTACTGCCCTCGATTTTCAAGTGGCGACGCCCACAGGATTTCGTCCCCTCTCTCAACGAACAGTCAAGGCAACCCAAGGGGTGATTGAGGCCCAAATCAAACTCGACTACGACACCTTCGTAAACTCTGCCTACCTGCGGCAGGGCCAGGCCGATGACTTTATGAAAAAGCGGCCGACCGAGCGCAAACAAGTGCTGGCGGATCTGCTGCGTCTGGAGCAGTACGACCTGTTGGCGGAACAGGCGCGGGAACGGGGCCGGGAAGCCAAGGCCCTGGTTGACCAAGCAGAGCGCACCTTGACAGACCTCGATCAGCAGTTGGCCACTGAGCCGCAGATGCAGGCCGCCCTTGCCGCACTTCTGGCGGAACAGAAGGAGTTGCAGCAACAACTCCAGGTTCTGTTGGTACACCAGCAAACTCTCCAGGCCCAGCAACAGCAACGGCAGGTGTGGCTGGAACAACAGACGTGGTATCACCAGCAGACCACCGCCCTTCAGGCTGACCGACAGCGACTCCTCGGCCAGCAGCAGCAGATTGAGGCCCGCCTCAACCATGGGGAAGCCCTGTTGACTCAGGCGGAAACAATTGTGCAGGCGTACCAAACCTGGCAGACCCTCCAAGCCCAGGAAGCCGCGGCCGGCCAGCGGTGGCAGGCAGTCCAAACCCTCCAAGCCGAACGGCAGGCCCTCCAGACTCAATTGGCCGAGGCCCTTGCCGCTCTTGAGCGACAACTCCAGCAGGTGGCGACGGAGCAGTCCCTGCTTCGGGAACAGCGGGCCAAGCTGGCCCCCCTCCTGGCGGAAGCCGAAACCATTGCCCAGGGCTGCGAACACTTGCGGCAGGCGCGCGCAGCCCTCCAAGACTGGGATGGGCGGCAGGCGGAGGCAGCCCCGCTCCAGCAGCGGCAACGGGAACTCCAAACCCAACAGCAGCAGGCCCAGGCCCGGCTACAGGCGCGCCTTGAGGAACTGACCCGCCAAGGGGATCAGCAAGCCCGTCAACTGGCCGGCCGGCCGCAACTCGTTGCCCAATTGGCCCAGGTCTCGGCCGAGCTAACGAGGATTGAGAAGCTTCAGGTTTACCTCCAGCAGGTTCAGGAGAAGGGCCAAGAACGCCGGCATTTTCTGGAACGACTAGAGACTAGCCGTCAGGAGTACGAGCACCAACTGGCCCAACTGGCTCAAAAAGCAGCCCTCCTCCAACAACCGGAAGCCACCTGTCCTTTGTGTGACCAGCCCCTCGACGCCCACCACTGGCAACAGGTGCACCAGCAACACCAGGATCAGGAGCGTCAACTGCGGGACTATCTGTGGCTGACTCAAGAACAACAGGCAGTGACCCAAAAGGAAATCACCCTTTTGCGGGAGGAGTATCGCCACCTGCGCGGCCAGATCGAGGGGCAGGCCCAGCACCTCCAAAACCAGGGCCAACTCCAACAGCAACTCGCGGCCCTAGAGGAACTGGCGGCCGGCCGGGAGGCCCTCCTTCGGGAACGGGAGCACTGTCAAGCCCAACTGGCCACCGGCGACTATGCCCCCCAGGTTCAGGCTGAACTGGTATCCCTGACGGCATCCCTAAGCGCCCTAGCCTACGATGACAAGGCCCACGCTCTTGCTCGATCCACCGTTGAGCGCTGGCGCTGGGCGGATATTAAACAAGCACAGTTGCGACAAGCCCAAGACCAGGCCGAGGCCATCGACCGACGGCTTCCCCACCTGGCTGAGCAATGCCACGACCTCCACACGGAACGCACTCGCCTCCAGGCAGACGCCCCCGAACAGCGGCGCATCCATCAGATTGACCAAGCTCTGGGGGAACTGAACTACGATCCAGAAGCCCATCAAGCCCTGCGGCAGGCGATCCAGGAACAGCAGGATGCGGCCGGCCGCTACCAAGAGTTGCAAACGGTTCAGGCCCAACACCCCCTACTCCAGACCCAACACCGGGAACTGGTTACGGCCTTAGAATCCCTGGCCGGCCGCCAAGCCGAACTCAGCCAGGCCCTGCACAGTGTTACCCAGGCCCTCACCCAAACCCCCGACCCCACTCCAGATCTGGTTGACCTAGAACAACGGTTGCGAAGCCACCGCCAAATCCTCGATCAGAGCCTAGCCCAGCAAGGCCGTCTGGAGCAACAACTTCAGCACCTCGCCAGCCTCAAGCAAACCCGTGTCGCCCAACAGAACCAACTCGACCACCAACGTCACCACGCCCGCCTCTATCAGGAACTCAGCCACGCCTTTGGCAAGCATGGCATCCAGACCCTGATGATCGAAAACCTGCTACCCCAACTGGAAGCCACGGCCAACTACCATTTGGGGCAACTCAGCAACCACCAACTCCACGTCCAGTTCATTACCCAAAAAGCGGCCCGCAGCGCCCCCCGCAAACAGGAGCGATTGATCGAAACCCTGGAGATTCACATCGCCGACCCCCAGGGTACCCGTCCCTACGAAACCTACTCCGGGGGGGAAGCCTTCCGGGTCAACTTTGCCCTGCGGCTGGCCCTTGCCCGCGTCCTGGCTCAGCGCTCCGGGGCCACTCTCCAGATGCTGATCGTCGATGAGGGCTTTGGCACCCAAGACCAAGAAGGTTGCGAACGGCTGGTGGCTGCAATCAATGCCATCGCTGCCGACTTCGCCTGCATCCTGATGGTTACCCATATGCCCACCCTCAAAGAAGCCTTTCAGACCCGTTTGGAGGTCACCAAAACCGAGCAGGGGTCACGGGTGCAGCTTGTCGCCTGAGGTGGCTTCCCACCCCCACTCTTGCGTAGAGTGGTAAATGCACTGCTGTGGCGCACGGGAGATAGGGCCTTGGTTACTACACCTTTTAAGACCCAACGTTCAGAAGCAATTTTTGCGGCCGCCCAGTCCCTGATGCCCGGTGGCGTCAACTCTCCGGTGCGGGCGTTTAAGTCTGTGGGCGGCAGTCCAATTGTCTTTGATCGGGTGCAGGGCGCCTCGATCTGGGATGTGGATGGCAACCATTACATCGACTACGTGGGTACCTGGGGGCCGGCTATTTGCGGCCATGCCCACCCGGAGGTGATCGCTGCCCTCAAGGCCGCTCTCGACAAGGGCACTAGTTTTGGCGCGCCCTGTGCCCTGGAAAATACCCTGGCGGAGAAGGTGATCGAGGCTGTCCCCAGCATCGAGATGGTGCGCTTTGTCAGCTCTGGCACTGAAGCCTGTATGGCCACCCTGCGCCTGGTGCGGGCCTTCACGGGTCGAGAAAAGATTATCAAGTTTGAAGGTTGCTACCACGGCCACGGAGATATGTTCCTGGTCAAGGCGGGATCAGGGGTGGCCACCCTGGGCTTGCCCGACTCGCCGGGAGTACCCAAAGCCGTCACTGCCAACACCCTGACAGCTCCCTACAATGACTTGGCGGCTGTGGAAGCCCTATTTGCAGAAAACCCCGACCAGATTGCTGCTGTGTTTCTGGAGCCGGTGGTGGGCAATGCTGGGTTTATTGTGCCCCAGCCGGGCTTCCTGGAGGGGTTGCGGGCCTTGACCCACCAGTACGGGGCTTTGCTGGTGTTTGACGAGGTAATGACCGGGTTTCGGATTGCCTATGGCGGTGCCCAAGCCAAGTTTGGGATTACCCCGGATCTGACCACCCTAGGCAAGATCATTGGGGGAGGTCTACCCGTGGGGGCCTATGGCGGGCGGCGGGACATTATGGAATGGGTGGCCCCGGCCGGCCCCATGTACCAGGCCGGTACGCTGTCGGGCAATCCCCTGGCAATGACCGCGGGCATCAAGACGCTGGAACTCCTCCAGCAGCCCGGTACCTACGAGGCCCTGGATCGGGTGACTGGCCGCCTGGTGACTGGCCTCCAGGCCATTGCTGATGAACTGGGCCATCCCTTCTGTAGTGGCTGGATCAGCGGTATGTTTGGCTTCTTTTTCACGGCCGGCCCCGTCACCAACTACGACCAGGCAAAGGCGGCCGATACCCAGAAGTTTGCCCGCTTCCACCGAGGGATGTTGGAGCAGGGGGTTTACCTGGCCCCCTCCCAATTTGAGGCTGGCTTCACTTCCCTGGCCCACACGGATGAAGCCATTGATCAGACCCTGGAGGCGGCCTGCACCGTACTCAGAACCCTCTGACCCCCATCCTGGCCAGTCCGGGAGTTCGGCCGGCCGAGGAGCACACCCGTTGTGGCCATGCCCCCCCTATGGACACTGATTGCCCCGCCAGTTTTGGGGGGGGTGATTGGCTATTTCACCAATGACTTGGCGATCCGGATGCTGTTTCGGCCCTACCGCCCGCTCTATGCGGCCGGCCGACGGTTGCCCTTTACCCCCGGGTTGATTCCTGCCAACCAGCAGCGGTTAGCGGTGAAAATTGCCGATGGGATCATGGGTTCCCTGCTGGTGCCCGACGAACTCCAAGCCATTGCCCGGCGCTTACTGGACACCGAGCGCACCCAAGCCGCTGTCCTCTGGCTGCTCCAGATGGCGCTGGATCAGGTGAAACTGGAGCAACATCGACCCCGCACCGTGCGGATTCTGGCGGGTCTGCTCCACGACCTCCTCAACCAGTCCCTGCCCAAACTGCTACGGGTTCTGGCGCGGCGGGAAGATTTTCTGGAGTCCCAACTCAACCACTTTTTTGACCAAGTACTCCTGGAGTTGAGCCTCACGGAGAGCCAAGCCACCCAAGTGGCCAGTTGGCTGCTAGAGGTGATTCTCTCCCCAGACACCCTGCGCCTCGCCCTCGTAGACTTCCTCACGGATCGCAATATCCAGGTGATCGATGAAGACCTGCGGGAAAAGTCCACGGGCACCTACTGGGTGGTGGCCAACCTGGTGGGCGTGCGCAATGCCCTAGTGCGGTTGCGCAATTTCTGCCTGGATGACCGGGAAGCAGCCAATGCGCGCCTGGCAGAACTGGTGCAATCCCTCGGGATTCAGGCCCGACTGGTGCGGCTACTTCAGGATTTGTCGCTTCAAAACCTGCCCGTGGGTACAGCACGCCGCCTGCGCAAAACCTTTCGGGATACGGTGCGTAGCTATCTCCAAACCGATGGGCCAGTCCTGATTCAAACCCTGACAGAGACCCTCAACTGGGAGGAGGTGGCGGATGTGTTGCTCACCCGGCTGCAAAACTCCCGTGTGATGACGGTCTCTTTGGAACTCTTAAGTGCTGAACTGGCCCTGATCGTGGAGCGTTATCTAGAAAAAGATTTGGAGAGCTTGATGGTGCAAGTGATTCCGGTGATGGATATTGACCAAGTGATCATCGACCGGGTCAATGCCACCAGCCCCGCTGAATTGGAAGCCAATATTCAGGCCATTGTCCGCCAGGAACTGACGGCTATTGTCAACTTAGGGGGTGTGCTAGGAGTACTGGTGGGTCTCGGGCAGAGCCTGCTGCTGTGGCTGACTCGCTAGGCCAAGGTAGCAATAGAGACCCACTTGCTGGATATAGGCCCAGACTGCGGGGGTAAGTTCCGCAAGACGCCCTTCCTCCCGAAAGGCGCGGGAGGACATGTCAGGGACTTCGATAGGCGCGAGGTCTACCTGGGAACAATGGCCCTGGAGCCAGGCCAAGCCGGCCGGGTCAAGGGGGTAGCCGCAGCGGGGAACCAGCAGGACATTGACCAAGGGCAGCAGTTCCGTGACTTGGTGCCAGTGGGGCAGTTGGGTGAGCAGATCCGATCCCAGCACCAGGGTGAAGCGGCCGGCCGGCCACCGGCCGCGTGCCTGGCGGACACTCACCAGGGTGTAGGGATAGCTGAGTTCAGGGTAAACTTGTACCCGATCGGCAGCCAGTCCTGTGTCTTGAATCAGTTCCTGCACCAGGGCCGCGAGCATTGCCATCCGATGGGTGAGGGGGGTCTGATCCTGCTTCATCGGGTTATCCGCGGCCCAAATGGCCACATGATCAAACCGGGGCGCCAACCAGGTCAGAATTTGACGATGAGCCTGGGTCGGCGGATCAGCACTGGTGCCAAACAGGGCAATCGCGGCCGGCCGGCCGACAAACTCCGGGGGGGACGGGGCGGTGCCCAGGACTTGAGAAACTGGCTGTGGGGTATCCATGCCCAACCGGCGACTATTAGGGCGATCCTAACCCTTTAGGTCTAGGGATAGCAGCCACCGTAGTCGTCTGAGGGCAGTTGCCAAATCGCCCATAGCGGAGCAGGGGGTGCGCTACTCTGGAGGTGTAATCCCCGTAACCGAACGTCGCTCGGTGTGGCAGGCGAAGAGCTATGTTCAACTTCTTGAATGACAACAACCGGGTGACCGTAGGGGAACAAGCGCCCGATTTCTCCCTGCCCGATCAAACGGGCCAGCTTGTCAGCCTCCAGGATTGGCGGGGGAAGGCTTGGGTGGTTCTGTACTTTTATCCCAAGGACGACACCCCCGGTTGTACGGCAGAAGCCTGTGGATTTCGGGATAGCCACACCCAATTTGAGGAGGCCGGCGCCGTCGTCCTGGGCATCAGCAGCGACGACACCCAAAGCCACACCCGCTTCGCCAACCGCTACCAACTGCCCTTCCGGTTGCTCAGTGATGGCGGCAACCAGGTGCGCCAACGCTATGGGGTACCTGCAACCTTCGGCCTCATACCGGGACGAGTCACCTACGTCATCGACCCCCAAGGCATCGTGCGGCACATCTTTGATTCCCAGTTCAACTTTCAGGCCCATATCACCGAAGCCCTGCGAACCGTACGCGGCACCACGGGGTAGACGGAAGGTCATTCCCTATGATGGGAGTAACCTAAGTTCCTGTGGCCGTGAAAACGGTAGTTGCCCCTCGAAAACCGCCCCCGCCCCGAAAGCGCACCCGGTCACTGGCCTTGCTGGTTGGTTTGGCTGTGGCCGGCAGTGTGGCCCTCCTGCGGCAAACCGGGATGCTACAGTCTGCGGAACTGTACGCCTACGATGCGTTAATTCGGGTGCAGCCTGACTGGGGAGCAGACCCTCGACTCGTTTTTGTGGCTGTGGATGACCGGACGGTGGCTCGGCTCAACAGCGATACCTTGTCCGATGCCGCACTTTTGGCAACCCTGGAACGCCTACGAGCCTACGCACCACGAGTGATTGCGGTCGATATCTTTCGAGATGTCCCGATTGGGCCGGGTCGGGATGCCCTTCTCGATTACCTGAATCAGCAATTTTTACCCTTGGAGGGGCGGATTAAGCCGATCATCCTCACCTGCCAGCTCCCCTCCCTGGGAAATCCCCGGGGTATCGATCCCCCGCCTGTGCTAGATCCGGCGGATGGCATTGGTTACGCCGATGTGGAGTTGGATGCCGATAAGGTCGTGAGGCGGGTGGCCTTCTCCGGTGTGCCGGCCACAGAGACGCCGTTCTTTGGCTTTGCACTGACCCCTGGCCCGGAGGTTCGCTGTCGCGCTCCCTTTGCTCTGGGATTCTTAAGTGCCCTCAGCTACCTCCAGACCGAGGGCATTACCTTGAGCCGTTCCGCGGGGGGGAATTTCAATGTGGGCGGGGTTCGGTTTGCCCCCCTGCCCCGCACCATGGGCGGCTACAACAACCTCGATCCGGGCCTCTACCAAACCCTCTTGGCCTATCGGGGGCGGCGGCCGGCCGTGGTCGTTTCCCTGGCCGATGTTTTGGAAGGAACCGCTGACGCTGATGTGTTTCGCGATCGGGTTGTGCTCTTGGGCTACAGCACCCTAGATAAAGGGGATTTCCACGAAACCCTATGGACGACAACAGGGTACCTGGCTCCACGCCCGCCTTGTGAGTCAGGTTTTGGCGGCAGTCCTCGACGGCCGGCCGCTGATTTGGGCGTGGCCCCGTTGGATAGAAACCCTATGGATCGCAGGGTGGGGTTTAGCGGGAGCCTGGGTGGCACTCAGGACTGACCCGACCACACGTTGCTTCCTCGGACTCACCACCCTAGGGGGAGGGCTGATCGGTAGCTGTTGGCTAGCGTTGTTGGGAAGCGGCTGGCTGCCCCTTGTGCCTGCCGGTCTGGCCCTCTTCGTAAGTGGCCTCATGGTTAGGCGTTTGCGCGTCAACCGCCTGCCTGCCAATCCGCCCATACCCTACACCGAGGACGGGGCAACCCAGATCAGCCCGGCGTCCGAAGATCAGAATGAGCAGGCCGCCCCAAGCCTGACAGCCCCCCTGCCTCGCAACGCCCCACCCATCACCTCGGGGGGGCCCCAAGATTCGCCCGTTGACGAGGATGCCACGGTACCCCTCGACGCTCCACAACCAAGCCTCATAGAGACCGAGCCGCTTCCTGGTCCTGAGATCCCCGCCGCCCTGCACGATACTGCCGTTGAGAGCGAAGATACGGGATTGCCCGTCACATCACTTGTCACATCACTTATGGGAGGGATCCCCCAGCCAAACCTGAACTGGAATGATCCCTTTGAAGGATCCTTTGAAGGATCCTATGTAGATGAGGCCGGCCGGTACCGGATTGAGCACCTGCTGGGCGAGGGCGGTATGGGGAAAGTCTTTCTGGCCCGGGATGAGCGCCTCGCCGGCCGCCAGGTTGCCGTCAAAATCATGACCGCCTGTTACGCCACCGGCTACCAAGTCCTTCTCCAGCGCTTTGAGCGGGAGGTCGCTGTCCTAGCCCCCTTGAAAAGTATCCATGTGGTGCAAATTAGTGACTTTGGTCTGACACCGCCCGACTCGATCTACGAAGGTGCCCATTTCTATGTCATGGAGTATCTGGAGGGCGAGACCCTAGGGCAGCGGTTGCGGGCCAAGTCTTTCCTGGGGCTTGATGAGACCCTGCCCACCGTGATTCAAATCTGTGCTGGATTGCGCGAGGCCCATCAACGGGGGGTGATTCATCGAGACCTCAAACCTGACAATATCTTCTTGGTGCCTGAAAAATCCCTAGGTGCCCTTGTCAAAATCTTGGATTTTGGGATTGCCAAGGTTGTCGGGGAAGAGAGTCGGGAGCCCAATCGGCCTACAACAATTGGTAGCTTCATTGGCACCTATCGCTACGCATCCCCAGAGCAATGTCTCGGCCGGCCGGACATCGATCATCGCACCGACATTTACAGCCTCGGCATGATCATCTACCGGATGCTAAGCGGCACCAACCCCTTCGGTATCGGACAGGTTGTGCAGGACAATGGTTACAAATACTGGATTGACTGTCACGTCCATGTCGAGCCGATTCCCCTGAGCAGCCACCCCCTGTGCCAGGACTTGCCGGCCGGCCTGGAAGCCGTGGTCATGCGGTGTCTGTGTAAAGATCCCCAGGATCGCTTTGCAGACATCGACGCCTTAGAGCAAGCCCTCGCTGCGCTACCCGGGTTCAATTCAGGGCATTGGCATTGGCGCTTGTCCTGAGGAACTGGGTACCCTAAAGGTAAGAGGCTCAAGTTCTGCGTGGCCACAGGTTTAGTTCTGCGGTAGTTCCAGGGAGTTAGAGGGTATGAACACTCGGCAAGAAGCCCGTCCCCCCGTGTATCAGCGTCCATCTCCGTGGGTTTGGGGCCTGTTCCTAGCTCTGGCACTGCCCATCAGTCCGGCTATGGCCCAGACAGGCACCTACACCATTCGACTGGGTGATACGTTGTGGGGCATTGCCCGCAACCAGGGCTTGAGCTTGGAACAAATTTTTAGTCTTAACCCCGGCCTGCGTAGCAATCCAGACCTGATTCTGATCGGTCAAGTTCTCCGAGTACCGGCACCGGTGCAAAGCGCCTCCGTGGGCCTCCCACCCAAACCCGTACGGACGACCAGCCAGCGTCGGTCAGCGTTCAGTTCACTCAACTTGCCGGCAACGGTTCGCCAGGGCAATCGGGTGGCGGCGGCGCGGCGCGGGCCGGGCTGTGCGGTGAGTCCCCAGGACAAACCGAGCGTGTTGTTACCTACCACCAACTTTGGCCTGACCCTCCAAGACTACCCCACCTTTTTCTGGTACCTGCCGGCCTTAACTGCGGCCAACATCCCGGTTTCATTCCAGCTTCGAGAAGCCAGCCGCAACGGTGCGGTTCTCTACGAAACGACCTTTCCTAGCCCTGGATCGGGCCTGAGTAGTCTGACTTTGCCCCCAGAGGCCCCCCCCCTAAAGGAGGGTCAGGAATATGAGTGGTCGATTACGGTGCAGTGTAAAGAGGAACCGGATACCTGGATGACCGCCTTTGGCCGCATTCAACGGATGTCCACTGATAACCCCAGTTTGACCAGTGCCCTCAGCCAAGCTCCCCTAGAAGACTACCCAGCCATTCTGGCGGAAGCGGGCGTCTGGTACGACGCGTTGCAAACCCTGGCAGCCCTGCGGCGCACCAACCCCACCAGCCTAGACTTGAGCCGAGATTGGGTCGGCCTGTTGGAGCGAGTTGGCTTCAGCGACATTGCCGAGGCACCCTTCCAGTGTGTTCAGCCTCGGCCAGACGGGGGATTAAGCCGCTGTAGTCCCTAGCTCTGCACCGGCTACCCGAGTCGAAGGGCTGTCAGATGGAATGGTCTCCAGCTTCTCTGAGGTGGGCGTTATGGAGGTCAGCCCCGGTCTGCAGAGGGAATCTTGGAATCTAGCAACTCGTTCTCTTCTTCACAGTGGCGCACTCGCCTTTATGAGAGGTGAGGGGTTGGATTATGAGAGGCAATGGAGGGGGGTAGGGTTAGTAAAAGCTAAGGTGCTAATCTCCCCTTGGAGACTAAGCACCCATGTGTCTTTTAGAGATTAGGGCCTTTATCAGGCTGGCCCCAGTTAAAAATCGACTTTATGGCTAGAGCCTTATGGACGCTGGCTCTCCTTCAACACCCCCTATGGTGCCAAAACAACCCCCAGAGAAGGGCCTGCTTAAGACTTTTTTTATTTTCTTAGATAAAGGTGAGTAACGTTGTGTAACATTCATGTCGAGATGGTTACACAAGAGCCTGGAGTTGGGGTTGGAGGGCAGCTAAGGCCCGACCACGATGGCCCACTTGGCGTTTGAGGTCGGGGGTCATTTGGGCAAAGGTGAGGCCCTGGTCGGGTACGTAGAAGATCGGGTCGTACCCGAAGCCACCGTTGCCGCGGGGTGCCCGTAGGATTTCGCCCTCACAGACGCCCTCCGCTTGGGCCAGGATGGTTCCGGTCGGATCGGCGACTGCCAGGGCGCAGACAAACCGGGCACTGCGCTCCAGTTCGTCCCCCAACTCGAATAGAAGCCGCTCGATCCGCTCCGCGTCTGTGGTGCCGTAGCGAGCGGAGTAGAGGCCAGGACTGCCATCTAGGGCATCGACCATCAAGCCAGAATCGTCGGCGATGGCCCATTCTCCCGTGAGGCGGGCAATGTGGGTGGCTTTCAGGCAAGCGTTGGCCAGGAAGGTGTCGCCGGTTTCCTCGATCTCTAGGCCGGCCGGCCGGGGCACACAGTCCCAGTCGGGCAAGTACGCCTGGAATTCAATGACTTTACCGGGGTTCGCCGTGGCCAAGACAAGACGGGGCATGGGGTAGGTGGGGCGGGCTTCGACTAGCTATAGTGCCAGAAGGGGTTACCCGTTTACTGGAGTTGGCTATGGAAACACTACTGGTTGGCGCCCTGCTGGTGGTCTATGCCGGCGGCGGCTGGAAGTTCTGGACGGGGTTTGGGCGCACAACCTACAGCGGCGGCCGGCCGTTGTTGACGCTTCTGTGGCCCCTACTGCTGACGACCCGTTCTTTTCGGGACAATTTCGGGCGGGCGATGAAGGGGTGACTGGCTGTCTCTGGCTAATTGGTGGGACTCAAGAAAGCCGGGTTTTGGCGGAAGCGATTGGGGCGGCCGGCCGGCCGTGTGTGGTGACGGTAGCCACGGCGCGGGCGGCAGCACTCTACAGCCAAGCCCAGGGGGTGGTGGTGGTTTCTGGGGGGTTAACGGCTGCTGACCTGGACGCGTTTCAGGCGCGCTTTGCCCTCTGCGGCATTTTGGATGCGTCCCATCCCCATGCTGCTGCCGTTTCCGAACTGGCCATCCAGGCGGCCCGGTGCTGGGGAATCCCCTACCTACGCTACGAGCGGCCGGCCGTAACCACAGACTCAGACGCAGGCCAGCAAGGGTTTGCGGACATGGCCGCGCTGCTCAGGACTGCTAACCTGACAGGGCAGCGGGTGCTGTTCACCGTGGGTTATCGCGCCCTACCCTTGCTCAAGGCGTGGCAGACCCAAGCGACGCTGTTTGCCCGCATCCTACCTTCGCCTACGGCACTCGAAACTGCACTGGCTGCCGGATTTAGCCCGGAGCGGTTGGTTGCCCTGTGGCCACCGGTGCCCTACGCCCTGGAAAAAGCTCTGTGGCAGCAGTGGCAAATTACCGCAGTGGTGACTAAGGCGGCCGGCCGGCCGGGCGGCGAAGCGATCAAACGGCAGTTAGCCCAAGAAATGGGGGTACACCTGTGGGTGATCGGCCGGCCGGCCGTGGCCTATCCCGCCCAGACCCAGGATCTTGACCAAGCCCTCAGCTTTGCCCTAAGGGTGACGGGGCAGACATCGTTGGGGCAACCGATCAGACCCTTGAATTGAATCGCGGGAAAGTCGGCAGTCCATCCCCCAGTCCGGGGTCGGGCAGGCCACAGACCCCAGACAAGCCAGGTGATCCTGGTACGCAGAGGGCACAAACCTACCAAATCAGGCTAGCGGGCAGGGTGTACACGCCTGAGGGGTAGACCGTCGTTGGGTTGGTACAGGCTAGGTAGCCGCCCGACTGGAACATGGCGCTGTAAGCATTACAAGGGGCCAAGGGTAGCCCCTGTTGGGCTAGAACCATTGCAAACTGGTTTTGCACCGCATAGGGCACGGGGATGTAGGGATTACTGGCAACAATGACAGCCGGCCCAGTCACTGCACTGGGATAGACCACTGGGCCAGGATAGGGTACTGGGCTGGGATAGACCATCGGGGCCGTTGGAGCCACAATCACAGGCTGCTGGGGAGCAGTCGCTCGACCAATCGCCGTCCCAATACCAATGCCAATCAGCCCCCCGACGATCCCAGCCGTGGCATCGCCCGCAACGGCCGGCCGGGCCGGAACCGCCAGCCCCAAACTCCCTACAGTCATCACAACCAGCGCAGAACCAGCGATACGGGAGAAGCCTTTCATGATCAACCTCGGAATGGGGTTCGGGTGTTTTTCCCCATAGCACTACCCTATCCGCCTTAACCCTCCGGGGCGGTGAGGCGGCCGGCCGCGCGCCTGTGGTGGCGATCACTGGGGTTGATAGGCTGGGGAAGACCAGGGCACTGCCACTCCCCCTGGACTGCCGGGCGTGTTCCTTAAACACCTTCACCTCCAGGGGTTCCGCAATTACCCCGATCAGGCCCTGGATTTCATGGCCCCGACCACCATCCTGTTGGGGGACAACGCCCAGGGTAAATCCAACCTCCTGGAGGCTGTCCTGTTGTTGGCCCATCTGCAATCGCCCCGGGCCGGCCGGGATCAGGAGTTGATCCAGCAGGGTGCGGAATGGGCCGTTCTGCGCGCCACCCTCGACCGCCAGCCGGAACCCATCGACCTGGGCCTCACCCTGCGCCAGAACGGTCGTCGCAGCATGAGCCGCAACCACCAACCCGTCCGCCGTCAGATCGATTTCCTTGGTCACCTGAATACGGTGTTTTTCTCCTGTCTTGACCTGGATCTGGTGCGGGGTGGGCCGGCCGGCCGGCGGGATTGGTTAGATGGCATTCTGCGCCAACTGGAGCCGATCTACCACAATCTCCTCCAGGACTACCAACAGGCTTTACGCCAGCGCAATGCCCTCCTCCGGGCCGAGGTGGTTGATCCTGAAGTACTTCAACTCTGGAACGGCCAACTGGTTCAGACTGGCACGCGTTTGATGCGCCGCCGCTGGCGACTGCTGCACCGCCTCGCTCCCCTAGCAGCCCTTTGGCACAGCCGCCTTAGTCAAACTCAGGAAACCCTGGAGATCACCTATGCGCCCTCCGTGCCCACGTCATCCGATGAACCGGAGGCGATTGTGGCGGCCTTTTGGGCCAAGCTCGAGGCGCGGGCTGAGGTAGAACGCCACCAAGCTACCACGCTGGTCGGCCCCCACCGAGATGAGGTGGTCTTGGCCTTGAACCAGACACCCGCTCGGCAATACGGTTCCCAGGGACAGCAACGCACCCTAGTACTGGCCCTCAAGCTGGCGGAATTGCACCTGCTGGAGGCTGTCTTGGGGGAAACACCCATCCTGTTGTTGGATGATGTGCTGGCAGAACTGGATCTCAAGCGTCAGCACCAACTGCTCGCGGTGATTCAGGATCGGTTCCAGACCCTGATCACCACGACCCATCTGGGCCTGTTCGATCCCCAGTGGCTGTGCTCCACGCAGATTCTAGAGGTGAGTCAGGGTCGCCTCCGTCCTTCTGTAACACCCGTTCTGGGGCTGGAGTAGACCGGACTTGCATTTAGGGGTAGGCTCGGAGGAGCGGCGTATGGAGGAGCAGAGCGTGCGTCTTGACCGCTGGCTAGCCTTGGGTCTGATCCTGATTTGCTTGGTGGCTGCCCTGGGCAATTGGCTGGGGGTGGGCCGGCCGGCCATGCCGGATACAGCCGCGCGGGGTACAAGTGTGGCCGCGGCCGGCCGGCCGGATATTGCCCTGTTGCCCATCTACGGCCCGATCACCCATGAGGCCCAGGCATCCCCTTTCGGTGAGGGCAGTACCTCCAGTGCCAACAATCTGATCCGGGCGATTCGCCGGGCTGAACAGGATAAGGTCAAGGCCATCCTGCTGTCGATCAACAGTCCAGGGGGAACCGCTGCTGCCTCCCAGGCCATCTACGAAGAACTGATGCGGGTGCGCAAGTCGAGCAAGATCAAAGTTGTCGCCACCTTTGGAGATGTGGCGGCTTCCGGGGGCTACTACGTGGCGAGTGCAGCCGATCACATTGTGTCCAACCCTTCCTCCATTACCGGCTCCATTGGCGTGATCATTCAGGTGCAAAACCTGACGGGGTTGCTGGAGAAAATTGGCGTCA
>JACYLR010000067.1 GCA_015272465.1 Gloeomargaritaceae cyanobacterium C42_A2020_066
TCGTCCTCCCATGTTACGCCGCAGAGCGGCGGGGAATTGACCCGCAGAGATTAAATCGGCTATATAAAGCAGCCACATAAGCCCTAGCCACTGCCTTGTTGTCGGCCGGCCGCTCGCACCTCCCCCACAACCTAACGTCAATTCGGCAATCACAGCCTGTCGCAACCACTCACGGCCGGCCGCCACCCCCCAGAAAACTCTGCACCGTAGCCAACAACTCCTGGGGATTGCAGGGTTTTCCCAGATAACTACTGACCCCCAGCGCCGCTGCCTTCTGCCGATGTAGATTACCCGTGCGCGACGTCAGCATCACCACGGGCAGCGTAGCATAGGCCGTGTGACTGCGAATCTGGGCCAACAGGTCAAGCCCATTCAACCGCGGCATCTCCAGGTCAGTCAAGACTAGGGCCACCTCCCCCTGTTCCACCAGCACCGTCAGGGCCTCCCACGCCTCCTGGCCGTCCTTGTAACTCTGCACGGCATAGCCCGCCTGTTGCAGTACATCCTGGATAAAGCGCCGAGTGTAGACCGAATCCTCCGCCACCAGGATCGACCGTGGCCCGGCCGGCCGTTCGGCAACCGCCACTGAAGTTGGGGTGGGTTGGAACTGGGCAGGCAGTAGGACAGGAACACAGGCCCCCGACGGCAAAACCGTTGCCCCCGCCAGGTAGCTGGGCACCGTAAACACCTCATCCAAGGGTTTAACGATCAGTTGCCGTACCTCGGAAAGCTCCTCCACTAGCAACGCCAATGGCCGGCCGGCCGGCCCCGCCAAAATCAGGGCGGCCTGGGGCTGGGTGGGGGTCACCCCTTGGGCGTAGGGGGCCAATTGGTTCAGCCTGTGGGCTGGTAGCGTTTGTCCTTGCCACGCCACCGTTTCCTGGGTGTCCGTGGGCAAACTGCGGAGAATATCCAGGACGTGATCCGTAAGAAAGGCGGCCGGCCGACCCTGAGCCTGCACCACCAGCAGGGGAAGTAAACTCAGACCCACCGGCAATCGCAGGCTAAACTGCGTTCCCCGGCCGGCCTGGGACTCCACCTGGACACTGCCCCCCAAATCGCGAATTGTGGTGCGTACTGCATCCAGCCCCACCCCCCGCCCCGACAGTTCCGAGACTTGGCTACGGGTAGAAAAGCCCGACTCGAACAGAAAACCCAGAATCGTTTCGGGGGTGAGTTCAGCCATGGGCTGCTGGGTGAGGCCCCGCTCCACGGCCTTTTGATAGACCCGTGCCAGGTCGATCCCCCGCCCGTCATCCCGCAGCGTAATCAGGGCCTGGTTACCCTGAATCTGAGCGCGGATTGTGATCGTGGCCAGGGGAGGTTTGCCCAGTTGCTGCCGCTCTTCGGCGGGTTCGATGCCGTGATCAAAGGCATTATTGACCAAGTGGGTGAGTGGCCCCTGGAGTTCTTCCAGCAGGAACCGGTCGAGGAGAACATCCCCGCCCTCAACCTGCCAGGCCACCTGTTTGCCATAGCGTTGGGCCAGTCGCCGCACCCGCTCCTGAAAGGGTTGAGCCAGGGTTTGGAACGGTCGCAGCCGCACCTGGGTGGTGGTGGTGTAAATCTGTTTGAGGCTGCGGCCCATGCTGACGACTTCACGGGTTGTGCTTCGTTGCAGGAGGTTGAGGTCGTCGGCGTGCTCGGCAATTTGGGCCATCAGCTCCTGGCAGGCTTGCAGGCTCTCGTGCAGGGCAGTGAACCGATCCAATTCCAGGGGGTCAAATTCCCGCTCGGGCAGGGTGTCGGGCTGGATCGCCAACTGCTCGTACAGATCCTCCATCTGGTCGCGAATTGGCTCAAACCGATCGACCAGGACACGCAGGCTCTGGATCACTGTGCCCATTTGCTGCTGCTGCCCACTCAGTTTGTCCACGTAAAGGATCAAGTCGCCGCCGGTGTTGGCGAGTAACTCCACGGCCGGCCGGGGGATACGCACTTGGGGCGTGGCCGCCGTCCCTTCGGATTCGAGGGTCGCCGTCTCCGGCAGTGGCTCTGGCTCAACGGGTGGCGACTCCAGGACTGAGGGTGCGGGGCCTATGGATGTCAGCCCCGGCATGGCTAGGGCGGCCAGGGCAGCCTGTTGCTCTTGGCGCAGGGTCTGAAGCACCTGTAAACCCAGGTCCAGACTGGGGTCAGGGGTTTCGTGCAGGGGCTGGACAGCCGCTAGGAGCCAGGGCAGATCCATCTCGGCACCGATCATGTCCGCCTGCTCCACCAGGTCGGCCAGGGCTGTCACGTCCCCCTGTCTCAGCCGCCCCTCGGCAATTTGCAGGCAATCCTCCAAGATGCCCGTCAGCACCTCCCGGCGGCCGGCCGTCGGGTCGAGGGCTGCACTGACTGCGTACTCCGCCAGGAGGGTATCCACCGCTGCCAGCCAGTCCGGGTTGGGGGTGAGGCTCGGATCCAGAGGGTTGTCCAGCAGCCAGGCCAGTTCCTCCACGCCCTGCTGTAATAAGGGTTCAGACCCCGGCAGGTCACCGGCCGGCCGTTGCCCCAGTTGCTCCAGCAGGTCTTCGAGACGGTGGGCTGCCGTCTGGACTCCGGTCATCTGAAACGTTCCAGCCCCGCCCTTGAGGGTATGGGCCGCACGCATCAGGGCAGCATAATCCCGCTCAGTTTGGGCGAGGCCGCTTTGCAGGGTTTGGAGCAAACCCGGGGCTTCCTCCTCCAAAAAGGTCTGGCGGAGTTCCCGCAGCAGGGCGCTGAAATCGGCGGGGGAAGACGCGCTCATGAGAGTCGGAACCGCTGCACAGAATCCTGGAGGGCCTGGATTTCTTGACCTAGCTCGTCCAGGGTACCAGCCACCTCCTGGGCAGCGGTCACGGTGCTACCTGCCAGGGCCGCCACATTCTCCATGGCTGTCCGCACCTGAGCTGAGGTACTAGCATAACCCTGGGTTTTGTCGGCAATGGCCTGCTGTGCCGTGTCGATCCGCTCCGCCAGTTGGGCCAACTGTTGGAGAACCTGCTGGGTTTGGCGCACGAGTTGGGAACCTTCCGCCACCGCGCCCGTGCTGCGCTCCATCGCCTCCGAGACCTCTGCCGTGTCCCGCTGAATGTTGCGTACCAGCCCCTCAATCCGGTTGGCCTCTTGGCGCACCAGATTGGCCAGTTGTCCAATTTCATCGGCAATCAACCGGAAGCCCTGGCCCTGATCCCCAGCCCGATCCGCTTCCAGGGAGGCATTGAAAGAGAGCAAGTTGGTTTGGACGCTGATGTCCTGAATAATCCCCAGCACCTGGCTGATTTCTTGGCTGGAACCCACTAGGTTCTTCACCTTTTTCGAGGTTTTGCCCACCGCCTCCCGCAATTGGCTATAGAGGTTGCTGGTACTGTTCATGGCCTGTTCCCCCTGCTGGGTTGCCACCAGGGACGCCTGAGCTGTTTCTGTAGCATCGGCAGCGCGGGCGGCAATGTCCTGGACAGCACTGGCGTTTTCGGCAGCCAGCTCTAGGCCCAGGGTCAATTCCACTTCCTGGCTTTGGGCGGCTTGGGCAAGGTCGATAACGGCGGTGCCCGACTGCTGGGCCAATTGGGTCACCCGCTCGGCGGTGGCCTGGACGTTACCCACCAGTTGCCGCAGGTTGGCAATCGTCAGGTTGAAGGCATCGGCGATGGCGGCCACCTCCCCAGCACCGAGGGTGGAGCGCACCGTCAAGTCCCCGGCCTGGGCACCCTCAATGTCGGTCAAGAGTTGAATCACATCCTCCTGGAGGGCCTCCCGTTCCTGCCGCTCTTGGGCTTGCTGGCGTTGAAGGGCCGTTAGGTTAGTGCTGATGTTTTCGGCCATGCGGTTCATTTCCGCCGCCAACACCCCCAGTTCATCCCGGCCGGCCGTGGGCAGGCGCTCCTCCAATTGACCCGCTCCTATCGTCTGGGCAAAGCGGGCGAGGCGCTGGATGGGGCTGGTGAGGACGCGAGCCAAGCCGAAGGCGACCCCCCAGGCCACCAGCAAAATGACGGCACAGGCCAGAATCCCCTTGCGGACTTGGTCGGCCAACAGGTCATCCAGGGCAGCCTCCGATTGACCGACCGCAATCACCCCCACGGCCGGCCGGGCGCCCTGTTCGGTCTGGGAACCGAGATGGTCGTAGAGGGGCCGCAAGGCAGTGAGGTAGCGCTGGCCGCCCAGGGTCACGGTGCCAAATCCGCTTTCACCCCGCGTTAGAACCTGGTCGCGCACCCAGTCCGGCAGGGGCTCCCCCAGGGCGCGCTGCTGCGGGTTTGCTCCAGGAGCCGTGGTGGTGAGCAACCGCTCCGGGCCATAGACAGACACCACATCTGCGCTATAGAGCACCTTAATCCGGTCGGCGAGGGCAAAGTTGCGGTTGAATAGCCCCCCCACTAGGGCAACCCCGGCCGGCCGGCCGTTCACCGTCAGGGGATAGACCCCCAAGGCCATCAAGCCCGTCGCCTTGGCATCGTCCACCTGCCCAGTAAGGCCCAACAGATCCACTTGGGCAGGCGTAAGGGCCTCAATGCCCGCCTGGGGTTCCCGGGTTCTCAGGGCTTCGGCGACAATTGGCAAGCCGGCTAAGTTCTTCCCTCTTGGAATCGAGACGGTGCGAATCGGGTAATTTTCACGATTAAGGGCTTCAGGGTCGAGGGTTCCCTGCGCGGGGGCGTCCCCTGGGGTTGTCGGGTCGAAAATAACCACTTGGCCTTCCACGATGCGACCCGCGGCATCGGTGAAGAGGCGCACATTTTTCGTCAGTTCCGGGTAGTCCTCTTCGGCGGATGCTAGGACTTCCTGGAAGAAGGTCTCTAGGGCTTGGCGGCGGGGAGCCACACTGCCTGGATCCGCCGGGTCAAAGCCACTGGTGGTCACCAAACCTGCCAGGATATGGGCCTGGGTCGCCGCCTCCTGTTGCTGCCAGAGGACGTACTCTTCTTCCAGGGCCGTGGCCGCGCTGTTGAGGTTGTCCTGAAATTGCTGGCGCGCCGCCGCCTGGGTGGTCGCCACGTTGACCGCCGTCAGGAGCATCACCGGTACCGAGGTGCCGACCATCAGGGCCGCGGTGAATTTGGCCCGCAGGCTCCAGTTGCGCCAAAAATCAAGGAGAATCTGGCCGGCCGGCCGGCTGGTGACCACGGGCAGGGCGGTCGCTGGGCTGAGGATAGGCAGTTGGGCCAAGGCTTGGCTGGCCATGGAACCATAGGTACCGTGGGGATCGGCTGCCAGCACCTGTTGGTAGAGTTTGCGGGCTCCGGCCACATCCCCAGCCTGCTCGAGGTCACTGGCCGCACAGATGGTATCCAGAAGCACCGTGTCTTGGGAGGGCGACGCGTCCGGGTTAGAACCTGAGGTGGGGGGCCGATTGGAGGGGGAAACGGTCGTCATGGCAACGGGCCTCCGGTCAAACGGGGCAGGTGAGCGAAGAGGGCCTCAACATCCAACACAGGCAACGGCCGGCCGGCCCAGGCCAGGGTTCCAGCAAAGAGGGGAGCCAGCCGACCGGGCGGCTCTAGGGCGGCGGGGTTGTAGGCTAGACCGGCTTCCCGTCCCCCATGCAGCGCCACGAGGCAGCGCCGGCCGGCCGTGAGCAGCAACCCTTCCAGGCGAGCTTGCGCCAGGGGCAGGCACTCGATCCCTAGGGTTTCCAGCCACTGGGCCAAGTCGAGGCCCCAGAGAAACCGGCCCCGCAGGTTCATCACCCCGGCACAACAGGCGGGCATGCCGGGGAAGGCGGAAATCTCCAAACCCGTCAAATCCAGGGCCTCTTGAATCGCCGCTTGGGGAATCCCCACGTAGCTGTCCCGGCCGCAGCGGACGGCCACCACCCTAGACGTGGGTTGCATACTTGGCCACCACGGCTAACAGGGTACGGGGGCTATAGGGCTTAGTGAGATAGTCATTGCCGCCCTGCTTCAAGGCCCAGAACCGATCCGCCTGACTGGTTTTCGAGGAGCAGAAAATGATCGGCAAATGCTGGTAATCCGGGTGCGCCCGCAGGTGACGACAGAGGCTGAGGCCGTTATCCCCCGGCAGCATGATGTCCAAAACCACCACATCGGGGGGGGGATGATGGGCCAACCAGGCTTGGGCCTCCTCTGCCGAAGCTGTGGTGGCCACCGCATAGCCCGCCCCTGTCAGCAGCGTGGCCATCAACTTCTGTTCCGTGGGGGCGTCCTCCACGATCAGCACCTGCAAAACGCCCTGCGGCTGTTCGACCGCCACCATCACCCGCCTCCTGCGCCGGCCGGCCCGAGGACATCCTCCAAACAGCGGAGCAGGGCCTCCCGATCCACCGGCTTGGTCAGGTATTCCCGCACCCCCAGGAGCTTGGCCCGCATCTTGTCCACAAGGCCGTCCTTGCCCGTGAGAAACACAATCGGGATATCCCGCAACTCCGGCTGTTGGCGCACCTGGCGACACACCTCGTAGCCATTCAGGCTGGGCATGAGTACATCCAACAGAATCAGGGCCGGCCGTTCCCGCTCCAGGGTGGCGAGGGCTGCTTCAGGTTGACCCAGGGTGACGGGCTGATATCCGGCGCCGCTGAGGATACCCGTCAGGCTGTTGAGAATGGCGGGGCTATCGTCAATGCAGAGAATCTTGGGGCCGGCCGGCCGGGGGGCTTCCGGAACTTGGAAAGGCCGCACCGTAATTAATCCCGCCTGAATCAGGGGCAGGAAGCACTGACCCACCGCTAGGGGCGAGCAGCGGAGCGGCAAGGCTAGGTCATAGACACAGGCCCCCTGGATGAGCAGTTGACCACAGGCTTCCACCTGGCCCGGCGAGAGCTTAGCGAAAAACGAGTCGGAGTCACTCTGGCTCCAGGTGTGCTGAAACTCCTTCATCCGCTGAGCAGCTAGGTGTAACCGGGAGAAGGGAGAGGGAATCCGGTAACGCAGGGCAGCCCAGGCACTGACCTGGGTGCGGGCGGTGGCGGCCAAGTCGGTGAGGGGCACCGCCAGGAGGATGGGATCGAGGCCCGTGCGCGATGTGACACTGCCGGGGGCTGGCTGCACACGGGCTTGGGCCAGCACCAAAAAGTGGGTGAGGGCTTCCTGGGCCAGCCGCAGCAGAAGACGGCGGGCGTCCTGGAGAGAGAGATGACCGGCCTGGCACAGGCGATAGAGGGCCTGGTACTCGTCCCCTTCTTCCCCCAAATCCAGATCGGCCCAGCGGGGGGCATAGAGGTTGAGCAAACAGGCAGCACGCGTCGGCCGGCCGGTGTGGCTGGTGGCGTAGTGCAACCGCCTACCCTCTGGCCCCATAAACAACTCCCAGGCTACCGAGGGGTCGCTGGGATCCTGGAGGACAATGTGACCGGCAAGGGGGCTACCTGAGGCAGCGTCCATGGCACCGACTCCGGGGAAGGCCGGAGCAGTTCAATGCCGCCATTGTAGGCAGCCCCGCCGTATGCTCCGGGAAAGGGCAGTTTAAAGCCCGATTAAGGTTCCTGCGGTTCGATGAGGCCCCCCCCCAACAGCAGGTCATCGGCGTACCACACCGCCGCCTGTCCCGGTGTCACGCCGAACTGAGGCTCAGCAAACAGGAGGCTGGCGCGTCCAGCCCCTAGGGGTACCAGGGTAGCGATCACCGGATCGGCCTGGTAGCGGATCTGCACCTGCACCTCCTGGGGTGGGGTGGGGGCAGCCTGGGACACCCAGTTGATGGCCCGCACGGTGCAGCTTGCCTGGAGTGCCTCGGGTCGCGTCCCGACCACCACCCGGTTCTGACGGGCATCCAGACCGACCACGTAGAGGGGTTCAGCCGCCGCAATGCCCAGGCCCCGCCGCTGCCCAATGGTGTAGTGGTGTACCCCCGTATGCTGCCCCAAAACCCGGCCGGCCGTATCGACAATATCCCCAACCGTAGGCGCAATGTAGTGGTCGAGGAAGGACTGCATGGAGCCGTGGGCTTCGATTAAGCAGAGATCCTGGCTTTCGGGCTTAGTAGCCGTCGCCAAACCGAGGCGGGCCGCCACGGCGCGGGTGTCTGCCTTGGTGTGTCCTCCCAAGGGAAACTGCACCGCGGCAAGCTGCTCCTGGGTGAGGGTGTAGAGGAAATAGGACTGGTCTTTTTGTCGATCCACGGCCCGGCGCAACTGGTAACGCCCCGTCACCGCGTCCTGGCTCACCTGGGCGTAGTGGCCTGTGGCAATCTGGTCACTTTGCCATGTGTTGCGGGCGTAGGTCAGCATCGGGCCAAACTTGACCATGCGATTGCACTGGGAGCAGGGCAAGGGGGTGATGCCCGCCGCATATCCCCCCACGAGGTAGTCAATGATTTCGCCCTTGAACACCTGGCGCATATCAACAATTTCGTGGGGAATGGCCAACTGCTCGCAGATGCGCGCCGCATCTACCATGCCCTCCGAGCAGCATTGGCCCTTGCCGGCCATTAACCAGAGGGTCAGGCCGATCACGTCGTAGCCCTGCTCCACTAAGAGAGCTGCCGCCACCGAACTGTCCACACCGCCGGAAAGCCCGACTACGATCCGACCCATGGGGTTGCCCCTGTGTATCCTTTTGCAGACCGGTTCTGACACCTTACATTCGACCTTGCCAGCCTGCGCGGCAATGCCCGTGCCCAGTCAACCGGGATGATAGCGATCTTTACCCTAACGCACCCCGTCGGTGCGCGACTCGGCCGGCCGGCCGTGCCGTGGCTCACAGGTGGGCAACCCCCGCGGCCCTTAGGATGAAAACAATTGCACTGCCCCTAGCTATGCCCGAACAGACTCCCCTGCAACTGCTGCAAAGTACGTTTCTGTTTCAGGATCTCCCCGATGCACTCCTACAACGGGCCGCTAGCCATCTGGTACTGCGCTACCACCCCGCTGGGGAATTGCTGCTGATCGAAAAGGACTGGGGTAACAGCGTCTATCTAATCTTGACGGGTTGGGTGAAGATCCGCACCTACAACCGAGATGGCCGCGAAATCACCCTCAACATCCTTGGCCCTGGCAACAGCTTTGGGGAAATGGCCAGTCTGGCGGCGGTGCCCCGCTCCAGCGATGTGGTGAGCCTGACAGCCGTAAGTGTGGGCTGTGTGCCTGCGGCCGACTTTATGACCCTTGTCCAGGAGGAAGCCACCCTGGGCTATCGCCTGGCCCAGTTGATGGTGCGGCGGATTCGCCAGCTTAACCGGCGGCTTCAGGTGCGGGAATTGGAGAGTACAGCGCGCCTGGCGGATGTGTTGCTTTTCCTGGCGGAGGGTCAGGGCCGCAGCAGTGGACGCGGCGGCGTGCGGATTCCTAATCTTCCCCACCGAGAGTTGGGCAATCTCTGCGGCCTGACACGGGAAACCGTGACCCGCGCCCTCAAGAAATTAGAGCAGGACAAGCTATTGGAGCGGCCAGACACCGAGTCTATTATCCTTACCGATCCGGACGCGCTGGAGACTCTCACCGAGGTGTAGTCTGGATTACCCCCCAAGCGTGCGTACGAGATCAACACCCGCGGAAGGCTCTGGGCCATGTCAATCCAAGTGAGCACAGGTATAGGCTCTGGGGCGGTGGGTGTAAGCCCCTTGCCCTAGCGCAGGCCCACGGCGCGGGAGTAACTCAGGGGAGCCTTAATCGGCTCATTTTCCGCAAACCGGCTCCAACGAAACAGGTTGAGCACTTCGGGTTCTGGCGCTTCACCTGCCAAAATCCAGCGGCTCATCAGGTCGCCAATCACCGGACTGAGTTTGTAACCATGCCCACTAAAGCCCACCGCGCAGTATAGGCCCGGTGCGTAGGTGAGGCGATCCAGAATCGGTTGGTAGTCAGGCGTAATCCCCCAAATACCGGAGTAACGCTCGACTACGTGCCCTGCGGCTGCCCCAGGAAATCGGTGCAGGAGTTTTTGGTGGAGGATGCCCCCCATCTCTTCGTAAAACTGTCCGTGGAAGCTATCAGCATCCGCAAGGCGAAAGCCGGGGTGGTAGCTGGGGTCGGAGTTACCCACCCGTGTCCAGGGTTGGTCGCTGTCGGATCGGAAATAACAAAGATTGACGAGATCGGAAACCACAGGGTGGAAAGCAACCTCGGCGGCCGGCCGTGCCACCACCACCACATGTTCCACCACAGGAAAAACCGGGAATTCCAGCCCCAAATGCTCGGCAAAGGTGCGCGCTCACGGCCCCACACAATCCACGACCGTGCGCGTTTGAATTTGGCCCTGGGGTGTGACCACCGCCGCCACTCGCCCCTCCGCATCCCGAACAATTTCTAGCACCGGGGTTTGGGTACGCACGTCCACCCCCAGTTCTACCGCCCGTTGCGCCAGAGCAAGGGTGGTTTGGGGGGGGCTGCCATAGCCAGAGCACGGTTCGTGGGCCGCCACCGCCACATCCTGGAGGTTGAGGTAGGGAATCTGGGCCTGTACGGTTTCCAGGGAAACCTGTTCAACCGCAATGCCCATGTCTTGGTGCATGGTCACAAGGCGAGTCAGGGTTTGCCGGTCGTCTTCCCCCACCAAAATGAAGTAACCACAGGGATGAAAGCCGGCGCTATGGCCGCCAAAGCGCTCCTCAAAGTGGTGGAAAACCTCTAGGGAACGGAGGGCGAGGCGGGCCAGTACCGGATGGGTGTAGTGGGTGCGAATAATGCCGATGCCTTTCCCCGATGCACCGTGGGCCAGGTTTTTCTGTTCCAGCAAGACCACGCGCCCTGCGCCCTGTTCGGCTAGGTGGACGGCGGTAGAGGCTCCAATCGATCCCCCGCCCACAACCACGACATCAGCAGTCTCCACGCCCGTTGCTCCCTCGGCAGAAAGTCGGGGTTATTATAACAAGTGGACAGCGATGGGGTGCTCTGGGTGAACGGTTTGGGCTAGCGATCCCAGCGGAGAAAGGCAGCCTCTGGCCCCTGTTCCCGCCGCCGGCGACTATCCTCCTCAAACCAGGTAATGACCTGCTCCGGGGTAAGTTCCTCCAGCGGGGTATGGACAGAATGACTGATGTGTTGCAGCAGCCGCAGGGAGGAAATGGTCAGGCGGGTGAGGAATTTCTCGTGGCTGTCGAGGAGGGCGGCGTCCACCTGATGGGATTCTTCGGGGCTGAGAAAGGAGGTGTTCCCGGCGATGGGATTCATGGGTATACCGTGCGAGTCATCACTACGGTCTCGATCCTATCGAGCTAGCGGCCGGCCGGCGTGGGATACTCGATCTGATTCCATGACTGAGGAGAACAAGCACATGGCAACAGTCGTGTTCTACGGCGTGTTTCTGGGGACGGCGATGGGCTTGGCCCTAGGGCTGTTCTATGGCTTGAAGGCGGTCAAGCTGATTTGAGCCGCAGCCGGGCTTGGAGTGCCTGCCAGCCCGGCCGGCCGGGGGCATAGCCGCTGGCTTTGAGCAGATCGGCGACGGTGGTGCAGGTGGCCGGCAGTCCCCAGTGAGTCGGATGTACGGCCTGGTCGTAGCAAAAATAGCGCAGGTCGAGGCAGAACAAATCCCAGGCTCCGATGCGGACACCAAACCAGTGGCTGCGGTGGGCCAACCAGATCAAGGCCCGCTGAGGCAGGGGAATGCCCCACGGCCGGCCGAGGTCAAAGTAGGTGCAGATTTCCCGCACCACCTGGTTGAAGGTGACACAGGGACTGCCCACAACCATTTGCCGCGGGCCGGGGACAGACGGGGGTTGCTGGGTGAGTCGGACAACGATCCGGGCCAAGTCTTGGGCGTGGATGAAGTGGAACTGGGTGTCTACCCGCAGCCAGCGGAGAACAGGTAGCCAGCGCAAGACTTCATCCAGGCCGGCCGTCATTTGGGAGGCAGGTTGGCCGGGTTCACCCCCAAACACTAGGGTGGGAAAAATCACCGTCAGCCGGTCGGCCAGGGGTGTTTGCACCAACTGCTGATGACACAGGGCCTTGGAGCGGATGTAGTCGGTGCCCAGTTCAAAGCACTGGGGGAGGATTTCCTGCTGGCGATTCAGAAGGCTGGCAGTCGAGAAATAGATCACCTGCTGGCAGCGGGCCGGGTCGAGGGCCTGGACAATGCCCAGATTGCCGTCCACATTGACCCGATAGGTGGGGTCGCCCCCCCAGGCGGTTGCCGTCAGGATGGCCACATCCACGGTTTCCAGCAAATCCCGATAGGGGGTCAGATCCGTAAGATCACCCTGCACCAGTGTCACCCCCGGCCGGCCGTGCCAATCAGCGGGTACTTTGGCGGGATTACGCACCAGCAGCACCAGTTCGTACTCCGGTAGGGCGAGTAGTTGCTCCACCAGGTAGTGTCCAACACAGCCACTCGCCCCGGTCAGGAAAATCCGTGTGGGTGCCATGGAATCCCGCTGAATCTAGGGCGTGCGGCCGGCCTGCTGCACCGTTTCAAAAAAGACCCGCACATGGTCTTCGGGTGTGCCCACCAATACCCCATGCCCCAGATTCATGATGTGGCCGGCCGGCCCGGCTTGGTTGAGGATATCTAGCACCCGCTCGCGCATCACCGCTGGCGGGGCGAACAGGGTGGCTGGATCAAGGTTCCCCTGTACCGCTTGGTTCCCCAACCGCTGCCGGGCGGCCCCCATCTCCACCGTCCAGTCCAAGCTGATCACATCCACGCCCGACTGGGCCATCAGTTCCAGGATCGCGCCGCTGCCGTTGATGTAGAGAATCAAGGGGGTTGTGGGGTGAGTCGCCTTCACCTGCTGTACCACCCGTTGCTGGTAGGGCAGGGCAAAGGTGCGGTAATCCTGGGGACTCAGTTGGCCAGCCCAGGAATCGAACAGTTGGATCACCTCGGCGCCGTTGTCGATTTGATAGCTGGCATAGCGGGCGATATTGTCCGCCAGCAATTCCAGGAGCCGGTGCAACAGGGCCGGTTCCCGATAGCCCATGCCCTTGATCCAGGTGTAGTCCTTGGAGCTTTTGCCTTCGATGGCATAGGCGGCTAGAGTCCAAGGGGCACCGACAAAGCCCAGCACCGTGGCCGCGTCCCCCACTTCCCGGCGCAAGGTGCGCAGAATCTCACCCACAAAGGGCAAGCTGGCGGCCGGATCGAGGGGATGCAGGGCGTCTATTTGCTCAGCGGAGCGCAGGGGAGGATCAATGATTGGGCCGCGGGACTCGACGATGTCAAAGGGAATGCCCATCCCCGGCAGGGGCGTCAGGATATCCGAGAACAGGATGACCCCGTCGGGCTGGTAGGCGCGGAACGGTTGCAGGGAAATCTCCACAGCCAAATCCACCGTCTCTGACCGCTCCCGGAAGGACGGATACCGATCCCGCAGATCCCGATAGGCTTTCATGTACCGGCCGGCCTGGCGCATCATCCACACGGGGGGCCGATCGAGGACTTCGCCCTGCGCCGCACGCAACAGCCGAGTCGTGCGGCCGGCCGCAGGGGTGGCGCTGAGGGGTTCAGACATGACCATGGGCGTTCAGGAGCAGAGGGTGAGGGTGTGGCTCCGCAGAGCATCCCCTACTGTATCACCTTGGGGATCAACCCCCAGGGCCAGCAATTGGGCTTGGGCCTTGGCCAGACATTCCTGCCATTCCCGCTGGGGATCGCTATCGGCCACAATCCCCGCGCCCACCTGTCCCCAGACTCGGCCGGGCCAGTGGGGGGAAACCACCAGGGTGCGGATCAGCAAATTCAAATCTAGGTGCCCCCGCTGATCCAGGTACCCACAGGAACCGTAGAACAGACTGCGGGGGGTGGGTTCCAGGGCGTGGATGATTTCCATGCAGCGCACCTTCGGACAGCCCGTAATGGTGCCGCCCGGAAAAACGGCTCGGATCACCTCCGCCAGTGATCCCTTGGATCGTAGGGTGCCCCGGACGTTACTCACCAGGTGGAAGACATGGCTGTAGGTTTCTGTAACCAGCAGTTCATCGACATGGACACTGCCCCACTCGCAAACCCGACCCAGGTCGTTGCGCGCCAAATCCACAAGCATGATGTGTTCGGCCCGATCCTTGGCACTGGCCTGGAGGGAAGCCCATTGGGCTGCGTCCTGTGCGGGGGTGGCACCGCGGGCGGCCGTGCCCGCAATGGGACGGGTCTGTACCTGCCCGTGGGCCACCTGCACCAATCGCTCTGGCGAACAACTCACCAGGCTGCCCCAGGGCGTCTGGCCATAGCAGGCAAAGGGTGAGGGATTGAGCCGCGTCAGCCGCTGGTAGAGCTGCCAGGGGGAAGCTGCGGTTTCGACGCTATACCGCACTGAGAGGTTGGCCTGGAACACATCTCCCGCCCGAATGTGGGCGAGGGCTCGCCGCACCGCCGCCACGTACTCCGTCGGGCTGCTGTCCAATTGCAGGGCGGCCGGCCGGCCGTACTCCGCGGTAGGGGATTGGGGAACCGAGGGCGTCTCCAAGCGCCGGCTCAACCGCTCAAAATCCTGGGGGTTCGTGACCGCGAGCCACAGGGTCTGATCCTGGTGATCCAGCACCGCAAACCAGTCGGGTTCGTACCAGAGGGCGACCGGTAGCCCCAGAGGATCGGCCTTGGCAGTAGGCAAGACTTCAATGGCATGGGCGACCTCGTAAGCCAGCCAGCCCAACCAGCCCCCTGTGAAGGGGAGATGATCCGGGGCCGAGCTTTTGCTGTTCTGGGGAAACTGTCCCAGGAAAGGCAGCACCTGATCCCCGGCCGGCCGCCACAGACGCCCCGGTCGTGGTGGGCCTCCGCAAAGGGAAAACCGACCCAGAGGAGATCCCCAAGGGGGTGGGCTTTCCAGGAGCAGCGCCACCGGCAGGTCGTGACCAAGGGCAGCAAAAACCTCGGCTCCCGTTCGTTCTGCCAGCGGGAGACTGCGCCAGTGCCAGGGTTTCATGGTGACCCATTCGGCCGGCCGGCCGTGAGGCTCCGCAGCAACCAGAGCGTGATTCCCAACCCGGCAAAGTGGGCCAGCATTCCATTCATCAGAGCCTGGAGCACCAAAGCATCCAGCTTGAGGCTGGTGACAAAGCCTCGAATCAGCAGGGCATCCTGGGGGGCAAATTGCAGGGTAAACACCAGCGTCCCCACCACCGCAAACGCCCCAAAAAAGATCAGCAGCAGTCCCGCCAAGCTCAGCCACAGGTTGAGGATCTGGCCGCGCAACAACTCTTCCCGCCGCGGCCACGTATCCCGATCGGAGGTCTTGAGGGCGTTCCCCTGCCGCCAGCATTGGCCAAAGCGCACTCCACTGATGGCCAAGAGCACCAGGCTGCATACGCCCAGAAACAGCCCCGCCCCACCCTGGGCTGTGTTGATGCCCCCCAAACCCGCCACCAGCAGGGTAATTAGGGCAATAAGCCCCAAGATGCTTTGGGTCCACAGCCCCCATCGGCCCCAGCGGCTCAGGGCATGGGCCACCGCCAGACGGGAGTTCCTCGGTTCTGACTCGGAAAATGCCATATCTCCCAGAATGCCACAGTTCCCATGAGCTGACGGTATCCCGGAGCCTGCCCCCGCTCCTGCGCCACGTCTGCCTAGACCTCCCGGCTCAGGTAGGCAATTGCCTGGCGAATCCAGTGATCGGCCTCGGTGTCGGGCGTTAAACTCGGCTCCCGTCCCAGGGCCGCCAGGGCACGGGCGATCTCGCTGGGACTATATCCCAGGGCCGCCAGGGTCATCTCCACATCCTCCTGAATGCCGACGGGAATCCCAGGCGCTTGGGTCTCCACCCCCAGCCCTTGCCCCCACTCGGCCAACTGGGTTTTTAATTCCAAAGCGAGGCGTTGGGCCGTCTTGCTGCCTACTCCCGGCGTCTGGCTGAGGAGGCGGACATTGCCCGTGACAATACCCTGTACCAGGTCAGTCAAGCCGAGGTGATCGAGCAGGGCGAGGGCCAACTGGGGGCCAACGCCATTCACGCGCAGCAGTTGCCGAAACACATCCCGCTCTGGCTGGGAGGGGAAACCGTAGAGCACCACCTGATCCTCCCGCCATTGCAGATGCGTAAACACCTGCACCGTCTCCCCCGGCACCAGGCCCTGGGCGAAGCGCAGCCCGATCTGGACTTCGTACCCCACCTGGTTTACCTCTAGGGTGAGGGCCGGCCGTTCGCCCCGTCCCCCCCGGCTGCGTACCCCGATCACTTGGCCCCGCAGGTAGCCCATCATGGTGGTTGCCTATACCTAAAGGACGTTTCGAGCATAGGTGTGATGGGGAGCCTGGCGGCCGGCCGTTAAGTTCCTTGAAGATTCACCGGGGAACCTCAGCAATGCCCCCGGCCGGGGATTAGACTGATCCGTGACTTTAATAAACCTCTCCAGTAAACCCTACGGATCGGGAGTTAAGGCGCAATGTCTCATTCCGTCAAGATTTACGACACCTGCATTGGCTGCACTCAGTGTGTCCGGGCCTGCCCCCTGGATGTGCTGGAGATGGTGCCCTGGGACGGTTGCAAAGCTGGTCAAATTGCCTCGGCACCTCGGACTGAGGACTGCGTGGGTTGCAAGCGCTGCGAAACCGCCTGCCCTACGGACTTCCTGAGCATCCGGGTGTATTTAGGGGCCGAGACCACCCGCAGCATGGGTCTTGCCTACTAGGCTCTCCTAGAGCAGCGGGGCTTGCTCGACAAACAACTCAATATCAAAACAACTCAATATCAAGTGTTAAACGGCGGTAGACCCTTTTCCTACCGCCGTTGCCTATTGAAATGAGAGGCGCTTGTCACCCACACACGCAGGCGAGGGCTGAGCTAGCCAAGTGCTGACTTCGCCTAGGAACGGCGGCGCTCCGCCCAGAGGCGGGTGGGGAGGCCCCAGACATAGATGAATCCTTCAGCGGCACGGTGGTCAAAGCGGTCATCGACGCCGTAGGTGGCCAACTCAGGGCTATAGAGGGAGTTAGTAGCCTGCCGACCTACAACCGTGGCACTGCCCTTGAAGAGTTTGACTCGCACCGTGCCCGTGACCCCTTCCTGGGTTTTACAGATAAATGCATCCAGGGCGGCTTTTAGGGGGCTATACCAGAGGCCGTTGTAGACCAATTGACTATAGGTGTCGCCAATGCCCCGCTTGTAGTGGCTGACATCGGCGGTTAAGCAGAGACTTTCCAGGCTTTGGTGGGCGAGCAGCAACACCGTTAGGGCGGGGACTTCGTAGATTTCCCGTGACTTGATGCCCACCAGCCGGTTTTCCACCATGTCGATCCGCCCTACTCCATGGCGGCCGGCCGCCGCGTTCAACTCCTCCACAAGGCGCACGGGATTCAGGGGTTCACCGTTGAGGCTCACCGGCCGGCCGTCCTCAAAGCCAATGTTGATGTATTCCGGATAGGTGGGGGCTTGGGCGGGGTCTTGGGTGAGGGCGTAGACATCCTCGGTGGGTTCCACCCAGGGATCTTCTAGGGGGCCAGCTTCGACGCTACGCCCCAGGAGGTTGCTGTCAATACTGTAGGGGGATGACTTTTTAACCGGAACCTCAAGGCCAAATCGCTCGCCGTAGGCAATGGTTTCCTCACGGCTCATGCCCCACTCGCGGGCGGGGGCCAGCACTTTGATCTCCGGGGCGAGGGCGGCGATCGAAACATCAAAGCGCACTTGGTCGTTGCCTTTGCCGGTACAGCCGTGGGCAACAGCATCGGCCTGATAGCGGCCGGCCGTCTCAACCAGGAGGCGGGCAATCAGGGGCCGGGCGAGCGCTGTGGATAGGGGATACTGTCCTTCGTAGAGGGCGTTGGCTTGCAGGGCCGGAAAGGCGTAGTTTTCGATAAAGTCCTGACGGGCATCCACCACCAGAGATTCCATGGCCCCGGCCTTGAGACCCTTCTGCTGAATCGCTGGCAACTCTGCCCCTTGGCCTAGGTCAATCGCCAGTGCAATCACATCCTCCACGCCCCACTCGTGTTTCAGGTAGGGAATACAGACCGTCGTATCTACCCCACCGGAGTAGGCGAGAACCACCCGCTTGGCGCGCCCCATGAGATTCCTCGTTGCCCTGGATTAGCAGGCAACATTGTAACACCCCCGCCCCGGCCGGCCGGGTTAGCAAGCTACTGATTCATGCCCTAGGGTGGGCAAAGTAGAGTTGGCGTAACAACTGGTTCAGTCGTGGCGAAACCCCGCTTTCCACACCTCGTCGGCTCAAAGTGGACATCCCAGCAAGTCTCCTGGGGCTGGCGACATTTCCAGGTAATGAATCGAAAGAACCAGGGCCGCTGGGTATTTGCGGAATTGGTGGCCACCTGCGATCCAGCAGTACGCTTCTGGCTGAATGCGGATCAGCTCCGGGATCGAACCCTGTGGCTACCCGGCTGGGAACCCTTGGCTTCTTTCGTTGGGGATTCAGATGCAAAAACCCTATGAGAGAGCAAGTCGGCTACATACAGAAGAAGTTCTAAAACTCGATTTCCAACTACTAGATAATGCTCAGGAGAAATTCCTCCTAAATACACTTCTTGAATTTGTCCCTCTCAAGCAAGGGCACCTCTATTAATTGGCCGATAGTCCCGCCTATTGAGAATGATCTGATCTGGAGTGCCCAGTCTACTGTCTCCTATTGTCAACAGGCCCGTGCCAGATTGAA
>JACYLR010000101.1 GCA_015272465.1 Gloeomargaritaceae cyanobacterium C42_A2020_066
ATGCATCTCTAGACTCGGCCTAAAGAAGCTTTCACTACTTATTTACTACTACCAAACGTCTATATTCCCTATGATTCCTCACCTTTGACGGCGGAGGGGGTACATAGGTAAGGAATGGGAAGCCCCAAAGACTAGCCAGACGCCAACTTCTGTTGAATGCGGGCGAGGTGGAGATCCGACTGCACCGGAGCATGGGGTGCGGGGAGGTCGAACTGGGGCCAGAGAGGCAAATCCGCACAGGGACAAGCCACCCCAGCACTACGTCCGATGGGCATGGGCACCGGCATTTGGCAGCGGCCACAGGCCGTAACTTCCCAGGCCGGTGAGAGCAGATCTGCCAGGGTCTGAGGAGTGCCCTCCAAATAACACGCCTCCCGGCCGGCCGCGGTCATGGTTTCCCAGGTCGCCTCAAAAGCAGGACTATACGCCTCCCCAGCCAGTACCGGCTGGGGACACCAGCGTTGACCGCTGGGGTGATGCACTACCGCCTTATTCAACTGGAACCAGCACGCCAGGTAAGCCCGGACGGTTTCTGCCGCAGCCATAGGTGCCTCCGGGAAAGCCTAATTTCATCCTAGAGACCGGCCGGCCGGGGGGCACCCATTCTCACCCTGGCCCTAGGGTCAATGGCGTGGGCATTCCCGCAATCTTGTACGATAAACGCAGCTACGGGAAAACTTAACGATCAGGCCCCCCACCTCCCTATGCCATCTGCCATCCAGCCCCACGGCGGCCATCTCATCCAGCGGATCGCCACCCCCGCCCAGCGCCAAGAATTTCTCGACCAAGCCGATCATCTGCCCCGCATCCAACTCGATGCCCGCGCCGTCTCCGACCTAGAGATGATTGCCATTGGTGGCTTTAGTCCCCTGACGGGCTTCATGGGCCAAGAGGATTACGAGACCGTGCTTGCAGATATGCACCTAGCCCACGGGCTGCCTTGGTCGATTCCCATTACCCTGCCGGTGGATGAGGCAGTGGCCGACACCGTGAAGGAGGGTTCCTGGGTGCGGCTGGATGACTCGGAAGGTCACTTCATCGGCGTTCTCGAACTCACCCAGAAATACCGCTACAACAAAGCCTACGAAGCGGTGCAAGTCTACCGCACCGACGACAGCCAGCACCCCGGTGTCCAAGTGCTCTACCAGCAGGGTTCGGTGTACTTGGCTGGCCCTGTGTGGCTGCTGGAGCGTCAGCCCCACCCCCTTTTCCCGGCCTACCAGATTGACCCGATGGTCTCTCGCCAACAGTTCCAGGCGCGGGGCTGGTCTACCGTAGTGGGCTTCCAAACCCGCAACCCCATCCACCGGGCCCACGAGTACATCATCAAATGTGCCTTGGAGATTGTGGATGGTCTGTTCCTCCATCCCCTTGTTGGGGCGACCAAAAGCGACGATATCCCGGCGGATGTGCGGATGCGTTGCTACGAAATCATGGTGGAGCACTATTTTCCTGCCGAGCGGGTGATCCTGGCCATCAACCCGGCGGCCATGCGCTATGCCGGGCCACGGGAGGCGATCTTCCACGCCCTAGTCCGTAAGAACTACGGCTGCACTCACTTCATCGTGGGGCGGGATCATGCAGGGGTGGGCGACTACTATGGCACCTACGACGCCCAGAAAATCTTTGCGGAGTTTGACCCCGCCGCCCTAGAGATCACCCCGCTGATGTTTGAGCACGCGTTCTACTGCACCCGCACGAACCAGATGGCCACCACCAAAACCAGCCCGGCCACCAAGGAGGAGCGGATTCACCTTTCTGGCACCAAGGTGCGGGAAATGCTGCGTCGTGGTGAACTGCCCCCCCCGGAATTTTCTCGGCCGGCCGTGGCGGCGGAACTGGCTCGGGCTATGCAGGTGCCCACTGCCTAAGTTACCTTCCCCCTTGGGGGCTAAATGGAACCGATGGGGCTGAAGCGACGGCCATTCTTGCAGTGGAGTGGGGCCTTTCTGGGGGGCCTTAGCTTGGGCAGTTGGGGGGTATGGCAGCGGGTACTGGCTGCCCCCGTTAACCGTCGCCTGGCCCTGTTGGTGGGTGTTCCCAGTCCTGGCGGTTCGTCCCCTTTGGTTACCTTGCCGGGCTGCCTGACGGATGTAGATCTCCAGCGAGAACTCCTGGTGGAACGGCTGGGGTTTCGGCCGGCCGATGTCCTGACCCTAACTGGTTCCCAAGCGACCCTGGCCAATGTCCAAACCGCCCTGGAAACCCACCTGGTGCAGCAGGCCCAATCGGGCGATGGGGTGTTCCTCCACTTCAGTGGCTACGGAGGACGCGGGGCCGACCCGGAGGCCCTTTGGTTGGCCCTCACCGATACCTTCTCAGCGGCAGTGCCCCAGCCCCTGTGGTTGGCCACTCTGCAAACCTGGTTGACAGGCTTGGCCACGGAGCAGGTGGTGGGAGTGATCGATGCAGGCTTTACGGTGAAGCCCACGGGGCACTGTGACCAGGTTCGCTGGCGGGCCGCCCCAGCCCTTGACGCTGAAACCCTGTCTATGCCGCCGTCCCCGAGTCGGCCGGCCGGCACCTGGGTGTTGGCCGTTCCTCCCTCCGGCACGGCTGCCGAAACCCTGGGGCCAGAGGTCAAAGCAGGGGTCTTTACCTGGACCCTAACCCAGGCCCTCTGGCATGCGGGGGCCGGAACCGCCTGGATGCTGGGGGTCGCCCAAGCCCAACTCCAGGAAACCACCTGGATGGGTACTTGGCCAGCACCCCAAATTACGGGCAGCGGCCGGCCGGCCCTGGGGGTGTCTCCCCGTTCCCCCGGTGGATCGGGTGTTATGGTGGCGGTCGATCCGGCAACCCGCACCGGGCGCTGTTGGCTGGGGGGCGTCTCTCCCTGGGTGTTGGCCCAACCGGACGTGGAACTGCGCCTAGCGGTTGGGGGTGATCCACCGGTTCCCGACACAGACCTGCTGGTGCAACGGCAGCAGGGCCTGGTTGCCACGGTGCAGGCCGCGGATCCCACCATGCTTGTCCCCGGCCGGCCGGTGCGGGAGACCGCCCGGCTCCTGCCCACCCAACTCCCCCTAGTCATCGCCCTCGATAGTCAACTGGATCGGATCGAGCGGGTTGATGCCACGAGTGCGTTGGCCGCTGTTCCCCAAGTGACGGTGGCTCGGCCGGCCGACCTCGGCAGTGACTGTGTTTTGGGGCGTTGCCAACTCCCCCATGAGGGCAGTACCTATGGCTTGTTTGCGCCGAGTGGTGCCCTGTTAGGAACCTCCAGTGCAACCGGTAGCGAATCCCTAAAAACGACCATTCGTACGCTTGTGCCCCAAATGCAGTTGCTCTTGGCCCACAAGCTCTTACATTTGATGGCCAACGGGGAGGCGGCGCGGTTGCCCTTCCAGACCTCCCTGGAGCGGGTCACCGCTCGCAGTACTGATCCCCTAGTGCAGTGGGCCAATGGCCTTGTGCGGCCGGCCGCGGTCGATGTGGAAGCGGGCCAGCGTCTCGTTTTTCGGATCACCAACTTGGGATCCACGCCCCTGTATTTCATGCTGCTGGCCTGGCAAGCCCAAGACCCCCTGCGCGTCCTAGCCCTCAACCCTCCCCTGGCCGTCGAACCCCTCGCCCCCGGTGAAATGCTCCTTCTACCCAATCCCACCAGCACTTGGTCTTGGACGGCACCGCCGCAACCGGGTTTGGTGGAAACCTGGTTGGTCGCCTGTACCCAACCCCTACGGCAAGCCTGGGCACTCGTATCGGGCCTCGCGTCCGGCCATGGTTGGCTGCCCATCCCCCAACCCCTAGCCCTGGCCCAGAAGTTGCTTCAGGACTTGCACCTGGCCAGTCTCAGCGAGGCGAACCCGCCCCCCAAGGATCACTGGCTGGTGGCCAGTCATCGCGCCGCTATTCTCAACTTCAGCTACCGGGTGGTTTAGATCATGGCCTCACTCATTGGTCTGTTTGCCGAGGAAGCCCAAACGGAACGCGCCTACACGGCCCTTGTCCAAGCAGGCATCTCCCCCACCCAAATCACCCTGATCGGGCCGACACACCAAAGCTTAGCGACGGCCGGCCTGGTAGATCCCAAGGAGCAGGCCCAGCGGCGGGCGCGGGCGATGGCCCTCTGGCTAGTCCCCTTTGGCTTTGGCTCCGGACTGGGATTCAGTCTCTTGGTAAACCTCAACACTTTTGCCTGGGCTGGCCCCCTGGGCAACCACCTCGTGGGGGCGCTCCTAGGTGCTGTGGGGGGTGGTTTGGGGGGCCTGTTCATGGGGGGCGGTATTGCGGTTCTGAACACGGAACCGACCTATCGTCAGCGGTTAGCCCAGGGCCAAGGACTAGTGCTGATCCGGACTGGGCTGGGGCAGATTCGCATCGCCCGCCAAGCCCTCACCTCCAGCAAACCTCTGGAGATCATCGAGTCCTTGGAGGACGAGACTCTCTGAGGCATGCGACAAGGGGGCACTCCAAGTCCATTCCTCATACCCCAGGGCAAAACCCTAGGGTGAAGGATTGGCTTAGCGGTAACTTGGCCTAAATTCGGGCTTGGATGTTCAGTCCGTGGGTATCGGTACCGCAGGTTGACCAGAGGCCAAAGCGATCCGCTAGGGTCAAGACTTCTGCCGTTTCCACCGGACTGGGTTCCCAGGGCTGGGGATTGCCATAGCCGTAGTAGGCTTCGGCACCATCAATGCCCAGACTGGCCGCCACCGGAATCAGTTCAGCGGCCGGCCGCTTGTAGCGGGCGGGGTGCGCCAGCACCGCGAGGCCCCCGGCGGCGTGAATTGACTCGATCACCGCCCCGGCCTGATAGGCATCCCCAGTGACCCCCACTCGCTGGAGGTAGGGCTGGAGGGCAGCATGGTGCGGGTCAAAGCCATACCCCAGGATGTGGACTTCAATGTCCAGCAGCGCCGCATTGATCTCAACCCCTGTCCACAGCCGCAACCCCGTGGCGACAGAGCCATAGTGCTCTAGGTGGTGACGGGCCTGCCAGTACCCTCCCAAGGTGTGGTGATCCGTGATTGCCAACCCTTCCAATCCCAGGGTGAGGGCTTGGTCAATCAAGTTGGTGGGGTCAAGCCGACCGTCGGAAAAAACGGTGTGTAGATGGAAGTTATAACGGTAGGGACAACTGTCCGGCTTCAGGCCATCCCAGACAGTTTTAAGTATTTCTACTGGGGAGTCTAACCGAGGCATTGCTAACCGCATGACCACCCGTAACCTTAGGGAGAACCCCTTCTAATTTCTTAACAATCAACTGAATCCAGCTTAGCACTCGACTTTCCGATTGATTGTGGCCCCCGATACGGTCAACGGCTGCCAGGCCCGATGGAAACGGGGGAAAGGCCGGCCGATTTGTCTTTAGAATAGGGGCCATAGGTAAAGATGCTCTGCCGTCTGGGACGTTTGAGAGACCCCGATCATGCTCTACAACTGGTTAAAAGCCCTGCACATTATCGGCGTGGTGGTCTGGTTCGCCGGACTGTTCTATTTAGTACGCCTGTTTATTTACCATGTCGAAGCCAATCAGGAATCTGAGCCGAAGCGCACCATTCTCCAGGAACAGTACCTGCTTATGGAGAAACGCCTCCTACGGATTATTACCACCCCGGGGATGTTGGTTACGGTAGCGATGGCAGTGGGACTATTGGTGGTTAGCCCCGACTGGCTGAAGCAAGGTTGGCTCCATGCCAAGCTGGCCTTTGTGGCCCTGCTGCTGGTTTATCACCACCTCTGTGCCCGCATCCTCAAACAACTCGAAAAGGGCACCTGCTCCTGGACGGGTCAGCAATTGCGCGCCTTTAATGAAGCGCCCACCCTGCTGCTGTTTGTAATCGTGCTGTTGGTGGTCTTTAAGAACAGTTTCCCGACGAATCTGGTGACTTGGGCGGTGGTGGGCCTCATCGGGGTGATGGTGGCCGCTATCCAGCTTTACGCCCGCCAACGCCGCCTTGACCGAGAGCGGCTGGCTAGTCAGCCCCAGCCCCAATAGCTCCACGGGGGACGCGAAACAGGGTATCGATGTAGACCCGTGCCACGCGGCGGTCGTGATCCCCGTTTTGGAGGAGGAAGAGGGAGAGGGCGGCGCTACACACCCGGTGGTAGTCCCATTCAGGGTGGTGGCGCAGGTACTCCTCAAGGCTCTCGCTCAGTTCTGCCGGAATTTCCGCTCGAATGGTGATCGTGCTATCCACGCCCCACCTCTCCTTCCTGGATTCAGGGATGGACTTTCATTTGACGGCCGTTCCCCCGTCCTGTCAATGGCTCAAAAATGAGCAACCTGTTACGAAAAGATACTTTTCGGATCGAGAAAAGGCCGGAATCCAGCGGCCGGCCGGCCTAGAGATGCCCTGTCTGTTACATTTGGCAACGATCGACTTATCCACAGAGATGCCGGGAAGTGGCCTCGGCTCGATAGAGCCTGTGGATAACTTGCAGGAGCCTGTGGATAACCTGTGGATAAAGCTGATGGGGCTGTGGATAAAACGGCGGTGATGCAAAGATTTGCGACAGATGTTTGGGAGTGACCATGCCCCTCGATCCGAAACCGCCCTGGGGCCGGCCGGCCGTGCTCGCCCACACCCAGCGATTGCTGTGGAGTTATCAGCACTGGCTCGGCCGGCCGCTTTGGGCCTGTGCAGATCCCGAGCAGGCAGCCGCTGACCTCTTTCAAGCCCCTTGGGTGTTGGTTTCCCACGGGACGGAAGCTGACCCCATCTTCAACTACGGCAACCAGGCGGCCCTCGACCTGTGGGAGATGGACTGGGCGCACTTCACCCAACTCCCGTCTCGCCTCTCCGCCGCGCCCGAAGCCCAACCGGAGCGGGCGGCACGCCTCCACCAAGCCCGCCACCAAGGCTACCTGGAGGACTACACCGCTATTCGGGTCAGCAGCACAGGGCAGCGTTTTCAGATTCGGGGGGCCACCCTCTGGCAGGTGGTCGATGTCCACGGTCATCTGTGGGGCCAAGCCGCCTGCTTTCAGGAGTGGCGGTTTCTCTAACCCATACCGTTTCGATACACTGGGAGGGCTAACGGCAGTCCCATTGACCGCGTATTTGTTTGGAGACCTATGGCCACCACCCTGCACATCCCCTACGACATTAAAGACCCCTCCCTTGCGGCCTTAGGTCAGCAGCGGATTGCGTGGGCCGGCCGGGAAATGCCGGTGTTGGCCCAAATCCGGGATCGGTTTGCCCAGGAGAAACCCCTGGCTGGGATTCGGCTGGTAGCCTGTTGCCACGTAACTACCGAAACGGCCAACCTGGCCCTTGCCCTCAAGGCTGCTGGTGCAGATGCTCTACTGATCGCCAGCAACCCGCTCTCTACCCAGGACGACGTGGCCGCCAGCCTGGTGGTCGATCACGGCATTTCCGTGTTTGCCCGCAAGGGAGAAGACACGGCCACCTACCACCGCCATGTCCAGATTGCCCTCGACCACAAGCCCCAGGTGATCATTGATGACGGCGGCGATGTCACAGTAACGCTGATTCAGCAGCGCCAAGGCCAAATCCCCGACATCATCGGCACCACCGAGGAAACCACCACCGGCGTTGTGCGGCTGCGGGCAATGCTCAGTAGCGGTGTGCTGCCCTTCCCGGCCATTAACGTCAACGACGCAGACACCAAGCACTTTTTCGATAACCGCTACGGCACAGGGCAATCCACCTTGGATGGCATCATTCGAGCCACCAACATCCTGCTGGCCGGCCGGGTGGTCGTGGTGGCAGGCTACGGGTGGTGTGGCAAGGGTACGGCCCTGCGCGCTCGCGGCCTGGGCGCCAACGTGATTGTGACGGAAATCAATCCGGTGCGTGCCCTAGAAGCAGCGATGGATGGCTTCCGGGTGTTGCCTATGGCGGATGCCGCGCCCCAGGGGGATGTGTTCATCACTGTGACGGGCAACAAACATGTGATCCGTCGCGAGCACTTCGAGATCATGAAGTCCGGCGCAATTGTCTGCAACTCCGGCCACTTCGACATTGAAATCGACTTGAAGACTCTGGAGGCGATCAGCACCCAGGTCACGTCTCTGCGGCCTTTCGTGGAGGAATACACCCTACCTTCTGGGAAGACCGTGATTGTCCTCGGTGAAGGGCGGCTGATCAACCTGGCCGCCGCCGAGGGACACCCTGCCAGCGTCATGGACATGAGTTTTGCCAATCAGGCCCTGGCCTGTGAGTACCTCGTCCAGAACCGCGGCCAGTTGGTTCCCGGTATCTATCCCGTCCCAGCGGCGCTGGATCAGGCCATTGCCAGCTTGAAGTTGCAAGCCATGGGTATTGCAATGGATGCACTGACGCCTGAGCAGGTGGCCTACCTCAACTCCTGGACTTCGGGAACCTAGAGATCAGGATGCCCGGCCGGCCGGGCTGAAGGGCTAGGGATGCAATGAACATCCTTTGGCCCCGCATTCTCGAAATGAGATGCCGAGCGGGCGACCCCCCTCAATTGCCCTTCTGCTTCCCCTCTCAGGAACAACCCTGGGGGGGAAAGCTATGGCGTTAAGATAGGCCGTTTTATAGCCAGATTGCCTTGGCTTGACACACGTCCAGTAGGCAAGCCTCTGAACTAACAGGAGGGCTGTTGAGCCTACAGCTTTGAACCTGATGTGTCAACCTAAGTATGAATAGCTATAGCTTGTTCCTAGGAATCAGGAAACTCTCACCCATGCCGATAGCCCCACAACTATGGTTGGGGTTGCAAGACCGATGATTTAGTAAAGTCCCAAACCTATAGATTTACAGGGGCAACCGAGAGTGCCCCATCCCTGCGGGCAAGTTGGGCGGTATCCTCATGTATGTCACCGTCCACACCCACACCACTCAGCAGGGGGCAGCGTGAAGCGGATTACGATTCTTGGTTCGACTGGATCCATTGGCACCCAAACCCTGGATATTGTCACCCAGTATCCCGACCGCTTCCAGGTAGTGGGGCTGGCGGCTGGCTCCAACCTGTCCTTGCTGGTGGAACAGGTACGTCAATTCCGCCCGGAAATCGTGGCCCTGCGCCAGGCTGATCGCCTCCCCGAACTCCAGACTGCCCTGGCTGACCTCGACGTGGCCCCAATCCTAGTGGCGGGCGAACAGGGGGTGATCGAGGTGGCGGGTTACGGCGACGCAGAGACGGTAGTGACGGGGATTGTGGGTTGCGCCGGGCTGTTGCCCACAATTGCCGCCGTCCGCCGGGGCAAGAATATTGCCCTAGCTAACAAGGAAACCCTGATTGCGGGCGGGCCGGTGATTCTGCCTTTGGTGCAGGAATACGGCGTGCGACTGTTGCCTGCGGATTCGGAGCATTCCGCCATTTTTCAGTGCCTCCAGGGGGTGCCCGCGGGGGGCCTGCGGTCGATCATTCTCACGGCGTCCGGGGGGGCGTTCCGGGACTGGCCTGTGGCGCGCCTGGCTCAGGTGACGGTGGCGGACGCCCTCAAGCACCCCAACTGGGCGATGGGAAAAAAGATCACGGTGGACTCGGCGACGCTGATGAACAAGGGCCTAGAGGTGATCGAGGCCCACTGGTTGTTTGGGCTGGACTACGACGCCATTCGGATTGTGATTCATCCGCAGAGCATTATTCACTCCCTGACTGAACTCCAGGACACATCGGTGTTAGCCCAGCTGGGTTGGCCGGATATGCGCCTGCCCTTGCTTTATGCCTTATCTTGGCCCGACCGGATTCCCACTGCCTGGAATCCTCTGGATCTGGTTAAAGCTGGTGATCTGACCTTCCGAGAGCCGGATCACTACAAGTACCCCTGCATGAACTTGGCCTATGCGGCCGGCCGGGCGGGGGGGGCCATGCCCGCGGTGCTCAATGCGGCGAATGAACAGGCGGTGGCCCTCTTTTTGGAGGAGAAAATCCAGTTTCTGGATATTCCTCGTTTGATTGAATCCACCTGCGAGGGTTACGTCAGCCAGAACGTCGGCCGGCCGAGCCTGGAAACCATTTTGTCGGCCGATCGGTGGGCCAGGGAAACGGTGTTAAACACGGCCCTCAGCCTGGTTTAGGGGTGGGCTGCTTCGCGGAAAGCACGGGTGCGGTAGCCTACTGAAAACGCGTTGCTGCGCCGCCGTGAACCCAGAATCCCTTGCCGCATTTGTGGCGTTTTGCCAGCAACATATCCAAGGGCAGGAGAAAAGCGATGCCCAGATTTTCCTGGATCGGTTTTTCCAGGCGTTTGGTCACGACGGAACACTGCAAGCAGGGGCCAGGTACGAGCAATGGGTGAAAGGGGGGAGCCGTCAGGGACAGACGGGTTTTGCAGACTTGGTGTGGCCAGAGCGAGTGCTGATCGAAATGAAAAGCCGAGGGGAAGACCTGGCCAAGCACTGGCCCCAGGCGAAGGACTATTGGCTACAGATGGCCCCGCCCCCTCGTTACGTCATCCTTTGCAACTTTGACTCGTTCTGGATTTATGACTTTCATCGGCAGCCCAACACGCCGATGGATGAGATAGAGCTGACGGATTTACCGGCGCGAGCCGGAGCCTTTGCCTTCATGCTGCCCGATCCCGGCCGGCCGATCTTCCACAACAACCAGGTGGAGATTACGGAAGAGTTGGCCAAGAAGGTAGGCAGTCTCTATGCCAGGCTCAAGGGGCGCAAGCTCACCAAGATTGACCCGAAGGTAGCCCAACGGTTTGTTTTGCAGTGTGTCCTGGCGATGTTTGCTGAGGATCGGGGCTTGCTGCCCCAAGACCTGTTCATTGCCTGTGTGGAGGAATGTCTTCAGGGGCAGAGCACCTATGACGTGTTGGGGGGTCTATTCCGGGAGATGAATCAACCGGGCAAAACCCCGGCCGGCCGGTATGCGGGCGTGGACTACTTCAATGGTGGCCTGTTCGCCACTGTGGAACCTGTGGAACTGGTGGGCGATGAGTTGCTGTTGTTGCGCGACTGTGCCCGTGCCAACTGGAAACAGGTACGTCCGGCCATTTTTGGCAGCATTTTTGAGGCATCCAGTGAGGCGGAAGAGCGGCGGCCAACGGGAATGCATTACACCTCAGAGGAGGACATTCTCAAAATTGTCCGGCCGACCATTACTCGCCATTGGCAGGCTCTGATTGACCAGGCAAACACTGTGAGGGAACTGAACTCGCTCCAGTTAGCCCTCCAGAGTTATCGGGTGTTAGACTCAGCCTGCGGATCGGGGAACTTTTTGTATGTGGCCTATCAGGAACTAAAGTGGATTGAAAAGGTACTGCTAGATAAACTGGCCAAGCTGGAGGGCCGGCCGGAGGTGCAGCAGCGGATTGGGTTTGTGACGCCCAATCAGTTTTTTAGGATTGACATCAATCCGTTTGCGGTGGAGTTGGCGCGGGTGACCTTGATGATTGCCCGCAAGGTGGCCGTGGATGAGTTGGAGTTGCAGGAGCCGGTGCTGCCGTTGGATCGGCTGGACACGAATGTCGTCTGTGCTGATGCGTTGTTTACAGAGTGGCCACGGGCCGATGCAGTGATTGGGAATCCACCCTTCTTGGGCGGAAAACACCTCAAGCTCCAATTAGGGGACGAGTATATCGAGCGGGTGTTTGCGCGCTTTCCCGATGTCAAGGACTCTGTAGACTTTTGCGCCTACTGGTTTCGCTTGGCCCACAACCATATTGGCGGAGGGGGGCGCGCAGGTTTGGTGGGGACAAATTCTATCAGCCAGGGCAAGAGCCGGGCCGCGGCCTTGGAGTATGTCACCCGTAATGGGGGCCTCATTCACGATGCGGTGTCGTCTCAACCCTGGTCGGGGGAGGCCGCGGTACACGTCAGTATTGTGAATTGGTTGAAGGTACCCTCACCCCTAGCCCCTCTCCCCATTGGAGAGGGGAACCAGAGCAGTCAACTCTCTTCTCTCCCAGGAAAAAGGGTTGGGGATGAGGGCCTTGTTCAGCACCTCCGCGCCACTGCCCTAGAACTCCACACCTACCGCACCCAGCAGATGGAGGCCAAACAGTGGGGTATCACCAAACTCTACAATGCCTTCTTCCACGAACCCACCAGTCAACTCCACAAACTCCACGCCAAACTGGATGCCCTTGTCCTGCAAGCCTATGGTTTTAGTCCCACCGATGACCTTCTCGACCAACTCCTCAGCCTCAACCTCGCCTTGGCCGAACGCGAGCGCCAAAATCTGCCTGTCCTTGGCCCCGCCGCCCCCCACTCCTAATTTCCAAATCAGAGCAACAAGGCGTGACTTCATCTATAAACTACCGGCCGGCCGTGATCCGGGGGTCAGCCCACTGGAGGAGTAAATCCGCCAATAGATTGCCCACAATCAGCATCACCGCCCCCATCATCAAACTCGCCATCACCAGGTAGAGATCCTGGGCGGTCACGGCCTGGAGAATCAAGCGCCCCAACCCCGGCCAGTTGAAAAAGTACTCAGTAATAAATGCCCCACTCAGCAAACTGGCAAATTCAAACCCCAGTAGGGTAATCAGTGGATTAATCGCATTGCGCAGGGCATGAACATAAATCACCCGGTGCTCTGGTAAACCCTTGGCCCGGGCGGTGCGGATATAATCCTGGCGCAGTACATCCAACAGGTTGCCCCGCATCACCCGCTGCAACCCCGCCAGACTGGTCAAGGTCAGCACCAGAGTCGGCAAAATCAGGTGCCAACCCACATCCACCACCTTGCCCAAGGGCGTTAAGTCGGCGAAATCAATGCTGGTCATGTCTCCCACCGGAAACAAGCGGCTGGTCTGGGCCACAAACAACAGCAATAACCCCAACACAAAACTGGGAAACCCCTGGAGCAGGTAGCTGAACACCTGAAGTGCCCGATCCGGCCAGCGATTCTGGTGCACCGCCGCCACAATCCCCAGGGGAATGGCCACACTCCAGGTCACCCCCAAAGACACCAGGGACAACAGCAGGGTTGCTGGCACCCGCTCCGCCAACAGTTGCGCCACCGGCTGACGATAGGAAAAACTCTCCCCCCAGTTCCCCCTCACCACCTGACTCAGCCAGCGAAAATACTGCTCCACGGCCGGCCGATCCAGCCCAAACTGGGTACGCAGGGCCGCAATCGTTTCCGGGGAAATGGTTGGATTCTGCTCAAGGGTGTCCAGGTAGTCCCCCGGTGCCCACTGGATAATCGTGAAACAGAGAGCCGAGGCCAGCAGCAGGGTCAGCCCCGTCTGGAGACCGCGTCGCAGCACCCAGGCCAGGATGCCGTTTCCCCCCAGGTTGAGCCGCGCCGCCGGGAACACCGCCACTGCCCGCCTCCCGACCTAGTACTCCACCAGGGCAAGCACAGGGGCATCGGGCAAGTTCTGCCGACCGCCCAAGTCTCGCAACTCAATGATGAACCCGAACCCCATCACCTCCCCCTGGCTCTGGGTGACCAGTTGAGCCATGGCCGCCGCCGTGCCCCCCGTGGCGATCACATCATCCACAATTAGCACCCGAGCACCGGGCGCCAGACCATCCTGAGCCATTTCCAACCGATCAGTGCCATATTCCAGGGCATACTCCGCCGCGTGGACGGGGCCAGGGAGTTTTCCCGGCTTGCGAATCGGCACAAACCCACACCCCAAGCGATAGGCCACCGGTGCCCCAAAAATAAACCCCCGCGACTCGGCCCCCACCACCACATCGATCTCCTGGTCAGCGTAGTGGTGTGCGAGGCAGTCAATGGTGTAACGCAGGCCCTGCGGATGGCGCAGCAGCGTGGTGATGTCTCGAAACAAAATCCCCGGCTTGGGAAAATCCGGGACATCGCGAATCAGAGCCTTGAGATCCATAACACTGCGGCTGGGTTTACAGAGGAATACACGCTACTTTTGAATGAGTAGGAACTGACTGACGCAGCCCTGAGTCATCCTAGCCTGGCCTTGGCGCGTCGGCCGGCCGTTGCCCCGTCTCCTGAGCCTAATGCCCGTCGAAACCCCCGTCTTGCCCACCACCGAACTCCTGCTCCAGGGACTGCCCGATCCCCGGCCGGCCCTCCCCGACCAGGAATGCCCGCGACGGGTGGCCTGGCAGTTAGACCTCCTATTGTTGGGGATCGAGGCGCTCGATCGGGGGGCCTCCGAAGCGATGCTGAGCACGGTGCAGGAGATGGAACTCGACCCAGTCATTCGAGGGCGACTACACCTCTGGCGGCTGCGCTGCACCAACCCCCTGCGCAAACTCAACCAGCGCCGCAACCTCACCCTCAGTGAAGCCAAAGCCCTCACCCTACTCACCTGTGCCTTGGCCCGCCGCCTCACCGTTCTCATTCGGCAGCTACTGCTGGCGGCTGAACAACTCGAAGGCCAGCAACTCAGCCTCGACCACCACTTTCGCCTTTCGGACTACTGCGAACGGTTCCGCACCCACTTCCGCAAACGGATGAACCCCAAGCGGGAGCGGCTGTTGAGCTATCAGCAGGATGAGGCTCTCAATGGTTTAGCCCTGGAAATCTTGAACCAACTGCTGTTCTGCACGGGTACGGCCGGCCCGCAACGGCTGTGGGCCAGCTTATTCAGTGGGGAGCACCTATGACCCTCCAGCGGGAATATCGCCTGCCCCATTGCACCCTCGTCCTGGAAGGGCTGAGCCTAGGCACCAACCCCAGCTACGAGCGCCCCGTACTGTCAATGCTCACCCAGGTGGACTGCTACCTACCCCAATTCAGTGAACCCCTGCGGGGCGGCCGGCCGTTTCTGGAGGCCCTTTCCCAGGCGGTTAGCGACTATGCCCAAACCTGGTTGAGCGGCACAGCGACAGCACCACCCGCCGACCAACCCGTGCGGTTAGAAAGCCTGCCCAATCAGCGCCACCAATTGGTGATTGAACCCGCCGTCCTCACGGAGCCGACCCTCAACGGCCCCCTGGCGATCAACCTGACCACGGTGCAGTTGTTTGATCTGGTCGAAGCCTTTGACCAGCTTTCTGCCGATCACCAGACCCTGCCCGACTGGAGCCTGCCGCTGGAGCCTCTAGTCGATCTGCCCAAACCCGCCTGGCAAAAGCAAACCGTCCCGGCGAGTCTAGGGCTGTCCACCCTGGCGGCAGCTACCGTGGCCCTGGCTTGGATTCCCCATCCGCCGGTACGCATGCCCAAGGATTTGGAGCCAACCCCGCCCCGAACCGAGCAGCCCGTTTCTGAGTCTGCACCCGCTGCGCCTCCCCCAGTCACGCCAACCCCCGCGCCGACCGCCACCCAATCCACCCCGCCCCCCAGTCCTGTTCCTTCTCCCACGGTCGCCTCTCCCCCGCCAACGACGACAGCCGTTGCGCCCACCTTGGCGAATGCTCCCCTGAGTCGTGCCCAGGTGGAAAGCCTGGTGAGTAAGGTCTACGACCAAGTGGATCGGGCCTGGCAGGAAAAAGTCGAACAGGATCAGGACTTTCAGGTGGCGGTGGATGCTGAGGGGCGGATTGTGCAGGTCACCACCACCACCCCCGACAGCAGTGTGCAGGCTCCAGGGGTTCCCCTAGCTAAACTCAGGCAAACCGGCAGCCAGGCGGTGTTGGAGGTACGGGTGACGTTGCGCCAGGGTGGGGTTTTGGAGGTCAGCCCCTGGAATGGTTTCCCGGAATAGGCACAGAAAGCCACCGTTCTAGCTCAATTGACAGGCCGGCCGGCCGCCGATACATAGGACTACTGAGCACGGCCCTCCTGGCCGGCCGGAGACTGAAGCGCCTAGCGGTTCTGGCTAAATAGGTCGCCAGTAGGGGGGACTATTGGCGGGAACGGAGGTCACGGCGAACGTTCGAGTGTTGTCGGGCACCCACTCTGGGATTTTGAAACGGCTATACCCGACCCTAGGGGGCACGGCCGGCCGACTGTGCGGGGGGCGGCGACAGCTTGTAGCGGGTGTAAAGTTCCCGAACCAGTTGCACCGTCTGCTGGTAGTTGGCCATCCGCCCCTGCTCCAGATAGAGGTCAGCCGCCTTCAAGAAATCCTGGATGGCTGCTGTCTGCTCCCCCATCTCAAACCGGATCACCCCCCGATTGTAGAAAGCTGCCGCGGCACGGGAGTCAACCTCCGTTGCCCGATTGAAGTCCGCTAGGGCGGCCGGCCGATCCCCCTGGCCAAAGCGCACCACCCCTCGGTTGTAGAAAGCATCACCGTAGGTGGGCTGCAAAGCCAAGGCTTGGTCAAAATCCGCCAGCGCGCCTGTCAAGTCTCCCACCCGTTGCCGCGTCAACCCCCGATTGTTAAACGCAATTGCCAGCGTCGGGTCGAGGGTGATCGCCTGGTTGAAATCCGTCAGGGCAGCCTCTAAATCTCCAGCTTCCAGACGTGCCAGCCCCCGGTTACTGTAGGCCAGCGCCGAGCGCGGATTCAGGGCCACAGCCTGATCCAGGTCAGCCAATCCACCAGGCGCGTCTCCCAGGGACTGGCGCGTCAGGCCACGGTTGTTAAAAGCCATCGCCATGTCTGGCTGTAGGGCGATCACCCGGTCAAAGTCCGCCTTCGACCGGCCGGCCTCGCCCTGGGTATAGAGCACCACCCCCCGGTTGTAAAACGCCCGCGCCAACTCCGGATTGGCCCGCACTGCCCGATTCAAGTCCTCTAGGGCCGCCCGTTGGTTCCCCTGGCGGAAAGCCAGTAACCCCCGATTGTTGTAGGCTACGGCAAAATCTGGATTGAGGCTCACGGCCCGGTCAAACTCCGCCATCGCCTCCGTCAGCTTTCCCTGGCTGTAAAACGTCAATCCACGCCCCAGATAGGCTTGGGCATAGCTGGGGTCCAGGGCAATAGCCCGGTCAAAGTCTGCCTTCGCCCTGGGGATATCCCCCAACTCGTAATAAACCAGACCGCGCCCAAAATAGGCCCCCACCAATTGGGCATCCAGGCGGAGCGCCGCTGTGAAACTCTCAATGGCGGGCTGCATCTGTCCCTGATCAAAATACACCAGTCCCCGGTTGTAGTAGGGCAAGGGCTGGCGGGGATCAAGCTTGATCGCCTGGTTAAAGTCACTCAGCGCGCCAGGAAAGTCCCCCACCTGCCGCCGGGCCAACCCCCGGTTGTTGTAGGCCAGGGTAAAGCGGGGATCGAGGCGAATTGCTGCTGTGAAATCCCGGATCGCGGCCTGCAAATCCCCTGCATAGAAGTGGGCGATGCCGCGGTTGTAATAGACACGAGGCTGCCGTGGATCGAGACGCAGCGCCACATCATAAAACTCAATGGCTCCCTTGTAGTCCCCCAAGGCCGAGCGCTCCGTGCCCTGACGATTGTAGAGTTCAGGGTCAGGCCGGCCTTGACTCAGCCCCGGTGTGGCCACTCCCATCAGCAGCCCCGTGACTAAAATACCCATCAGCCGGCCGGCCGGCCGCCGCGCCTGTCTTGTCTGTCTACCCACACCTCACCTCCCTGTCCATCGGGTCTCACCCCTTGAGTTACTGTAAGCGATCTCTATCGCCAGGGGCGGCAGAGGACTTGGCACAAGTTTCCAAAACCGAGCTATAATTTAAGCATCAACACAGGGGGCCGTAATGGCTTCGACGTGCTGGTGAACTCCAAACCGTGATACAGGCCGAGGGTGAACTGCCCCTCGAAAATAACCAGTTCAAATGCGTAACTGCGAACAACATCGTTCCTTTTGCTCGTAAAGCGGCCGTTGTGGCTGCCTAAGAGTCTATAGACTAGACTTCGAGCCTCAGACTACGACGCCGTTAAGGAGTCTGAGCAACCCCAACGGCTGCACCACGACGTCTTCTGAGGACGGACTTGTGGTTAAGATTAGTCCTCAGTCCCTCACTGGTCGGGGTTATGCCAGTCCTCGTTGTTCAGGTCAGAGCAACTAAGCCTGTGAATGAGCGCCAGGTCAATACCCGGTACGGACAGCGGTTCGATTCCGCTCGGCTCCATAACTTAACATTCCAGCCTAGTCCAGCAACGTCCTCAAAAGCCCGTAAATACGGGCTTTTTTATCGCTCTAGTGTCCAGGGAAGTTCATTGCTGACAGTGGTCATCTGAAGTCTCATCGGGGTAACCTTGGGGGTAAGTCCTCGCATGAAGTTTAGAGTTACCCCCATGCCCCTCACAGATGCCCAGTTGCGAACCCTAAAGGCTAATGGGCAGCGTCAACGCCACTACGATACGGGTGGCCTCTACCTTGAGGTTCCTCCCTCGGGCAACCCTCGCTGGCGAGTGAAGTACCACTACGCTGGCAAGGAGCAATGTCTCTCCCTGGGCGTCTATCCCACCATCAGTCTCAAGCAGGCTCGGACACAACGTGATGACCTGAAGCGGCAACTAGCTCAGGACATTGACCCTAGCCTGGCTCGCCAAGCAACCCGGAGTACTGGTCGGTAGTAATAAAGATGTAGTGAAATGACTATTAGATGATCAAGAGCTGTTAG
>JACYLR010000135.1 GCA_015272465.1 Gloeomargaritaceae cyanobacterium C42_A2020_066
GACCCTTGTCGGATAAGATGTAAAGTTTTGTGTCTGTTTTCAACGCTTCTGCGCTCAGATGTGATCAGTGGCAAAGTGAAGTTGGAGATCCGGGAGGAGATATTTAGACTGCGGGACTATCAAGAATTTCTGGATGCTAATGCTCAGTCAATTGCTGAATTCCGGAATCAGCAGCAATCTGCATTTACGGCCGAACGTGAACATTGGGTTCGGGCCGGAGAGTTCGGACGTCAGGAAGAGTTGTCTACAGAATCGACATCGGTCTCCCTGGAAATTGAGATCACCGCTAATCAGACGACTGTAACCTCAGATGTGTCTGGGACAGTCTGGCAAATTTTGGTTGAGATTGGCCAGCGTGTTGAGGAGGGGCAGAATGTACTGATCTTAGAGGCCATGAAGATGGAGATTTCAGTGGCAGCCCCAGTTTCTGGTCAGATTGCCCAAGTGACCTGCGCCACTGGTGATTTGGTTACTGCTGGCCAGGTTCTGGTGATTTTGGAAGCGGCCTAGAGCCGTTCTCCCCATCAATCAGGTACTAATTTGAGTGCGATCTGTGAGGATTTCGTAACCCGTTTCCGTCACCAGCACGGTGTGCTCGAATTGGGCTGAAAGCTTGTTGTCCACAGTAACCGCTGTCCATCGATCCCTCAGAATTCGGGTGTGTCGAGACCCTTGATTGACGATTGGCTCGATGGCTAAGGTCATGCCCGCCCGTAGTTTGACGTTGGGTAGTTCCTGGGTGCGGAAGTTAAATACGGAAGGCTCTTCGTGGAGATTGCGCCCGACCCCGTGGCCTGTAAAGTCTTCAACAATCGCGAACCCCTGGGATTTGACGTAATCCTCAATAGCCCCCGCTAGATCGATCAGAGTATGGCCTGCCTTCACCTGAGCAATACCCCGGTAGAGCGCTTCTTCTGCTGCTCGGATCAGATGACTGGCCTGGTCTGACATGTGCCCAAGCCCGATGGTAATACAGGAATCTCCGTGGAATCCCTCGTAAAACGCGCCGGTATCGACTTTAACCACATCCCCTTCTCGTAAGACTTTCCTAGGGTTGGGAATGCCGTGCACGACCTCGTGGTTGACACTGGCGCAGATTGAGGCGGGGAACCCGTGGTAGCCCTTGAAACTGGGGGTTGCACCCATTTCACGAATCCGCTTTTCTGCGTAGGCATCCAGATCTGCTGTCGTCATCCCCGGCTTTGCCAACTGACTGATTTCCTTGAGCACCGTCGCCACGATCCGGCCGGCCTGGCGCATGATGGCAATTTCCCGCTCAGATTTGATCGAGATGCGACGCTGGGGTGCAATCGTCGGTTGGGCAGGCTGCGCCCGCAGGGCACTCAAAATATTCATGCTAGCCAAAAGTTGCGTATCGGTCTGTTACCCATTCTAGGCCCAGTCCCCGTCTGAGCGGGGAGCTAATCTGTGGCTTGGGCAGCCCAGTCTTGGGGTTTGAGGAAGACCTCGTAGAGTTCGGCCTCAGGACTGTGGGGGGTGGGCTGAAAGCAATACTCCCAGCGGGCCAAGGGGGGCATGGACATCAGGATCGATTCCGTGCGGCCATTGGTCTGCAAGCCAAAGATGGTGCCTCGGTCGTAGATAAGGTTGAATTCCACGTAGCGTCCCCGCCGATAGAGCTGGAACTGGCGTTGGTGCTCGCCATAGGCTGTGGTCTGCCGCCGCTCCACAATTGGCAGGTAGGCTTCCAGGAAGGCTTGGCCGCAACTTTGTACCATCGCGAAGAGGGCCTCCCACGGCCGGCCGGCCGGTTCCCCGAGTTCAGTACTGTGAAGTGCTGCTTGCCCTGTGGGATGGGGGCCTTTGTAGAGGGCACCGAGGCCATCCTGATAGTCGAAGAAAATACCCCCGATCCCGCGCATCTCATTCCGATGTTTGAGGAAGAAGTACTCATCGCACCAGCGTTTGAAGACTGGGTAATAGGATGTGTGGTGCTTATCTAGGGCGTGTTTATGGGCTTTGTGGAAATGGGCAGCATCTTCCTGGAAGGGATAGTAGGGCGTCAAGTCGGCCCCGCCCCCGAACCACCACACCGGCCCGGCCTCAAAGTAGCGGTAGTTGAGGTGAACCGTGGGTACGTAGGGGTTGCGGGGATGCAACACCATGGAGGTGCCAGTGGCATAGAAGCGGTGACCCCGCGCTTCGGGCCGCTGATCCAGGATTGAGGGCGGCAGTTGCTGCCCCCAGACCTCGGAAAAATTGACGCCACCACGCTCGAGGACGGCGCCCCCTTCCAGAACTCGAGAGGCTCCCCCGCCGCCCTCTGGACGCTCCCAACTGTCTTGACAGAAATGACCCTGGCCATCCACCCTTTCCAGCGCCTCACAGATGTGATCCTGGAGAGTCAGTAAAAAGCCCTTCACCCGTTCCCGGGAATCAGCAGGGGGGGGAGCCGGCAGGACTGTAGGAGGAGTGGGAACTGAGGAAGCCGTCATGGGTCTGTTCTCGCTGGGGGCCTAGAATTGATTAAATCACTGAGTAGGGGGGCTGTTGGTCATGAACACGCGCCGCCGACGGCCTCCTGTCCGTCGCTGGGTCGTGATCAAAACCTACCGTGCTCTGAGTACGGCACCTGTTGAGCGGATTTGGTGGAAACTGGCGAATCTGGGTGACTTGTCTTGGCACCCCCTGATGGCACGGGCGGATGTTCCCTGGGGATTGCTGGCCAAACCAGGCATTCTGTTTGAGGCTGTCTCTCGCCTGTCGCCGCTGCGGATGCGGCTGTTTGTCGAGCGGGTCGATCAGGGTGAATTCTTGAGTTTTCGGGTGTTTGCCTTGCCGGGCATTGAGGAGCAGGTCAGTTATCAGGTACATTCCACCGTGCTGGGAACCCAGATCACCTATTCTGTGACCCTGCGGGGTTGGCTAGCGCCTCTCGTGTGGTCACTGATTCGGCCCCATGCAGAACGGGTCGCGCAGCGGCTGGCCCAAGCGGCCGAGCAGGAAGCTCAGCGAATTCAGCCCATCTGACTGTATCAATTCAAGCTGGGCTGATGCGTTTGCGGGCTTCCTTGGCAGAGACCTGACTGCTCCCCATACCTTGGCGGATTAACTGGGCATTGACCAAACTGAAGAAGCGGCTGCGATCCTGTCCCCGCACCACGGCTTGATTGTGGGCCTCTGCCAGAGCTACGGGATAGCCGTAACCTTTGGTCACTTGGGCGAGTACCAGTCCTAGGGCTATGTTCAATGTCGGCGTGTCTAACCAACTGGGGAATTCCAGCCGGGCGACTTCCGCACCGGCGTGCAGGTAGCAAAAGTGGATGGTGGATTCACCATAGGTTTCCAGGATGCGGGCGGTGCTTTGCCATCGGGGGCCGCGCTGGCCGGGCTGGAGTTGGGTCTGGGCCAGGCTGGTGTCTCGCAGAGAACGCCATTGGTCGCAGGGAGCCCCTTCGGCTTGGCCGCGACAGTGGGCCTGACAATCGATTTCGGGGTAGGGGCAGGCCAGGAGTCGCAAGCTGTTGAGGACTTCGATGCTGCGACTGGCGCTCAAGTAGCTAACCACGGGGACGCGAAGGGTTCGTAATTGCTGCCAAGCGGCCAAGATAGGCTCCAGAATCAGGGTGCGCGCTTCGGCGGGTAAGGGTTCTAGGAACCAGTAGGTGAGGGAACCATCCACGAGGGCGACGGCGGGTTCATCGGGGTGCTGGGCGCGCCACTGGGTCGTCAGTTCAGCCAGGAGGGTCATCTCCATTTGGGTGCGGCGGTGGCCCATCCAGTCTTCAGTGCGTAGACCCCAGCGCCGGCAGCGGTAGAGGTCGTCGGTTTTGTAAAAGATTTCCGGGATGCTATCCAGGCGAGCCGGCCGGCCGCTGCCGTATTGGAGGGCTACGTAGCCAATGTTAATCAGGTAGCAGTAGGCGATTTCGTGATGGCTGGGGGCAATTTGGGAGCCGTCAGTGGCCAGAACGGTGTGGCGGTTGGGGGCGGGCTCCAGTGTGATGCAGGTATCCAGGGGTTCGAGGGGTAGGGCTGTGGTGAAGGCCGGCCGGGCTGGGGGGCTTGGATGGCGGTCGAGGAGAAGCTGGGGCTGGGCTTGGGCTTGCTGCCAGAAGGTCTGGGCGTGTTTGAGGTGGCGAAGGTTGACCTGCTTTTCTTCGGCTAGATAGGCACTGAGGCCCTCAACCTGAGTACCTACTTTGACAAGATCGAGCACTTCTCATCCTCCACGCACCCTATGCCCAGCATTCTAGAGTGCGGTGTTCTCGGAAGACGCCTGCGGGTCAGCTAGGTGTGGCCGAGAGTTCCATCCCTGTCTTGGGGGGGAATGGGCGTTCCCTGAGGTTTGGGTTCTGTCAGTTGAGGTTTGGGCGAGGGGGATGGAGATTGTCTAGGTTCAGGTCGGGGATGGCGGCAATCAACTGCTGGGTGTAGGTACTCTGGGGTTGATGGTAGACGAGTTCGGCCGGCCCGATTTCTTCAATGATGCCCCGGTTCATCACCATGATCCGGTCGCTCATAAACCGCACCACCCCTAGGTCGTGGGAAATGAACAAATAGGTGAGGCCCAGGTCTTCCTGAAGCTGCTTGAGGAGATTGAGAATCTGGGCCTGCACCGACACATCTAGGGCTGACACGGCTTCATCGCAGATCACCAGGCGGGGTTGGAGGGCTAGGGCGCGGGCAATACAGATGCGCTGGCGCTGCCCCCCCGAAAATTCGTGGGGATAGCGGCCGGCCGCCCGGGGGTCAAGCCCCACCCGTTCCAACAGTTCTGCCACTCGCTGCCTCCGGGTTCGGGCCGAGATCTGGGGTTGATGGACGCGCAGGGGTTCTCCAATGGCTTCGCCCACAGAGAGGCGCGGATTGAGGGAGCTAAAGGGGTCTTGGAACACCAACTGCATCTGACGGCGGGTCTGCTGCCGCTGTCGGCCGCGGGATCGAGTGATGTCTATGCCCTGAAAGGTGATTTGCCCTTGGGTGGGGGCTACCAAACCGACGAGGGTGCGGGCTAGGGTGGATTTCCCACAGCCCGATTCCCCCACCAGCCCCAGGGTTTCACCGGCTTGAATCGTGAAGGAAATACCCTGGAGAGCCATGGCGTAGCGCTCCGTCTGGCCCCACAACCCTCGCACCGGGTAGGCCACCCGGAGATTGTCTACAGCGACTAGGGTGGGGGCTTGGGCTAGGGCTGCTGCACGGGCTTGCACCGCCGGGGTACTCACTTCTACAGGGGCCGGCCGGCTGTGGCCGTTGGTATTCAGGTAGTCCTCGAGGGTGGGTAGGTAGCGCCAGCGCCGTTGGGGTTGAGGACGGCAGTGGAGCAGACCCTGGGTATAGGGATGCTGGGGTTGGCCAAAGACTTGGGCCAAGGGGCCGCTCTCCACCAGCGCGCCCTGGTACATGACGCCCACCCGGTCAGCCAGACCCGCCACGACGCCTAGGTCATGGCTGATCAAAAGGAGGGCCATCTTGCGCTGTTGACAAATTTGTCGCAATAAGGCCAGGATGCTTGCCTGCACCGTGACATCCAGGGCTGTGGTGGGTTCATCGGCAATTAGGAGTTGCGGGTCGCCTGCGAGGGCCATGGCAATCACCCAGCGCTGCACCTGTCCGCCGGAAAATTGATGGGGGTAGCGTGCCAGCAGACGACGAGCATCTGGCATTTGGCTAGCACCGGTTGCGAGGAGTTGCACTTCTTCGAGGAGTTGTAGGGCGCGCTGCTCGGCGGCCGGCCGAGTGAGCCTGTGATGCCGCTGGATCGCTTCGATCAGTTGAAACCCACAGGCATACACCGGGTTGAGGGCGCTCATCGGTTCTTGAAACACCATGCCCAAGTCCCGGCCCCGATACCCTGTCCACGCCGCCGCGGAAAGCTGGAGTAAATCCACGGCCGGCCGGCCCGGGGGCTGCCAGATCACCGCGCCCGTCACCTGTCCGGGAGGAGCCACCAAGCCCATCAAGGCTAGGGCCGTCGCCGACTTGCCCGAACCTGATTCCCCCACTAACCCCAGGATTTGCCCCGGCTGGAGACTCAAGGAAAGGTGGGCCACCGCCTGTATCGGCCGGCCGTCCCCCGGAAAAGTCACCGCCAGGTTACGCACCGTCAGCAGGTCAGCGGTCATGGGAGGGTCTCCTTGTTGCAGACCAGCCTAGCGATCCCACCCTAGCCCGACAACCCTAGGCGCAGGCCCCAGAACAGGGCACAGGCCACCAGGGCCAGCCAATCCTTCCATCCCAGCCGGAACGTGTGGCCCACCATGCGGTAGTGCCCCAACTCAGTGACGCCGCGCACATAGAGGGCGGCGGCTGTCTGCTCTGCCCGCAGAAACAAGTTGCTCAGCAACCGCTCCGTCACCAGCAACCAGAGATTGACTACCTCCTTCCAACCCAGGCGATGCCAGCGGATGGCGCGAGTGCGTACCGCCCGCAGCAGGTTCTGGACTTCCTCTAGAACAAGGGGCACAAACCGCAGGGCCAGGGTGAGGGTGAGGGTGAGTTCGGGCACCGGCAAGCCCACTCGCCCCAGGGGTTGGAGATACCAGGCCAAGGCCAAGGCCATTTCCTCGGAGGGGGTGGTCAACAGGTAAAGCGTGGTGCTGTAGACCAGGGTAAATAGCAGCGTACTGACCCGCAGCCCCAACTCCCAGGAACGGCGGGTTACCTGAAGCGTCATGCGCCAGAGGCGGGCTTCCCACAGGACATAGCGGTAGGTGGAGGCCGATGGCAAGCTGGAGGGGCGTGCTGTTGCGGCCGGCCGGCCGGGCATCGCCGGGGACTGAACTGTGGGGGGCAGGGTATAGGCCAGTTCATCCACCGGTAGCCGCGACTGGGCCGGCACCAACAGGCCATCTGGGGCCAAGGCCGAAATCCCCAGCACCAGAACACAGAATAGCCCTAGACCGCCCATCTGCCGTAGCCAAACCCGCAGTGGCAGGCCAGCTCCCAGGGTAATCCCCACCAAGAGCACCACCAACCCCACCCGCCAGGTGGCATTGGCCAAGATCGGCGACAGCAGCAGACCCATCAGCCAAAAAAACTTGACTCGGGCGTCTAGGCTATGGAGCCAGGTGCGCGGCTGTTCCAGGTAAAGGCCCAGGGGCAGGGAACGCAGTAGGTCCACCCGACCTACTCCTCCAACTGCCAGGGTTCTTTGATCACCTGTTCATCCAAAATGCGGGGGGCGCGCACCACCACTACTACGCGACCGAACAGGGGCTGCTCAGGGGCTTCCGGTAACCACCGCACCGTCAGCCGGCCGGCCGTTTCCACGAAACTATAGCCCAGGGTATCCCAGACCCGGTTGGCCCGGTCGACCACCAGCAGTACCGGCTCCGTCGGGTCGAGGGTATCCCCCGGCAGATCAGCCCCTACCCCCACGACTGCAACGGGATCGGTCGCTTGACGCAGGGCTTGCCACTGAGGTAGGGCTACCCATTGACTAGCGGCGGAAACGGATAGCACCCCAAACACGCCCTCTGGAGAACAGGTTGGTACCGCTGCCCAGGTCTCCGGGGTCAGGGGCGGCCGGCCGGCGAGGGGCACAATCCGGGGTTGCTCCGTCACGGCCTCTAGCCGGTAAAGCGGCAGCAAGGGTGCTTTGGGGGCTGGCGCCGCCGTCAAGGCCAGCAACGCTTTCTCCAGCACGCTACGGGCACTTTCACTCTGGGCAAAGGCGAGGCCGCGGGCAATCAACTGGGAGCGCTTGGCGAGGTCGTCCTGCTGCCGCACCAACCGCCAACACTGGAAGGCCACTGCATCCCCCGGCAGATCCGTAAATTCCGCAGGCGCTTTGAACTGACTCCGTTCCCGTACTGCTTTAACCACCTCCCGCACCGCCAGACTATCCAGCCCCTTGTGGAGGGCCAAGGTCGCCACCGCCACTCGCTGGGTTTGGGAGAGCAGTCGCAGTTCGTAAAGGGTTTCGTTGCCGCGGGTTTGGTAGTGCTCCAACAGAGCTGGTGTACCCAGGTCTTGGAGACTCTGATAAACCTGGGCGGCGACCACCAATTGATTCTGAAGGGCTGGCTCAAATCCCGTTTGCTCGAAAATAGCTTCTGGTCGGTGCCCTGCTTTCTGGAGTTGGGCGCAGCCTAGTCCCCAGGCTACCCAGGTGCCCTCCTTGCGCCGCAGTTGTTGCACCACCTGGACTAGATCTAGCCCGGCTTCCGCCTCACTCATGACTCAGGGCCAGCCTCATCCTGATCCTCGGCGGTGGGTTTAACGGTGGGCGCGGCCACCGAGCCGCTGGTGATCTGCTGGCGTACCTGCTCCTCAATCGTGGCGCGCACCGCCGGATTTTCCTCCAGGTATTGCAGGGTGTTTTCCCGGCCTTGACCAATGTTGTCCCCCTGGTAGCTATACCAGGCCCCCTTGCGCTTCACGAGGCCGATCTGCTCTGCCAAGTCAAGGACACAGCCGCTCTGGGAAATACCTTTGCCAAAGATCACATCAAACTCGGCAATCTTGAACGGGGGCGCCACCTTGTTCTTGGCCACCTTGACCTTCACCCGGGAACCGTATTCCTCTGTGCCCTTTTTCAGGCTCTGAATGCGGCGAATATCCAATCGCACCGAGGCGTAGTACTTGAGGGCATTCCCGCCAGTGGTCGTCTCTGGACTACCGTACATGACGCCGATCTTGGAGCGGAGTTGGTTCAGGAAGACCAAAATACAGCCGGTTTTGCCAATATTGCCGGTGATTTTGCGCAGGGCTTGGCTCATCAGCCGAGCCTGGAGTCCCACCTGCATCTCGCCCATTTCCCCCTCAATTTCGGCGCGGGGCACAAGGGCTGCCACCGAATCAACCACGACAATATCAACCGCAGTCGAGCGCACCAACTGATCCACAATTTCCAGGGCAGCTTCCCCCGTATCCGGCTGGGAAACCAGGAGGTTGTCGATATCCACTCCTAGGGCAGCCGCATAGGTGGGGTCGAGGGCGTGTTCCGCATCGACAAAGGCCGCAATCCCCCCCGTTCGCTGCACTTCAGCAATGGCGTGGAGGGCCAGGGTCGTTTTTCCGGAGCTTTCCGGCCCGTAGATTTCGACCACTCGGCCCCGGGGCAATCCCCCCCCCAGGGCTAGGTCTAGGGTGAGGGCACCGCTGGAAACCGTTTCCACCCGCATCCGGGCGGCGTCCCCCAAGCGCATGATCGCGCCCTTACCGAAGCTGCGCTCGATCTGGTTGACGACCAGGTTCAGGGCCTTTTGCTTATCGGGATTGTCAGTTGTGGGGGCGGCCATGCCGGTCACCTCAGGGTAGGGTCAGCGCCAAAGCTAGTCTATTCTAAGCGCCGGCCGGCCTAGAGGACGCCCTTGGAGCTAGGCACCTGGTCGGCGCGCCGGGAATCCCACTCTAGGGCTTGGCGGAGGGCACGGGCCATGGCTTTGAAGGTGGCTTCGATCAGATGATGGGTGTTGATCCCGTCCAATTGGCGGATGTGGAGGGTGATCTGGCTGTGGTTGACGAGGGCGACGAAAAACTCCCGCACCAGTTGGGTGTCGTAGGTGCCCACTCGCTGGGTCGGTAGGACAAGGCCATAGCTGAGGTGCGGCCGGCCGGAGAAGTCGAGAGCCACCTGTACTAGAGCCTCGTCCAGTGGGGCCACAAAATGGCCGAACCGATGGATGCCCCGGCGATCACCGACGGCTTGGGCGAGGGCTTGTCCCAGGGTAATGCCCACATCCTCGTTGGTGTGGTGGTCATCAATGTGCAAGTCACCCTGGGCGTCCACCTGCAAATCCAGCAGGCCGTGGGAGGCCAACTGATGGAGCATGTGATCTAGAAAGGGGATGCCTGTAGCTGCCTGGCACTCGCCCTGACCATCCAGGTTGAGGGTGACGCGCACCTGGGTTTCGCCGGTTGTGCGCTGAACTGTGGCGACCCGGTTCGGCCGGCCGGGGGCCAAACCTGTCAGGGTTGGGGAAAAAGTCTCCATGGAATTCAGGGTTGTGGGGAATCGGTTGCAGAATCAGCGGCAGCTAGGTGGCGACTCTCCACCAGAAAGACGCCCCGGTTAAACCGCACCGCCCAGTAGCCGGCCGGCCGCCGGTCAACTACGGTGCCTACTTCTCCCACCGCCACCGTGTCGGGGGGCCGTAGCATCGGCATCGGGTCGGCGGTTTTCCAGTAAAGGGGGGCTGTGACGACGCACACTGCTTGACCCACCTGCAACTCATCCATTGCTGACCTGGGCTTGGCCGGAAGCCAGGGGATCGGGCAGGGTGGCAGAGGGGGCGGTAAAGGAGCCGGTGAGGACGAATTCCAAGCGCAGTTTCAGAAAGGTGATGAACTGGGGATTCGTGGAGATCACCGCCGCGGCCGGCCGGGGACACTGGGTACGCACCACAGCCATTTCCGGAGCCTCCAGAAACGCAGGTTCTGGCACCAGCCAAAAGTCAATGGCCTTACCCTTGGCCTCATAATCCCGCTGCCGTTCCCGCAGGACTTCCTCTAGGGGTTCCTCCTCCATGAGGAAGTGACGACTGGCTAGGACGTAGTGATAAGTGGTGGTCATAGGGTTCCCCGCATGGCCTGCTTCATCTCCCGCACGGCACGCTCCAAACCAACAAGCACCGCGCGACTGATGATACTGTGTCCGATGTTCAATTCCTCCATCCCCGCCATTTGGGCCACCGGCAAGACATTCCAGTAGGTGAGGCCGTGCCCCGCATTCACCCGCAGCCCGGCTTCTCGGGCTAGGTAGCAGGCCGTTTCCAGGTGAGATAGTTCCGTCCGTCGTCCGGCCTCATCCCTTGCGTCGGCGTAGCGCCCGGTGTGTAACTCGATCCACTGGGCACCGGTTTGGGCTGCCGCCTTCACCTGCACGGGGTGGGGATCAATGAACAGACTGACGGGAATCCGCTGATCCTGGAGCGTCTCCACCACCTGCGTCAGGGCTTCCACCTGGGCTGCCACGTCCAGGCCCCCCTCGGTGGTCACCTCCTCCCGTCGCTCCGGCACCAGTGTGACGTAGGCCGGCCGCAGGTCACAGGCTAAGGTCACCATGTCCGGGGTGGCCGCCATTTCCAGATTCAGATGGGTGCGTACCATCTGGCGCAACAACCGCACATCCCGCTCCTGAATGTGCCGCCGATCCTCCCGCAGGTGAACCGTGATGCCGTCTGCACCCCCCAATTCGGCGAGGACTGCCGCAGCAATGGGATCGGGTTCCACGGTTCGCCGCGCTTGGCGCAGGGTGGCGACGTGGTCGATGTTGACGCCAAGGGTGGGCAAGGTGAAGTCGTCTGGAACGGGCACTTTTCATCTTGCCACAAGCCCTTCCGCAGGTAGCGCCGCGCACCGGCCGGCCGTTCTTAAGCAATTTAAGGAAACTTGAAGGTTGATTGCAGGGACTGGGTTGCGGCCTGTTTTTCGCGAAATAGCAGTGGTAGGGTGTTGGGCACTTCAAACCCGCTACCCGAAGTTCACCTTAAGAAAATATGTACAAACCCACGGAAAAGGATTGGCCGACTGCGATTGCCACTGCCGGCCTTGGGGCTGGGGTTGTGACCTCCTTTGCAGTGAGCCAGGGACAAGACCCCTGGGTGGCTTTGGGCATCACTGTGTTTGCCACCGTGGCAGCTCTGGTGATCGACGAACTGCGCCATCCCTAGGTGTCCGGCACCGATGGGGGCTGATATACTGGTGCTAGGGCGTCAATGACGGCTCGTCTCACCTTCACCAACCCCTGCCCTCACCCATGAACGATCTACTGGACAAATTGCGGGACTGGCTCCAGCGCTTGCTTGATGTGCTGTTGGGGCCTTCGGTTCAGCCCGAAGCCGAACCCATTCCTGTTCCAGTTCATGATCGCTCTCGGTTGCGCCGCTAGGACGTTCCAGGTGATGTCGTTCGGTGCACATTCTAGTCCTCCACGGGCCTAACCTGAACCTGTTGGGGCTACGTGAGCCTGGTATTTACGGCCATCAGACTCTGGCTGATGTTGACCGGTTAATCGAGTCAATGGCCGAATCCCTTAGAGTGACGGTGGATATCCACCAGTCCAACCACGAGGGTGTACTCATTGATCACATTCATGCTGCCCGTACCCGTTGCCAGGGTCTGTTAATCAATCCGGGTGCCTATACCCACACGAGTTTGGCCCTTCGAGATGCGATTGCTGGCGTCGGTTTGCCGACGGTCGAGGTTCACTTAAGCAATATTCACAGCCGAGAAGCCTTCCGGCACCAATCCTGGATAGCGCCCGTCGCCATTGGCCAAATTAGTGGTTTTGGGCCAGAAAGCTACCGTCTAGGGTTCCTAGGCTTGGTTAACTACCTCCGGCTGCCGCAGCCATGACGGCCGGCCTGCGCGCCAGGGATGTGGTCTTTCCCCGGATCGCCGTCATTTTCTGGGATAAGGATGGCACCCTTACGGATGCGCGGGCCTACTGGATGGAGGTGGGACGGCGGCGAGTGGCGTGGCTGGCGGAACGGGTACCTGGCATTGAGACCCAACTGAACGCCATCCTGGGATTAACTGTCGAGGGTCTTAACCCCCAGGGCTTGCTGGCCGTGGGCAGTCGCCATGAGACCGAGGTCGCCACCGCCGCTGGCCTCGCCGCAGTTGGGTATGACTGGTTGACGGCCTTAGCTCTTGTCCAGGAAGGCTTTACGACCGTAGCTGCCCAGATGGTTCCCCAGCCGCTCATCCCTGCTGCCCGACCACTGCTGGAAGAGTTAGCCCAGCGGGGCGTTCGTCAAGCGATCCTTTCCGCTGACACCCCCGCCCAGGTTGAGGCTTTTGTGCGGCATAACCGGCTTGAACCCCTGTTGGCTGGCTACTGGGGCGTCAGGGATGGCCCGAACAAGCCCCACCCCAGCTTGGTGACGGCTGCCTGCACTGTCCTAGGGGTTTCCCCTGCTCAAACCCTCATCATTGGGGATGCCCCGGTTGACATGATCATGGCCCGTGCTGCCGGTACGGCCGGCGGCGTTGGAGTCACTTGGGGGCTTCATCCGGCGGCGCGACTCCACCAGGCGACGGTGTGTGTGGCCCACTGGGGGGAGTTGGTGCCGCTGGCGTAGGGGGATATTCCAGTGCCAAGGTGCCCAACTGTCCCTGGCGGAAGTCTTGCAGGAGGCGCTGGGCGGTGCGTTCTGAGTCCCAGTGGTGACGCTCACCCAAGGTCTCCAAGTAGGCTTCGCTTCCCTCGATTTCAGGGCGTAACCCATACCTCCGTTCTAAAACCAGGGGCTCAAGAACGGTCAGATAGTCCACCAAATGGGTGGCAATCCGGGGTGCGTCGTAGACTGCCGCTCCGATGTCATCACAAATCGCCAGTTTGAGGGCCGCATCTTGGTCTTCCAGACGCGGGGGGAGCAGGCCCGGTGTGTCCATGAGATCGAGATCCGTGCCCAGACGCACCCAGCGTACCTGGCGGGTCACTCCTGGACGAGGAGCACTGGTCGCGACCCGCCTGCCCAGCAGGCGGTTGATCAGGGCAGATTTACCGACATTGGGACAGCCCACGACCGCTAGGCGCACCGCCCTGGGTTTGAGACCGCGTCCCTGGCGGTGTCGGTTGATTGCTGCACCCAGTTGCTGGGCCGCCCGAACCACTTGGGCAACGCCCTGCCCCGTTTGACCGTTGGTGGGGAAGGTTTGCCAGCCGGACGCCCGCCACCACTGACACCAGGCTTGCCCCACTGCTGGGGAGACCTGATCAATGCGGTTGAGGAGGATCACCTGGGGGCGTTCACCGAGCCATACTTGCCAGAGGGGATGGTAGCTGGCCTGGGGAATACGTGCATCCAGCACCGTCAGAACCATATCAATCCGGGGCAACTGCTCTCGAAAGGCCCGTAGACCCTGAGCCATGTGGCCCGGATACCATTGAAGAGCGGGGACTTGCCCCGTCCGTCCAGTTACAGGTTGGGACATTCACCCGATCCTGAGAGCAGTATAGGCTATGGTAGGAGTGGGGCCAACGGCCGGCCGCAGGGCTTGCCCAACGGGATTTTGAACCGCCGGCAGCGGTGCTGACCGCCTACCGTTTTCCCCTACTCTAGCTCACTGTTTTCCTCGAAAGGGTTCAGCGCATCGAATGAATAATCGGGTCAGGCTTTACGATTTGTCACGGGAGTTAAACCTGGACAACAAGGACATATTGGCGCTTTGTAAGGAGCATCAGATCTCCTACAAGAGCCACAGCAGTACGATTACAGACGCTGAAGCCGAGACTCTGCGCCAAGCTGCTCAGCGGCTCCGGAGTAGTCCAAGTGCCCCAACGGAGCCGCGTCGCCCACAGAGCAACCCGAACCTAGACCCTGGCCGTGGCGGGGGGAATTCGGAGGTTGGTGCTGGAGGCAGTCGTCCGCGTCCTGAAGGGGAAGGCTCGACCCGTCGGCCGGCCGTGGCCCCTGCAAAGCCGGTCAAACCCAATCCCCGCCCCCAGATCCTTGATATCCGCCGTCACCAGGCTGGAGGAGTCCCAGGAGAAGCTGGCCGCTCCGATGGCACCGTGTCGCCCCGGCTGGTGGTGCCGCCCCGCCGCCAGGGGGAAGCTCCTCCCCCTGCCCCCACCACCGCCGACCCGTCCCCAGAATGGGAGGGCACTCCCCGGCCGGCCGTATCCACCAACCCGTCGCGCCCCGAACCCCTCAACTCTCCGGCCCGCCGCAGTTCCGAAGCCCAGGCCCCTCCCTCTCTCGCTCCGGCTCCGGCCCGCTCGGAGGCCCAGCCTCCCCGTCTCCTTGTTCGTCCTCGCCGGGTGGGTGACCCCCCTGGAGCGCCCTCTTTAGACCGGCAGAGTGGTAGCTCGGAAGGGATGATTCCAGAGCCTGAGCTCCTGATTGTCACCCCTCCAGAGCGTCTGATCCGGCCGGTGGCGCGCCCGCAAGATGTGGCCACCCCTGGCGCGACGGATGCCGACCACCGGGCACGCACCCTAGGGAAAAAACGTACCCGCGAGGAAGAGGAAGCCCTGGAGGAGCGGGCCAAATCCGCTGCGGCTAAGCAGAAGCGGCGCGGTCGTGGCCGGACTGACGTTGAGGATGAAGAGGAAGATCTGACACTCTCAGGGGCCGACGAGGCCGATCTGGCCCCGCAAGTTACCTTGGCCCTCGCCCGGCCGGCCCAGCCTCGCGGCGTGACTACGGTTCGCCCCACCACCACGGCCCGGCCGGCCGCGCGCCTCAAGCGTGGGCCGGTGAGCCGTTCTGAAGCGCCCGCTGCTGAAGCGGCGCCAGCAACTCGCCAGCGACCTGAGATTCTCACCCTCAGTGAGGGGATTACCGTGCAGGAACTGGCCGATCAACTGGTGGCCCCTGAAACTGAGATCATCAAAATCCTGTTTATGCGGGGCATGGCTGTTACGGTTAACCAGACCCTGGACATTCCAACGGCCACGGTGGTAGCCGAGCAACTGGGTGTGGTGATCGATACGGTTGCCCAGACTGTGCCCACCGCTGCCAAAACCGGTGAGATGCTGGATGATGCCGACCTAGAACACCTAGTACGGCGGCCGGCCGTAGTGACCGTTATGGGACACGTGGATCACGGTAAGACCACTCTCCTTGATGCCATCCGCAAGACCAAAGTGGCGGCGGGCGAAGCAGGCGGCATTACCCAGCACATCGGGGCCTACCAAGTGGAAGTCCCTCACGAAGACCACCTCCAGCGGATTACTTTCCTAGATACCCCCGGCCACGAAGCCTTTACTGCTATGCGAGCACGGGGAGCGCGAGTGACCGACATTGCCATTCTGGTGGTGGCTGCCGATGATGGCGTACGGCCCCAAACAGCGGAAGCCATTCGCCACGCGCAAGCAGCCCAGGTGCCGATCATCGTGGCTATCAACAAGATCGACAAGCCCGATGCCAATCCTGACCGGGTCAAGCAGGAACTCACCGAATTTAACCTGGTTCCCGAAGAATGGGGCGGCGAAACCGTAATGGTACCCGTCAGCGCCCTCAAAGGCGAAAACCTGGATAGTCTCTTGGAGATGATCCTGCTGGTTTCTGAAGTGACCGACCTGTGGGCCAACCCAGATCGGCCGGCCAAGGGCACGGTCATTGAGGCACACCTCGATCGCTCCCGTGGCCCTGTGGCGACCCTCCTCGTGCAGAATGGCACCCTCCGTGTGGGCGACTTGGTTGTTGCTGGGGTGTCAATGGGCAAAGTCCGGGCCATGATCGACGATCGGGGTCAACGCCTCAAATTCGCACCCCCCTCTGCGGCAGTAGAAATCTGGGGTCTGGCGGATGTTCCAGCGGCCGGTGACGACTTCCAGGTCTACAGCGATGAAAAAGTCGCCAAGGCCCTTGTCGAAGAGCGTGCCCTTCAGCAGAAGTCTCGCATGCAGCAAACCCTTGCCAGTCGGCGGGTCAGCCTCGGTACCTTGTCAGAACAGGTGCAGACCGGTCAACTCAAGGAGCTGAACCTGATCCTCAAAGCCGATGTACAGGGTTCTCTTGAGGCGATTTTGGCCTCTTTGACCCAACTGCCCCAAAAGGAAGTTCAAGTACGGGTTTTGATGTCGGCACCTGGGGAAGTTACGGAAACCGACGTGGATTTGGCCGCCGCTAGTGGGGCAGTCATTGTGGGCTTCAACACCGGCTTGGCCTCAGGTGCCCGGCGTGCTGCTGACGAGGCGGGAGTGGACATTCGCGAGTACACGATCATCTACCAGCTTCTGGAGGATATTGAGGCCGCAATGGAGGGCCTCCTAGACCCTGAACTGGTGGAGGAACCCCTGGGAACAGCAGTCGTGCGGGCTACCTTCTCAACCGCTAAGGGCATAGTGGCCGGGTGCTACATCCAGTCCGGTAAGTTAGTGCGTAATTGCCAGATGCGTGTCCTGCGCGGCAAGCAGGTCGTTCACGAGGGCCACATGGATTCTCTGAAACGGATGCGCGAGGATGCACGAGAAGTCAACGCTGGTTACGAATGCGGGGTCGGCAGTGACAACTTCCATGACTGGCAGGTCGAAGATGTGATCGAAGCCTTCCGGATGGTGACCCAGCGCTGCAAGCTGAGCTATGTGAGCAAGTAGCAGGTAGGCAACGCCAGTTCTTACAACCTCAAGGTTGCCTATTGGGTGTCCCCGTCCTAGTCGCAAGGTTTTGGAGGAGACCCTTTCCTGCCCGTTAAAGCTACTGCGGTTTCGGGAGAGTGCCGATAGGATGGAGACTAGCGACCTGCCTTTCAGGAGGGCCTGTGTACTCGCCCCCCCCCACTGATGACAGCCGGTTACCGGCTCTTGCTGTTGCCCTCGATAAGCTCCGGGCGGATAGTCCTCTTGAGGCACTGGTTCAGGTGGCCACGGACTACCTGCGTGCGGAGCTCCTCAATCCAGGGGTGATCACAGGTGTCGGCCTGCCCGACCCAGAAATGGATACCTTCATCTGGCTGGGGCTGTACGACCCTGATCGGCATACCTTAACTGGGATTGGTGGGTATCTTCCTGAAAAGACCGACCTCCCCCTGCTGCGCCAACGGCTGACCATCACCCCTGGAGATATCTGGGAACAGTCGGTGATGCAAAAGGTTGCCCTCGATATCCCGGATCTGCGAGACGAACCCCAAACCGGGGAGTGGCAGACCAAAATGCGGCGGTTATCGATCAGTGGTGCCACCCTGATGCCTATCCGTCATCAGGATCGGATGATGGGCGTGGCCCTTTTGGGCACCTCTCGGTGGGGTATGGTGCTGCGTAATGAGGGCCGCCTGCGTTGCGGTATTGTCCTCAGCGAACTCTCGGCCGGCCTAGAGCGGTTGGAGGCCAGTCAACAACAGGAGCAGGTGAAGCGACCCGGTGAACCCTTGGTTCAGGTGCTGGGTCGTTGCCGGGCCGCCAAGGATTTTGAGAGTCGCCTCAAGTTGCTGATCGACCAAGCGTACCAATTCATTAGCCCAGATCGCGCCATTCTCTACTGGTACGAGCCGGACGCGGGCTGTTTCTGGCCCCGTTTGTCAGCCCCGCGGGGGCGGCGGGTAGAGGACAAATTGCCTCAAGAAGCGGTGCAAAACCTTGTTCAAGCCTTGCTTACCGAAGATGTCGTCTCGATTGCGG